>JANPBZ010000138.1:0-20345 GCA_031430695.1 Ilumatobacteraceae bacterium
CGCGCCCCGCGCAGTGAGTCGATCCCAAAAGCCATTCCCGGAAGGCTAGCGAGTTGCGCATCCGCCAACGTCGCAACCTGACGGGGCACACTGTTGGGTTATGAGCATCTGGTACGGCGACAACGTCGCCGACGACAGCGAACTGCGGTTGTGCGGTGACATCGTCGGCAAGCGTGTTCTCGAACTGGGCATCGCGTCGACGTGCAACGCCATCACCATGGCCGCTGCCGGGGCAAAGGCCATCGCCATCGATCCGTCAGCCGACAAGATCGCTCGGCTTCGCGCCGCGGCCGACGCAGCCGAGGTCAAGGTCGAATGCCACCACGGCGAGTTGGCTGATCTCGGCCTGGCCACCAGCGGGTCGGTCGACCTGGTCATCGCGGCCCACACACTCGCCAACATCGACGACCTGCCGCGCCTGCTGCGCCAAGTCCACCGGGTGTTGAAGTCGAGCGCGCCATTCGTTGTGGCAATGCGCCATCCCGTGGCGGCCATGTTCGACGGCGCCGACCCGACCGCACGACGGGCGTACGGTTCGGATGGAGTCAGCTTCGGTGAGCTGTACATGGCGTTCGAGCGCACGAACTTCCACTTCGACACCGTGTACGAGTTGAACACCCGTCATGTGCGCGACGCCGTGGCACCGTCGGTCCTGGTACTTCGAGCACGCAAACAGGGCAACTGAACGCGCCTGCGCCTGCTCAGACCAGTGCGTACTCTGACTCGACCAGCTCTGCTGGCCGCGGCCGGCCGAACACGTAGCCCTGACCATGATCGCAGCTGATCTCGCGCAGTCGAGCCAGCTGAAGCGGAGTCTCCACCCCTTCGGCCACGACCAGTAGCCCGAGCGAGTGGCCGAGCTTGACGACAGCCTCGACAATGGTGGTGTCTTCGGGGTCAATGCCCAACCCGCTGACGAACGAGCGATCGACCTTGATCGCCTCCACCGGGAACCGCTTGAGGTACGTCAGCGAGGAGTACCCCGTGCCAAAGTCGTCGACTGCGAGATGCAGGCCGAGGTTGCGTAACTCGCGTAACGCCACGGTCGCGGCCTTGACGTCGCTCATCAAGGCCGACTCGGTGATCTCCAGCCACAGCGCGTCAGCAGTGAGGCCGCTCTCGGCCAAGGACTCGGAAACCATTCCATGGAAGGACGAGCTCATCAATTGACGTCCACTGACGTTGACGGAAACGGTGAGGTTGGCGAACCGGGGCAGTCGTACCCGCCACTGACCGAGTTGCGACAGCGACGTACGAAGTACTGCAGCACCGACCTCGCCGATCAACCCGGTCTCCTCGGCCATCGGCAGGAACTGATCGGGCCCCAGCAGACCACGGTCGGGGTGTCGCCACCGAGCGAGCACCTCAAACCCGATGAGATGGCCGGTGTCAAGCTGCACGATCGGCTGGTAGTACGGAACGATCTCTCGCCGTTCGAGGCCGCGACGCAACTCGTTCGTGGTTCGCAAGGTCAAGACGGTTGCGTCGTGCGTACCGGGTGAGAACACCTCGACGCAGTCGCGACCACGAGCTTTGGCGCGGTACATGGCGGCGTCGGCATCGCGAACCAGCTCGGTGGTCGTCACGCCGACGCGATCGGCAACAGCGATACCAATGCTTGCGGTGACGAACAACTCGGCGCCATCGACCACCAGGGGATGGGCGATCTCGGCTCGCAGCCGCTCGGCGATCTCGACAGGCGACACCGTTGCGCCGACATCGCGGAGCATGACGATGAATTCGTCACCGCCGAACCGACTCAGCATGTCGCGGTCGCGCACAACCGCTCGCAGGCGTTCGCTCATGCCGCGCAGCAACTCGTCGCCGACCCCGTGACCAAGGCTGTCGTTGATGACCTTGAAGTTGTCGAGGTCGATGAACATCACTGCCACCGCGCCCGGATCGCTGGTTTCGAGGAATCGAGCGAGTTGGTCGAGGAAGCGGAAGCGGTTCGGCAGGCGAGTGAGTTCGTCGTGAGTCGCCGCCCACTCGAGTCGCTCGGCACTGTGGCGTTGCTCGGTGATGTCTTCGATATGGGTGATGGCCAGGCTGCGACCCTCGCCGTCGTCCATCACCGACACCCACGCTCTCGCCCACATCACGCTCTGGTCGTTGCGGATGTACCGCTGCTCCATGTGGTACGAATCTGCGGCAATGCCCGCAGTGTGGGTCTCGCCGCGCTGCCAATCATCGGGATGAGTGATCGATTGCATGGCCCGCCCGACCAGCTCGCCGCGGGTGTAACCGAGCATGGTCGCCAGCGACTCGTTGACATCGATCAGCACGCCAGTGTCGGCGCTCGACAGCGCCATTCCCGTTGGCGCCCCGTGGAATGCCAGTCGGAACCGTTCCCGGGCGAGATCGAGATTGTGCGCCTCGCGCAATCGACTGGTGATGTCGCGCAGTGTCACCACCATGCGCTCGGGATCCCGCATGGGCAGGTGCACATCGGCTTCGAGCAGGATCTCGTGACCGTCGGGATGGTCGAACGGGAACACCGGGCTGCTGACCCTTTGACCACTGCGCAGTTTGTCCCACACACCGAGCAACACCGGCCGGTCGGCAGGCCGTACCAACGCCGTGAACGTCCTGTTGAGTACCTCGGAATGCGAGCGGCCGGTGATCTCGAGCGCCAGTTTGTTGGCCTCGACGACGCGCCCTTCGCCATCGAGCACAATGACGGCATCGGGAAGGTCATCGAGCAACGCGCGGAGCTCTGCCTCGGTGTGCCGCAGGTTGGAGATGTTGTCGCGCAGCCGATCCGACAATGTCGACGAGTGATACCAGGTCGCCAGCTGCTCGATGATGATCAGCAGTCCGGTGAGCACGCCGATGACAATCGTGACCGTGGTCGCGTCGTAGTGGCGGATCATGTAGCGCCACGCCGCCAGCCAGACAGCGGCCATCGCCGGCACATGTACGACGAGCAACCGTGACAGCGTCGGACGCGTGTAGCGGACGACTCCCCCGCTGGGCATGCCGGCAGCCATCCCGATCACGGCGAAACCCAAGACCCATCCTGGGAACGACACGGCGTAGGAGACGTTGGATGTCGAACCGACAGTCGCCGAGTAGGCGATATCGGCAACTGTCAACGACACCGCGCCGATCAAAAGGCCGACCCGCGCCGGTGAATGCCCGATCAGCAGCATCAGACCGAGCATCGTTGCGAGAGCGATGTCGGTGAGTGGATAGATGAGCATTGCCAGTTGGGCCAGCAGCGAGAAGCGCGCCGGATCGCCGACGCCGGTACGGATGATCACCTCCCAGGCAACGAAACTGAGCGCAACGGCCAGCACCATCGCGTCGACCATGAAAACGAGGCGCGTCGAGCGCTCGAATGGGCGGGTGTGAACCACGATCGCGCCGATCGCCGCGACGGGCCACACCAGATAGCCGATATCGGCAAACGACGGCCAGGTCTCGGAATCGACAACCGTGATCTGAACGATCCACAGCAACTGGCCGAAGGCCCAACCCAGCGCACCGATCCCGAGCAGGAGCCATTCGACCTGGCGATCGTGGCGATATCTGCCCAGGCTCAGGAGCCCAGCCGAGGCGGGCACCAGCACCAGAGCGCACCCCGAAACAGCACCCCACGCCTCGATGTCGGATCCGTGCAGGGCGATCTCGACAAGCGTCGTCGCCAGAATCAGCGCCAACCCGATGAGCCCGAACCTGACCGCCGTGGCGCGCGAAGGTGTCAGCCAGGTATCAAGCCGCCGACTTGGTTCGTCCAGGTTCTGTGTAACGGTCTTCACTGCGTGCCGGTCACTCCTGCGTCGATAATATCAGCACCCCTCGTGGTCAACCCGCCACTTATCCAGACGACGACGAATCTCGATGTCTCCGATCATGCCCTCCTCCAGGCGGATTTCCAACAGGAAAGCCAAGGCCCTGCCGATCAGTGGTCCGGGGCCGATGCCAAGGTGCTCCATGACCTGCTTGCCGTCGAGCTCCGGGCGAATCGATGCCATTTCTTCGCATTGGGCAAGTTCGCCGATCCGTTCCTCGAGTTCGTCCATCCGCTTCGCCAGGATCGCCGCCTTGCGCTCATTCCGGGTCGTGCAATCGCACCGCGTCAGCACGTTGAGCTCGCCCAGCAGCGGGCCGGCGTCGCGCACATAGCGACGCACCGCAGAGTCGGTCCAACCCATCTGGTACGTGTGAAACCGAAGATGCAGGGCCACGAGCTCGGTGATCGCCGCGACATCATCGTTGGAGTAGCGCAGGGCGGTGAGGCGCTTGCGTGTCATGCGTGCGCCGACAGCGTCATGGTGGTGAAAGGTCACACCCTTGCCCTGCTGGTAACCGCGGGTCTGTGGTTTGCCGACATCGTGAAACATGGCGGCCAGACGAGTGCGCCGAAAGTCGAAGTCAGCACGCATGCCGGGGCGCACGTTCTCGACAACCGCCAGGGTATGAGTCAACACATCTTTGTGTCGATGGATCGGGTCCTGCTCGAGACGCATCGCCGGCAACTCGGGCAAGAACTCGTCGGCGAGACCGGTCTCGATCGCAAACCACAATCCGGCGCTGGGATGGTCGACCACGATGAGCTTGTCGAGCTCGTCGCGAATCCGCTCGGCGGAAACGATCTCCAGGCGCCCATGCATGGCTGCGACCGCGGTGGTCAGTTCGGGGACCGGCTGCAGTTGGTAGCGAGCGATGAAGCGCGCGGCGCGCAACATGCGCAATGGATCGTCGCTGAACGACACTTCCGGCGACAACGGTGTGCGCAACGTACGCGTCGCCAGATCGCCGACGCCACCGAAAGGGTCGACAAGATTCGGAGTCGACGAGGTCAGTTCGAGCGCCATCGCGTTGATCGTGAAATCGCGACGCGAGAGATCGGTCTCGATCTCGTCGGCGAACTCGACATGGGGTTTGCGCGAGTCGTCGTTGTAGGCCTCGGCGCGGTGCGTGGTGATCTCGTACGTACGGCCGTCCTTCTTGGCCCCGATCGTGCCGAAGCGTTCGCCCTGCGTCCAGACCGCGTCTGCCCAACCTGCCAAGCAGGCTTTGATGTCACCCGGGCGGGCGGTGGTGGTGGCATCGAAGTCGAAGTCGTCGCGGTCGTCACCGATCAGCAGATCGCGGACGGTGCCGCCTACCAAGTACAGGCGATGGCCGCTGGCGATGAACCGCTCCGTCAGTGGGGAAAGCTCGTCGAGGACCGGACGGAAACGATCCGGGATCACAACCAGCCCTGCTGCCGCCAGTGGCGAGCCACGGCATTGACGGCATCGGAGCCAGGGCCCGCCGATGTCGGGCCCTCGACGTCGCCCGCCCGTTGACCTGCGCCCTGGCCGGCGGGTGCGGACACGCCCGCGAGTTGACGCATGACCTCGGTGGAGCAACTCGTCAACGCATCGAGGTCGTATCCGCCTTCGAGCATGACCAGCCGGCGTCCAGCGGGTACCAGTGACAGGACACGGCCGGTCAACGGACCGTAGTCGCCCGCAGCCAGTCCCATATCGGTGAGTGGGTCGTCGCGGTGGGCATCGAAGCCCGCCGACACGATCACCCAGGTCGGGTCGAAGCGATCGGCCACCGCAGCAACGAGGTCATCGAATGCCTGCAGGTACACGTCGCCCGTGGCGCCGGCGGGCAATGGAATGTTGAGGGTGGTGCCGGCCCCCGCACCGCTTCCCGTTTCATCGACATCGCCGGTTCCGGGATACAGCGGCCATTGGTGACAACTGACGAACAAGACCCGCGGATCGTCGTAGAACACGGCTTGGGTACCGTTGCCGTGGTGAGCGTCGTAGTCGAACACCATGACCCGCTCGCCCTGGTCTGCAAGCGACGCGGCGACGATGGCGACATTGGAGATCATGCAAAA
This sequence comes from Ilumatobacteraceae bacterium, assembly GCA_031430695.1. Lineage (GTDB taxonomy): Bacteria > Actinomycetota > Acidimicrobiia > Acidimicrobiales > Ilumatobacteraceae > JAENVT01. Next base: position 5,846 of record JANPBZ010000138.1, read on the forward strand.
TCCCATCGACTCGGTTGTCGATGCATGATGTCCCGGCGGCCGAACTGCGCAGAACGCGGCATCGCCCTTGCCGGCGCGAAGTGCGGCGACTGCTGTCAGTCCAGCGCCCGCAGCCAGGCTCGCAGCTTGAAAGCTGCCCGGGCTCGCATAGGTGTCGGGATCGATGCGACCACCGCCACCGGCACACATCGTCTCCATCCGATCGAGATACCACGCGGGGTGAACGCGTTCGAGGTCGGCCCGCTCGGCCGCCCGCGGCTCGAGCGGTGAGATGGCGTCGCCGAGATCGGCGCGGCGCACACCCTCGAGTACGGCTTCGAGCCGCTCGGGTCGCTCGGGATGCCGCGGTCCGGCAAGATGCTCGAGGTAGGCCGAATGGGTGGCGAACAGCACGGTCACGCTGTTGGACGCTACCTCGCTGCGGTCAACTCGGAGCTACCGTTTGACCCGTGAAGCCAGCGATGCGATCACTGACCAGTGCACCGTTGATGCTTCGCGCCGGGACTGTCGTCGCCCGGGTGCGGCCATGGGCGTTCGAACCGAACGTTGCCCACCTCGTGCTGTACAACCAGACACGTCTGCCGACCCCGTCCGACATCATCGGGTGGATCAGCGACCTACGCGCCGCGGGATACGACACGGTTCGCACCGGTGCGCTGGGCGCTCAGGCAGGCGCGCGATTCGAACGCCTCGGCTTCGAAGCGGTTCAAAGCCTGGTGCTGCTCGAGCACACCGCCATCAGCACCGCTGCTGCTGCTTCAGGCAAGAAATCGACCGGTGCCGTTCGTCTGACCACCGATGACGACACTGCGGCGAGTCGTGTCGACGTCGCCGCCTTTGGCGCGGGGTGGTGCATCGATCGCGTCGGCATCGGCGACGTGCGGTCGGCGACGCCACGCCACCGCGCCCGCGCCGTTCGAGTCGACGACGGGATCGTCGCCTACGCCATCTCGGGGCGGGATGGGCGCAACGGGTACATCCAGCGTCTCGCAGTGTCGCCGACTCATCAACATCGGGGTCACGGCTCGGCCCTGGTCGGTGACTCGCTGCGATGGATGGCACGCTGGCGCGTGCAGCGCGCCCTGGTCAACACTCATGTCGGCAACGACGCTGCGCTGACCCTGTATCACGGCCTTGGGTTCACCGATCTCAGCGATCGCTTGCACGTCTTGGAACGGCGCATCGAATGATTCGATGCCGGGCTGTGCTCGCGCTGCTGATGCTCCTCAGCACATCGTTCGTCACGCTGCTACCTGCATCTGTCGAGGCCGCACAGGGCGATATCGAGCTGATCGCTCAGTCCTTCAATGTCGCCGCCGACGGATTTCTGACTGCCACCGTTGCCCTGCCTGCCGCGTTGGCCGATACCGACCTGTCCACTGCCCTCTTCGCCGTCACGGTAGCTCAGCGTGTCAACAGGCGAGAAGACCTGGCGCCGATCATCAACGGCACGCTGTCGCGGCCAGATGACACGGTGGCGATCTCGCCGCTGTGCTGCGCTGGACCCGCACCAGGCCAGTTCACATTCTCGATACCGTTGGAGATCGCCGAGGTGCGACCCGATGCTCTCAGCATCCCCCGCGCCGGACTGTACCCACTGACCATCGCCGTACAACGAAACGGCAGGATCTTGTCGACGGTACTCACGTTCCTCAACCGTTCGCCAGCCGTCGACGAGGCCGCGATCGACCCCGACCCGCTCTCGGTGGCGCTGGCGATCGGCACACACAGCACGGTCCGCCTCGACAGCGGAGGCATCACCAGTCTCGACGACCAATCAACCGTTGCCGAGATGACCGAGTTGGCCAACAGCTTGGACGCCTTGAACGCCAGCGGAGTCCCATCGACGGTGCGGATTGCGCCAGAGGTGCTCAACGGCCTGCAGGTGTTGGACCCGGCCCTCTTCACCCGGCTGATCGTCTCGTTGCAGCTCCATCAGGTGATCGCTGAACCCCAATGGCCCATCGATCCGTCGGCTGCCGCAGCGGCCGGCCAGAGTTCGTTGTACACGTCGTGGCTCCGCGACGGTCAGGATCGCCTCGTCGGGCTCGGGCTCGGCCCGGCAATCATCAGTCGGTCGACCATTTTCGTCGACCAGCCGATGAGTGCCGAAGGTGCGACGTTGCGTCGCAACCTGGGCGCCGGGCTAATGGTGATGACACCGGAGATCTACAAGGGTCTCGATGGCTCGATCAAGGAGTACAGCGACTTCACGGGCGAACTGTTCGCAGCGCAACTTCGCAACGACACCGCCATCGATGTCGCTGTCGTCGACCGCACGATCGCGCAGTTGATCATTCATCCACTGGCAACACCGGAACTCACCAGAATCTATGCCGTCGCCAACTTGCTGGCGTTGCGACAGAGGATCGAGACGGCCGGCGCGAATCCGCGGCGGCATGCCGTACTGGTTGCCACGCCCGATCTCGGCGTTCCAGATGCCGGTCTGATCGGGTCGATCACAACGCTGATCGCCGAGACTCCCGGGTTGGCGGCCGCAACACTCGACGAGGTCGCGCTCCGTACCGATCGATTTCTCTTTGATGGGGAGGAACGCCCCGTCACGCTTCCGAGTATCGACGGTAACGCCTTGGAGAAGCGGGTTTTCACCCAGGTGTCGTTGCACGACGAGATCAATGGAGTCGCGTCCATGTTGCCCGACGACAACGAGCGTCCGACGGCGTGGCGCGAGCTCGTCGCGCTGCTGCCGACCACCGCTCTCGACGATCTCAACGCCGAGTTGATGATCAGCACGGTGAGTGCCGAGCTCGCCGAGATCCGGGATGCAATACAGGTTCCTCCCGCCTACACCGTCAACCTGCCTGGAAGGCAGAGCACCGTGCGCGTTCGATTCGTCAACACCTCCGACGTTCCGTTGAAGGTCAAGGTCAAACTCACGTCCCCGTCAGGCAAGCTGGTCTTCGCCAACGATCCACAACCTGTCGTACTCCAGCCGGGCGTACCGATCGACATCCCGATTCCCGTCGAGGCGCGCTCGAACGGCACGTCCGGCGTATCACTCGACGTGTTCACACCGAACGGCGTTCGGCTCGGTAACACGGTTCCGCTGAAGTTTCGGGTCAACGCGCTGGGCGTCGGCAACGTGCTGACCGGCGCCGTGTTCGGGTTGGTGTTGCTGTGGTGGCTGCAGCACGCGCGATCAACTCGACGGAAGCGCCGACAAGCTGCGCCAGCTACCCTGCCTGTCTCGTGAGCACCAATCGCGTTCGTATCGTCACCGACTCGGCCTGCGATCTCCCGCAGGCAGTCGCGGACGAATTCGGTATCGAGATCGTCCCCTTGACCATCCGCATCGACGGTCACGAGTACGTCGATCGTCTCGACCTCAGCGTCGCTGAGTTCTGGGCGAAGTGCGCAGCGTCTGCAACACTGCCCGAGACCGCAGCACCAGCGCCGGGGCAGTTCGAGCAGACATATCGAGCGCTCGCAGCAGATGGTGCGAGCAGTGTGGTGACCATCTCGTTGAGCGGTGCGTTGTCGGCAACCATGCAGTCAGCAGAACTGGCCGCGAGGTCGGTCGCTGATCTCATTCCGGTCAGCGTGATCGACAGCCGATCCGCAACGTTGGGCCTCGGCGCAATCGTGGCCTCGTGCGCGCACATGGCCGCCGGCGGGGCGACCCACGACGAGGTCGTGGCCCATGCCACAGATCTCGCCGGACGTACGCATGTGTGGGGCGCGCTCAACACCCTCGACAACCTCAAGAAAGGTGGGCGCATCGGCGGCGCAAAAGCCCTCCTGGCGTCGGCGCTGGCAATCAAGCCGATCATCGAGGTCCGCGAGGGCAAAGTCGAGCAGGGTGGCAAGCAACGCACGCGCAGCAAGGCCCTCGCGTTCCTGGTCGAGAAGGTTGCCGCCGTCGAAGGACTCGACAGCTTGTTCGTGTTGCACGCCGACTGCCGCGACGTCGACCAGTTCGTTGCCATGTTGCGCCCTCACGTCGACGGTGAGATCGTCGTCGGCGATATTGGCCCGGTCGTCGGCTCGCATGCCGGACGAGGCACCATCGGGGTTGCGTTCTTCACCCGCGCCTGACCTATTGCCCGGTTTCTCGGGCCCTGCGCCACTAGCGTTCGCGGGCGGACATGTCAGCAACTATTCCTGGCGCAGCCAGCCCTCCACCGATCTCTGCGTCGATTCTCGCCCAGCGTTACCAGCTGGAGCGACGACTCGCGCAAGGCGGTATGGCCGAGGTGTGGTTGGCGACCGACCTGGCACTGACACGACAGGTCGCAGTCAAGCTGCTGAAGCCGACCTTGGCTGCCGACCCGGTGGTCGCCGAGCGCTTCCGTCGCGAGGCAATTGCCGTCGCCCAGTTGAGCCATCCCAACATCGTCGCCGTCTACGACGCGATCGAAGACACCAGTGGCAGCGGCCGCCGGCTGGCCGTCGTCATGCAGCTCGTCAACGGCAAGAGCCTTCGCCAACTGCTCGATGAGCAGCGCCGGCTGAGCCCCGACCTCACCATCCACATCGGCTCGTGCGTTGCCGCCGCCCTCGACACTGCGCACCGCGCCGGGCTCGTGCATCGTGACGTGAAGCCAGGCAACATCTTGATCACACCGGACGGCCGTGTGCTGCTCACCGACTTCGGCATCGCCAAAGGACTCGGCGCCACGGGCGACGACCTCACCAGTGCCAACGTGATGATGGGTACGGCGAAGTACCTGTCGCCAGAACAGGTCCGCGGCAAGAAGCTCGATGGTCGAGCCGATCTGTACTCGCTCGGGCTCGTGCTGTACGAGTGCCTCGCCGGGCGGGTGCCGTTCCTCGGTGAAACCGACACGGATACCGCGCTCGCGCGACTCAATCGCGATCCCACTGACCTTGCTCGACTGCGGCCGACATTGCCATACGGTCTCGCCGAGCTGATCCACCGACTCCTCGCCCGTCGACCGATGGATCGTTTCGCGACCGGCTCGGAAGTACGCGTCGCGCTGACTCGGGTGGCGACCCACGCCGATGACCCCACCGGGTCGGCGACACCTCCTGCGGGCGCACCGGGCCGACGACCGACTGGCCAGAATCCAGTCGTAGCCAAGTACCCCGTCGCCGGTCTCGAGCCCGACGCGATCGGGGGCTACCGACCGGTGCCGCGCAGCGGCCGACCAGTGGGCCCGGCGCACCGCGCCGATCGCACACCCACCAGTACGACGAGGCCGCGTCTGCAACCGAACAAGACATTCGAGCACCGCCGCGGCCCCTCACTGATCCTCGTCGGCGGGCTGTTGGCTGCGGCTCTTGTGCTTGGCGGTTTGCTGTGGACCACACTGCGCGACGACACACCCGACAGCGGGTTCGCGGCACCACCAACGGTCGTGCCCATCACGACGACCATTGCCCCGGCCGCGCCGACATCGAAGATCGTGCAGGTCACCACCTACGACCCGGAGGGCGACGACGGGCAGGAGAACGACGACTTGGTGGGGCGCGCGATCGACGGCGATCCAGCCACCTTCTGGTCGACGCTGTGCTACGGGTCGAGATCGCTCGGCGGCAAGCAGGGCGTTGGTGTGGTCGCTGACCTCGGCACGGCGGCGATCGGAACGTTCACGGTGTCGATCAGCAGCGCGCCGTACCAACTGCAGATTCTCACCGCTGGCGACGGAGCGATCCCCGCGCAGATTGCAGACTGGGGCTCGCCGTTGAAAAAGGTGGTGGGTGCGGATCCCGAAGCCATCACCGTGTCGCTCAACAAGCCGACTCGCTATGTGCTCGTGATGTTCAAGCAGTTGGCCAAAACCGACGAGTGCACCAAGAACCCCTACCGCGGCGACATCTCGGAAATGAACTTCGTCGCCACCTGACACGGGTTGCGGCGGTAGCCTCGCCGCCATCGCAACACAGCTCGCCGACCACGAGCTGGTGACTGCAGCCCAGGGGGGAGACCGTGGGGCACTCGACCAGCTTCTCCGCCGCCACTATGACCGCGTGCACGCGGTGTGCCGGCGAATCACCGGCCACGACGCCGACGCGGCTGATGCAGCGCAAGACGCGATGATCGCAATCGTGCGCAACCTCGGCCGATTCGACGGACGATCGTCGTTCGGAACCTGGGCCTATCGAATCGCCACCAACGCCAGCCTCGACGAGCTCCGCCGCCGCAAGCGTCGCCCTCTGCCGTCCTCGAACGAGGACGACGAGCATCGCCATCACAACGACATCGCCGACCCCGACAGCGGTCAACGGATCGACGCCGTTGGCGATCATCTGGCTCTCGACGCGGCCCTTCGACAACTCAGCGACGAGTACCGCTTGCCAGTCGTGCTCCGAGACGTGGCCGACCTCGACTACGCGGAGATCGCCGCTGCGCTCGACATCCCTATCGGTACGGTGAAGAGCCGTATCGCCAGGGGGCGGGCAGCGCTGGCCGCTGCCCTGTCACCCGATGCCGGGAACCAACCCACCGATCCCGAACGTCCAAGTAGAGCACCATGAACGACGACGACATGCCCATCAACGCCGAACTGGCCAGCGCCTACCTCGACGGCGAACTCGATGCAACCGAGCGCGCTGCCGCAGCCGCAGCCGCCGACGTGATGGCAGCAGTCGACTCATTCGCACGAGTACGCGCCGCGCTCGGCGAGGTCGAACCCGTCGTCGAGAGCACGCGTACCGCAGCGATTGCGGCCGCCCTGGCCGAGTTCGACGCCATACACGCCACAGCGGCGGCGGCCGCGATGCCTGCTGCGGCCACAGCCAGGGTGATCTCGTTGCAGTCGCGTCGCATGCGTACCTACCGGGCGCTCACCGGAGTAGCCGCCGCCCTTGTCGTCGGTGTCATCGCTGTTGCCGCGCTCAAGTCATCGGGCGACAGCGATGTGTCGACCGCCGCGAACGAGCGCACGGCAGCCCCAGCGGCTACCGAATCGCCAGCAGAGTCAGCCGTAACCAAGGCCTTCGACACCGATGACGCGGGGCTTGCTCCGGCCCCGGGTGGTGTCTTCGCCGAAAGCGCGGCAGCCGAGCCACCCGCGGTCGACGGCGCTCGGGATCTGGCGGAGTACGCCTCGAGTCTTGAATTGGCCGCCAGAACTGCAGCGCCCGCGGTAGGCGCGCCCACAACCGATGCACTCGTTCTCGCTGCCGACACGTCTGCCGGCGGCGCAGGCGCACAGCCCCCATGCATCACATCCGATCAGGTCGTGCTGGGCGCGATCATCTTCCAGGGAACCTTGGCATACGCCGTGCGCAACACAACGAATGATTCAATTCAGGCCATCGATGCCGACAACTGTCGGGTACTCGACGAGGTCGCCGCGCCGTAGCCGCCGACCGTTCGGCACGACGCAGACCGGCAGTAGGCTGATCGTCATGCCGGGTAATCCTCTCACCGACCCAAATTGGGCAGCAGATCTCGCCGACACCATCGATGGCTTCGTCGGCAAGGTGCGTACCACGGTCACGAATCGCGCGGTGTACGCGGTGCGCGCCGTGGTGTTCGGGCTTGTCATTGCGATCGCCGCTCCGGTCACCTTCGCGCTCATGCTGATCCTCGGCACCAAGTTCCTGCAACGACTCATCGCCATCGGCACCGACCACGATTCGTCGGTCTGGACCTCGTATGTGGTGGTTGGCGGATTGATGGTGCTCGGCGGTTCATTGATGATGCGCAAGCGATACGAGAGCGAATGACCGTGAGTCACCACCACGTCGTCATCGTCGGCTCAGGTCCTGCCGGGCTGACCGCGGCGATCTATGCAGCCAGGGCCAACCTCCATCCCTTGGTGATCGAGGGCGAACCATCGAGCACCTCTGACCAACCCGGCGGGCAACTGATGTTGACCACCGACGTCGAGAACTTTCCCGGCTTCCCCGACGGCATCATGGGCCCCGAGTTGATGGTGAAGTTTCGCGAGCAGGCACTGCGCTTCGGTGCCGAGTTCCTGACCGAAAAGGTGACCGCGGTCGACTTCAGCGAGCGACCGTTCAAGCTCAGCGTGCGTGACAAGCAGTTCACCGCCGATGCCGTGATCGTGTCGACAGGCGCGCAAAGCCTGATGCTCGGTCTCGAGGCCGAGTCGAGGCTGTTGGGCTATGGCCTGTCGACGTGCGCGACGTGCGATGGATTCTTCTTCCGCGGACAAGAGATCGCAGTGGCCGGCGGCGGCGATAGTGCGGTCGAAGAGGCCACCTTCCTGACCAAGTTCGCCTCGAAGGTCACCATGATTCACCGGCGCGACACGCTGCGCGCATCGAAGATCATGCAGGACCGAGCGCTCAACAATCCGAAGATCGAGATCATGTGGAACACCGTGGTCGAAGATCTCGTCGGCGACACGAAGTTGGAGGGGGCGGTGGTCCGCAACGTGCTGACCGACGAGGTCTCCACACTGCCGGTCACCGGGTTGTTCGTTGCCATCGGGCACCGACCCAACACTGATCTCTTCAAAGGCGTGCTCGACATGGAGGACAGTGGGTACTTGATCACCCAGGCTGGCTCGTCGTACACCAACGTTCCCGGCGTCTTCGCCTGCGGCGACGTTCAGGATCACACCTACCGCCAGGCGATCACCGCAGCCGGGTCCGGCTGTATGGCGGCGATCGACTGCGAACGATGGCTGGAATCGCTCAGCTAGATCTGCGTGCCGCCCGTCACCGCGGCGCAGGGAATGCATACGCCGACAGCATCGTTCAGTACCGATAACATCACGATTCCAATCGAAAGGACCCGCCATGACCGCTGGCATCGTCACTCTTACCACCTCCACGTTCGACGAGACCGTGCCGCGGCCGACAAGCCCGTGATTGTTGATTTCTGGGCCGAATGGTGCGGCCCGTGCAAGATGATCGCCCCGATACTGAGTGAAATCGCCGCTGAGCAGGGCGATCATTTGACCATCGCCAAGCTCAATGTCGACGAGAATCCCGAGATCGCCATGCGATACAACGTGATGAGCATCCCGACCCTGTTGATCTTCAGCGGCGGCGAGGTGCGCAAGCGTCTCGTCGGTGCCAAGGGCAAAGGTCAGTTGCTTCAGGAGCTCGACGAATTTCTGCCTACTTCCCGCTGACACCCGGTCAGCGCGGCGAGGCCATACGCGATCTGCAGCGCCGCCTCGGTGCCGCCGGGTTTGCGCCCGTCGCTGCCGAGGCGGCGGCTTTTTGTGGTGCCACTGAAGCTGCCGTCCGTGCCTTTCAAACCGGGCGCGGCTTGCGCTGCGATGGCCGCTGCGACGAGCAAACCTGGACCGCCCTCGTCGAGGCCAGCTGGAAATTGGGTGACCGCCTGCTGTTTCTCACGTCTCCGAACCTGCGCGGCGACGACGTGGCCGAACTGCAGTCCCGGCTCGCCCGCCTCGGCTTCGATTGTGGGCGTGTCGACGGCATCTTGGGCCCCGGCACGGCGAGGGCATTGGAGGAGTTTCAGTCGAACTGCGGCACAGCGGCCGACGGCGTGTGCGGGCCCGACACAGTGCGCACCCTGACGATCGTGAGCTCGCAATCAGGCGCCGGTCCGGGAATTGCCGCTGTGCGCGAGCGCGATCGACTGCGTTTCGGTCTCGGCTCAGTCGCCGAATGCCGCATCGTTGTCGGACAGTACGGCGGTCTCAGCGCTCTGACCAGGACGCTTTCTCGCGAGTTGCGCCTCCGCGGGGCAACGGTGATGTCGCTCGACGAGCCCGACGCTGTTACCCAGGCAACCGCTGCCAATCACTTTGCGGCCGATGTCTACCTCGGCTTCGAGAGTCACACCGAGCCGGCCGCGGCGGTGCAGTTCTACCGGGTCCCGACGTTCGAATCGGCGGGTGGACGGTCGCTGGCGGAGCTGATCGTCGATCGATTGGGCAATCTCGTCGATCTAACGCCCGAGGTGCGCGGAATGCGCTTGCCGATGCTCCGCGAGACGCGGATGCCGGCGGTGCAGTGCATTTTCGGACCGGTACGAGTTGCCATCGATGCAGGTCCAGCGATCGCCGCAGCCATCATCGAGGCCGTTGAACAGTGGGTCTCACGCTCTACCTGAGCGTTTATCCACAGGCTTGTCCACTAGGTGTGTGCAACCCTCAACTTGACACTTCTATGACAATCTCCACTCTTTGTAGCAAACTACCCACTCCGCGTGGTAATCTAGGCAATTGAGTCTGGGGGGTTGGTCATCACATGGTAGATGCGCTCGAGATCCTCGAGATCGGCAAAATCGATCACCACTCGCCCGCGCTTGGTCCCCATGGTGACACCAACTCGCGTTTGCAGGTGCTCGGCCAACAGCTCCTCGAGCTCGAGCAAACCAGGGGCGCGGAGCCGGGTCGCGGGGGTGAGTCCGGCGCCGTCGGGAACACGGACAGGCAATCGGGTGACCGTCGACGTCGGCTCGCCGCGCTCGCGAATTACGTCCTCGAGCATCCTGACCGACCAGTTCTCGGCAGCCGCCTGGCGGGCAAGCTGCTCTTGCAGTGTGCGATCGGGCGTGCCGAGCAGCGCTCTGGCATGGCCTGCCGTCAGCCGACCATCGGCGAGCAGGTGCTGGATGCCTGGCGGCAGCGACATCAGCCGCAAGGTGTTGGTCACCGCCGAGCGGCTCTTGCCGACCCGATTGGCCACCTGTTCGTGGGTGAGATCGAAATCCTCGATCAATTGTTGGTAGGCGGAGGCCTCCTCCAGCGGTGTCAGATCTTGCCGATGTAGGTTCTCGACCAGAGCCCGCTCGACCAATCCGAGGTCATCGGTGTTGCGCACGATCGCCGGAATAACGGCAAGTCCGGCACGCCGCGCCGCCCGCCAACGGCGTTCGCCGGCAACGAGTTCGTACGCAGCGTTACCCACGGGTCTGACCAACACCGGCTGCAAAACCCCGATCTCACGAATCGACAACGCCAGTTCGGCCAGGGTCTCTTCGTCGAAGTGGACGCGTGGCTGATGCTGATTGGGGATGATGCTGTCGATCGGCAGATCGACGAGCCGCGGGGAATCGCCCTCGATGGAGCCGGCCTCTGAAGGAATCAGAGCGCCGAGCCCCTTACCCAGACCGCTGAGTCGAGCCATGACTGACCTCCTTTGCCACACTGCGGTATGCCGCCGCGCCACGAGATGTTGAATCGAATGTGGTGATCGGCTGCCCGAACGAGGGCGCCTCGGACAGGCGCACCGTACGCGGCACGACGGTACGGCAGACCTTGTCACCGAAGTGCTCGCGAACCTCCTTCACCACCTGTTCGGCGAGTTTGGTCCGCGCGTCGTACATCACGCACACGATCGTGCTGACCTCCAGGGTCGGGTTGAGATTGCGCTTGACGAGGTCGACGTTGCGGAGCAACTGACCGAGTCCCTCGAGCGCGTAGTACTCGCACTGAATCGGAACCAGCACCTCGTCGGCGGCATTGAGACCGTTGACGGTCAGCAAGCCGAGCGATGGCGGGCAATCGATCAGGACGTAGTCGTAGTCATCGAGTACGGCGTGAACAGCCTTACGGAGCCGATTCTCGCGACTGAACGCCGGCACCAACTCGATCTCTGCACCCGCCAGATCGAGGCTCGCCGGAGCCACGAAAAGATTCTTGACCGACGACGGTTCGATGCAATTCTCCAACGGAACCTCATGCATGATCACGTGGTACATCGATGTCTCGATCCCGCGGTTCTCGATACCGAGCCCCGTCGAGGCATTGCCCTGCGGGTCGAGGTCGATGATCAACGTTCGAAAGCCCAGCTCGGCGAGACAAGCGCCGAGGTTGATCGTCGTCGTGGTTTTGCCGACGCCACCCTTCTGGTTGGCGATGGCGATCACCCGGGGCAGAGGGCGGCCCTCGGTAGATTCTGTTGCGGTCATCGAGGAAGAACTCCTGTTCACGCGGGTCGACGTCACTGCGGTTCGCTGCTGAATCGTAGCGGCTGATGCCGTGGAGAAGGGGGATGCCACATCGGCAGATGTTTCACGTGGAACTTCGTCGCGCCGGCCGCCGACTGTTTCACGTGAAACACGCCGGGCGACTACCGGCGCCTCAGACGACGAATCCCCTGGTCAACACCGTCATCGACGAGACGGGGATATCCGTGAAGCACTGCCGCCCATTGTCCCGACCGGTCGGTGGGGGGCTCGCTGATCAGCGCCAGCCCCCCGCCGGCGAGCAACTTGTCGACAAAACGAGTCGTAGTCGCCAGGTCGGCGAAGCTGCGTGCGGTCACCACGTCGAAGCCGTCTGGGGTGCCCTCGACGTCAGCGACGTCGGCGCCGATCACCGCCACCCGCTCGTCCAACCCCAACGAAATCACCGCCCGCCGCAGCAAGTCGACCCGCGTCGCTCTCCGCTCGACCATTGTGACGACCAGGTCGTCGCGCCGCCAAGCGATCACGATCGCCGGCAGCCCTCCCCCGGAGCCGAGATCGATGACAGACCGCGAACCGGGCGGGATCAGCGAGACGAACCGATCGGCATGAGCAACAGCATCCGCCAGTGATCGCTCGCCAATCGCTCCGCGAGCCTGGACGACCGCCAGCGCGGCGAGCAAACGGGAGTCGTCAGTCATTGGCCGGCGTGATGACCACACGCCGGTACGGATCGTCGCCCTCGGAGCGAGTGCCAATTCCATCGACCTCGCTCAGCGCATCGTGGACGATCTTGCGATCTGCCGACGACATCGGCTCCAGCACTCGGGCGACACCGGACTGCTTGACCTCGTCGGCCATCTGCAGCGCGAATCGGTCGAGGGCCTCCTTGCGTCGCTGGCGATACCCGCCGATGTCGACGCGTAGGCGTGTGTCGTGGTCGCCGAGCCGGCGTTGTGATGCGACCCTGGCGAGATCCTGCACCGCCTGCAGCGTCGTGCCGCGCGGGCCGACCAGCAAACCGAGATTGTCACCGTGGACGCGGACCTCGAGGTCGTCGCCGTCCTCGATCAATTCCGTTGTACCTGTAAACGCGAAGGCGGTAACCAGCTCGTCGATGAATTTGCGAGCCTCGTCGCCGACCTGTCGTGCATTCACTTCCTGTTGCTCCTTTGTCAATTGCGGTCGCACCTCGACAACGTCGGCCGCTGCCGCCGTCGTCGACTGACCTGATCTCGATGCCGTTTTGGCCGCCGATTTCGACGCAGACTGCGCTCGGGGCTTGGCGACTCTCGGCGTCGTCTCGCCACCCTCGGTCTTGGCGCCCTCGGACTTGCGTGGTCGACGATCGCGCCGCTCGACCTTCTGGCGGGCCTGCGCAGGTCGCACCCGCGCCCGTACCCGTGCCTCACCACGGAGACGCCCGAACAGACCGGGCTTAGGCTCAGCCAATACTTCGAACTCGGCGTCGTCGGCGGCGACACCCAAACGGTCGAGGGCGAGGTCTTTGGCCTCCTCGAGCGTGCGTGCAGTAAATTCGACCCATTCCATGTTGTGTCCTACTTCTTCTTGGGACGAGCGTTGCTGGGCCGCACTGATTTACCGGTCGAAGCCGGTCGAGTGCTGCTACCTGACGACGTCGGGCGATTCTTCGGGGGAGTGACCCGCTTGCTCACAGTCGGAGCCTTTGCTCCGGCCTGCTTGGCCGGTGCCTGCTTAGAAGCGGCAAGATCGCGCTTGGCCTGGGCAAACAACCCGCCCCCGCCCCCGTCTTTCTTGGCGATCTCGCGAGCTCGCTGGCCAGCTGCTTCTGCCTGACGGCCCAGCGAATGCTCCCCTTTGTAGAAGCGATGGGTGATGTAGTACTGCAGACCGATGCGGAAGATCGCCTGGGCCATGTAGTAGATCACCAGACCGGTGAGGTAGAACACGAGGAAGATCGCGAAGACCACGGGCAAGTACTGCATCAGCTTGGCCTGGGCTTCCGACATGTTCGGCGCTACCTGCGCTCGAGCGGCGACCATCTTCTGCTGCCAGTAGTAGAGCGCACCGAGCGCCACGACGATCAGCGCATAGACCAGGCCCTTGCTGAACGATTCGCTGATCATCTCCGACGGCCGTTTGGCCAAGTCGAGGCCCCACGACAGCATCTCGTGCTGACCGACAAGATCTGCATACAGCTTCGAGCCTGTCGAGATGTACTGCGGCGAGAAACCAGCCACTTCGCCGCCGTGCGATAGGCCGCGGAGTACCTGGTACATGATGATGAACACCGGCATCTGCAACAGCAGCGGGAAGCACGAGGCCATCGGGTTGACCTTGTGCTGCTGGTACAGCTTCATCATCTCTTCGTTGAGCTTCTGGCGATCACCACGATGCTCCTGCTGCAGTTTGCGCAGTTCCGGTTGCAGCTTCTGCATCTCCAACATGCCCTTGGTGCTCTTCAACACCAGCGGCGCGGTGATGATCATCACGACCAGGGCGATCATCGAGATCGCGATGATGTAGTTGTGGGTGAAGCTGTAGAACCAGGCGAGCAATGCCGCAGGCGGCTCGAAAAGACCGGCGATCATGGAGTTATCTCTTTCCTTCGGGTACGGGGTCGTACCCGGACGGGCCGAATGGTCGGCAGCGGGCGAAGCGGCGCAGGGTCAGCCACAAGCCGCGGGCAGTGCCGTGAACGTTGAGGGCTTCGAGTGCGTACGAGGAACA
>JANPBZ010000139.1:0-7387 GCA_031430695.1 Ilumatobacteraceae bacterium
GACGATCGGCTGTGTGGTGCCGACACGGTCGGACCAGCGACCTCCGAATGGCGCGCTGAACGATGCCGCCACCTGGCCAAGCGCCATGCCGACACCGGCCTCGAACGTCGACCATCCCCACACGGTCTTGAGGATCAACGGCGTCGTCACATACCACGCAAAGAACCCGATCTGCTGCAGACCAGAACCAACGACGTTGAGGCGGAACTGGGGAAACCCGAAGATCGACAAGTCGAGCAGTGGGTTGGCCACGCTTGCGCAGCGACGGATGAACACGACGAGCAGGATCGCCGCCAGCACCACGGCACCCAGTGTGGACGGCGAACCCCAACCCCATCGGCCACCCTGGGATACACCCAGCACCAGGAGGCCGAGCGCGAGCGGACCGACGATGACGCTCAGCGGATCGATCGCCGCGCTCGAGGGTTTGTCGGTCTGCTCGATCAGCGCCCGCTGACCGACGACGAAGACAACTATCGCCATCGGGGCGATCAGCGCGAACGGCAGTCGCCATGAGATGTGCTCGGTCAACAACGCCCCGCCTGTCGGCGCAACGATCGCCGCGGTCGAGCCAAGCGAGCCCCACCAGCCGATCATCATCCCGCGTTTCTCCAACGGGAACTCTGGAAGTACCAACGCCAACGCACTCGACGTCAGGAAGGCAGCACCTGCTCCACCGATGACACGTGCGGTGATCAGCAGCGGCACGGTCGGGGCCAGGGACGTGCACAGTGATCCGAACCCGAACAGCAGCACTCCGAACAGGTAGTACCGCTTTCGGCCTCGAGCATCGGCTAGCCGGCCGCCGATCAACAGCAGCGAGGCCAGGGTGACCAGAAAGCCCGTGGCGGTCCACGCCACGATCGAGCGAGGCGTCTCGCTGAACTCCTTCTCGATCGACGGCAAGGCGACCGAGAGCAAGCCCGAGTCGAGAACGAACAGAAAGATGCTCGCCGCGGCAACACACAGCGCTGTCCACGCCCGTCGCCGCCGCGCCGGATCTGCTTCCCAAGTCAGCAGGTCGATGGTGCTCAATCAAGCACCGACGCGAGGTGCCACGCCTGACGTGTGGCGAAGACCATGCGTCGAGGAGCGTAGGCATCACCTAGCAGATGAACGTTGGGACGAGCGTTCTTCAGCGACAGGTACAGCGCGTTGTCGGGTATGGCGCCGCAGGCCAAGACCACGCTGTCGACACCGTCGATCGACCATCGCCGATTGCTGTAGCTGTGGGCCAGATGAACCCGTCCCGGTTCGACTCCAACGAGGCGAGCCATTGGTTCGAAACGTGCACCTTCGTTGTCGAGCCGAGCCAGGATCGCGCCCACCGTGTACTTGCCGACCAGCGGCGACGGCCCGTTCGTGCGATACGTCACGGTGACCCGATGACCGAGCCCGCTGAGATGATCGGCCACCGCCAGCGGTGCAGCCCGGTCGTCTTCCGAAACCACTACAACGTGGCTCCCGAGAGCGACGCCTCCACGCAAGACGTCTGCGGCCTGATACACGAATGGCTCGTCAATGCCGGGTACGTCGATGCTGCGCGGCACGGCACCCGTCGCAACGATCACCACGTTGGGATCGACGACTTCGATGTCGTCGATCGTGGCTTCGTGCTGCAACTCCACGGTCACGCCGAGACGCTGCAATCTGGCCTGCTGCCACCGGATCCACTCGGCGAAGCGAGTGTTCATGCGTGCTTTGGCGGCCACGGCCAACTGACCGCCGAGTTCGGGGTTTCGTTCCCACAGCGTCACCCGGTGGCCGCGCAGTTTTGCGAGCGCGGCGAACTCGGTGCCCGCTGGACCACCACCGATCACGAGGACACGCTGCGAGCGCTTGACAGGAGGAAGCCGACCGATGTGCTCGTTGCCTGCATGCGGATTCGCAGCGCACGCGAACTCGAGACCCTCGACAGTGCGGCGATCGATGCAGTCGTTGACGCCGACGCATGGGCGGATCAACTCGATCGCGCCGCGACGCGTCTTCGCCACGATCTCGGGATCGGCGATGGTGGCTCGGGCGAACCCGACGAGATCGGCGTGACCCTGTGCGAGTACTCGCTCAGCCGTCGCGACGTCGAACACGCGACCGACGTATACGACTGGGAGGTGCGTTGCCTGCTTGGCCTGCCCGCACAGCTCGGCCCATTCCGCCTCGCCGTACACGCCTGGAGGGATGTAGCTGACGGTGCCCCAGTTCCCCCCGACGTCAAGACTGAAGTAGTCGATCGTCCCGTCTGCCGTGAAGGCGGACAGCAGCTGTTGGCAATCGTCGATGCCGTATCCGCCTTCGATCATCTCGTCGAGGCACAGTCTCAAGCCGAGCGTGATCGGCCGACCGACCTCGGTGCGAATGGTCTCGACGATCTCACGCACCAGCCGGCGGCGGTTCTCGAGGTTTCCGCCGTAGCCGTCGGTGCGATGGTTGGTGAGCGGCGAGAGGAACCACTGCAGCACGTCGTCGTGATTGGAGTGCAGTTCGATGGCATCGGCGCCTGCCTCTGCGGCCAACGCCGCCGACTCGCCGTACTCGCGGATCAACCAGGTGATCTCATCGCTGTCCAGCGGATGCGGAATGCGATGGTCGGCGTAGCCAGACAAGGTCGGTGACGGAGCGATCGGCATTCCACCCTGCAATACGAACTGCACCGTGCCGAAGCCTTTGGCGGCGTGCAGCCGGTTGAAGTATTCGCCCATGCGTTCGACGAACTTGGGATGGCGGAACAGTCCGGGCCCGTTGGAGCCGACACCTGTCGGTTCGAATCCGGGGATCAACGGATTGCGCACGAATGTCGGGCCGCCACCGATCCACTGCACGCCACCTTTCACCCGCTCCAGCCAGTAAGCGCAATGACGTTCGAACAGCTCGTCGGAGTCGAGCAGACGGCCTCCCCCGCCAGAGTGTGGCGGCACCACCAGCCGATGATCGAGATGCATCGTGCCAACCACGATCGGCTGGAAGGCGTGCATCGTCGCCGGGGGCTCCACGACAGCCACAGTAGGTTCAGCGCGACGCCACACCACCTCCCCGTCGACGACCTCGCTGGTCTGTCGAAGCCCGGCGTGCGCGGCAACGGCGGCCGATGCTGCGTGGTCGGCGTGCACATATGCGACCACCGATTCGGCGCCGTTCGAAGCGAGCCAGTGCACCAGCCCCGCTGCAGCCTCACCGGCATAGCCATTTCGTTGCCAAGGGCTGCCTGTGGTCCACGCCACGATCGCCGACGGTTCGCTGTCGGGATTCATGATCGTGGCTTGAACCGTGCCGACCGCGACGGCATCGGCACTGCGTCGCACGATCCAGTTGAGCCACAGTTCAGAAGCCGTTCCCGAGCCCTGCACCCACGCCTCGAAGCGAGCGCGTAGCTCGTCGAGGGAGGCGGGCTCCCCACCGGTGAACTCGTGCAGCGCCGGATCGGCGAGCACGACTACCATCTCCTCTGCATCGTCGCCACGCAGCGGTTGCAACACCAACCGTGAGGTGACGATGGTCGAGTCGTCACCGAGCCATGCCATTCACGAACCATAACCGCGGGAATAGAAGTCTTTTGAACCTGAAACAATAAGGTGGCTACGTCGTCGAACAGGAGATTCGCATGGGCATTCCAGAGGTCACCCGAGCCGTTTTTCTCAAGCAGCGCACGGCTCAGTCCGGCCCCGAACTCGACGATTTCGAGATCCGCGAACTGGCCCTGCCGGCGTTGAGCTCAGGCGAGCTCTTGATCCGTAACGCATACATGAGCGTCGACCCGTCGATGCGCGGCCGTCTAGAAGCCACCGAGAAGCACTACACCACCAACTTCATCGTCGATCAGCCACTCGATGGATCGGCGATCGGGCAGGTGATCGACAGTGCCGATTCGTCGATCCCGATCGGCGCTCACGTTCGTCATCGCATGGGTTGGCGCGATCACGCAATCATCCCCGCCAGCACCGCCACTGTGGTCGACATAGACATCGCCCCGCTCAACACCTGGCTCGGCATCCTGGGCCAGACCGGGTTCACGGCGTGGGCAGGATTGTTGCGAACGGGAGAGTTCAAGACCGGTGAGGCCGTGTTCGTATCCGCGGCGGCAGGAGCGGTTGGCACAGCGGTCGGGCAGTTCGCTCGACTCCTCGGTGCATCACGAGTCGTGGGCAGCGCAGGCGGCGAGGCCAAGCGGGCAATTCTGGTCGACGAGTTCGGCTTCGACGACGCGTTCGACTACCGCGCCGGGCCCGCCGGCGAACAGCTCAAGCGTGTGGCGCCAGACGGCATCGACGTGTACTTCGACAACGTCGGCGGAGACCAGTTGATTGCGGCGCTCGACGCTCTTCGCGTCAACGGACGGGTCGCGTTGTGCGGCATGATCTCCAACTTCGAGGCGACCAATCCACGAAACGACATCAGCAAGTTGATCAGCGTCATCCTGAAGCGGTTGACCATCCGTGGAATCATCGTCCGCGATCACGAGGACATGCGTCCTGAGTTCGAACGCCAGGTCGCGGCATGGTTGCGCGAGGGGAAGGTGATCTCGAAGGACACCATCTACGAAGGGCTCGAGCACGCCGTCGAGGCATTGTTCGGCGTCATGGCCGGGGCAAACGTCGGCAAGATGTTGGTCAGGCTGGATCCCGCCGCGTGAGTTCGCCGACGTGAGATCACTGATCCTCGGCGGATCGGTCTTCGTCGGCAAGAGGTTGGTCGCCGCGCTCGTCGATGGTGGTCACGAGGTCTCCGTGCTCAACCGGGGGCTCACGCCGACGACGCTGCCCGTCGGCGTTCAGCACCTCGTCGCCGATCGCACCGACATCGAGTCGATGCGCATCGCACTCAGCACGACGCAATGGGATGCTGTGTTCGACGTGTCGGGATTCGTCATGGCCGCCGGCGCCAGCAACATTCTGGACTTGCTCGATCTGTTCCACGATCGCGTCGGTACCTACGTCTACGTGAGCTCGATCATGGCGTACGACCAGTCGTTGATCGGTGTGTTTCCCTGGGCAGAAGACATGCCCTCGAACACCGACCGCCCGACAAGCTACGGCGGTTTCAAAGCGATGTCCGAGCGGGCGATGCTGCAACGCCACGCGGTGAACGGCTTCCCCGTGGTCGTCGTCAGGCCGGCGGCGATCTATGGGCCCGACAACAACATCTACGACATGGAGACGCCGATGTTTCTGCGTCTGCGACAGCATCGGCCGATCCTGCTGCCGCACGACGGGCTGGTGGTCGGCTCGTACGGTCATGTCGACGACCTCGTCGCCTTCATGTTGATGGCGCCCACGACACCATCGACTCACGGCGAGATCTTCAACGTCACGACCAGCGCCGTCAGCGCACGACGGTACATCACCACCCTCGCCGAGATTGTCGGTGTCGAGCCGAATATCGTCGACGTGCCCGATGATGTGCTGAAATCAGTGACCATGCCCGTCTTCAGCCATCTGTTCGGCATACGTCACCATGCTGAGTTGAGCACGGTCAAAGCCGACGCCGTGCTGCGGCCACAGCACAGTTTCCTTGCCGGGCATGAGATGACGTACGAGTGGTTCCTGTCGCAAGGCTGGGCCGATCGTTCGCAGCCACTGGTCGACCCGGTATGGCGAGCCACATGGGATTTCAACGCCGAGGCCGATGTGGCCTCGCGTCTGGCGGCACTGCTGTGAGCGAGCGCCCCAGCGACGGTGCGTTGTGGGCATCGATGGCCGACACCTTGCGATGCACGGTCCTGCCTCACCTCACCGACCCGCACGCCCGCAGCGCGACGATCCAACTCATCGGATTGGCTGTCTACGCCGGCCGGCGCGGCTCGGACCCGACGCGGCGAAGGCAGGAGGAACTGGCTGCAGCCATGGGTGCCGCCGCCGGGCAGGACGTGCTGCGGTCATGCATCGCCGTGCTCGCCGACCCATACCACCGCGCCCACGCCACGATCCGCGAGATCCTCGAGCGCCATCTCGACGAGGATCTCGAAACCGAAGCAGTGTTGCTGAAGGCGTTTCGAGGACAGGTGCCCGATGGATGAAGTTCGTCTCGCCGAGTACCTCAGCGAGCAGTCGGGAGAGACGGTCGACGTGCGCTCATCGCAGCGGTTGACGGTCGGTCACTCGCGAGCGATGTACGACGTCGATACATCTGCCGGGCGGTTCGTCGTGCGAGTCGAGCAGGGCGGAGTGTTCGGTACATCGAGCGCCGCCGAATTCGGCCTCATGCAGTCGCTGCACGCCGCGGGATTCCCGGTGGCCAACGTGCGATGGCTCGAGACGACGGGCGCCGTGCTCGGTCAGCCGTTCTTCGTCATGGACTACATCGACGCAAAGCAACCCGACGAAGAGCGGACCATGGACGTCAACACGGCCAGCGCATTTGTGCGGACACTGGCAAGCCTGCACCGCCTCAATGCCACTGCCCACCTTCCCCTCGTCGACCCGGAGCAGGCGACGCACATTCAGATCGAACACTGGCGAAACGTCGGCAAGTCAGGCGGTGGTCCACGGGTGCCGATGCTCGATGCCGCCGAGATGTGGCTGCACCAGAACGTTCCGTTGGCGAGCCGTGTGTCGTTGGTGCATGGCGACCCCGGGCCGGGCAATGTGTTGAGCGCCGGTGGCGACGTTCTGGCGTTGACTGACTGGGAGTTCGCTCACGTCGGCGATCCCGCCGAAGATTGGTCGTTCTGCGTGTCGATGCGCGGGTCCCGAACCATGTCGCGCGAGGCCTGGCTGGCGTTGTTCGAACGCGAGGCGGGGGTGCGCATGACTCCCTCGCAGTGGGACTACTGGGAGGCGTTCAATCTGTACAAAGGCGCGTGCGCCAACCGCACCTGTCTGGGTTTGTTCGAATCAGGCGTCAACCGATCCCCCAACATGGCGATCATCGGAACCGCACTACACCACACGTTCCTGCGTCGCCTTGTCGACATAATGAGACCATAGAAAATCCTTTGTTTATAGGTTGACAAGGATCGCAAGTCGAACTACTGTTCGACTTATGGAATCCTCGGAGATTGTCTCGTTGGTCGAGGAACTGACCGCGGTCGACATCGCCTCGGGTTCAGTCGAGTGTTGCACGGAGGTGTAATGAAGTTGTTTGACCCGTGCCGCAGATGGGTTCGGTGGGGTTATGCGGCTGTGGTGAGTTGGACGGTGTAGCCGAGTTGTTCGAGTTGGGCACCGACTACCTCGCCGGCAAAGACCAACCTGACCGGCGCCGACGACTCCTCGTTGCCCAGCTCGAACAACTCGGCTACACCGTCCAACTGACCACAGCCGCATAACCCCACCGAACCCTTCTGCGGCACGGGTCAAACAACTTCATTACACCCTTTTGCGATGATGCAGCTATGACCAAGCGTCAGGCTCAACAGGCCACCTCCGAGCAGCTCACACTGCTGGCAGTCTCC
>JANPBZ010000140.1:0-3920 GCA_031430695.1 Ilumatobacteraceae bacterium
TGACTGGGGTTCCACCGGCTTCATCTACGACTCGTCGGTGATCAAGCGCGAGCTGAAGACGTGGGGCGACTTCTTCGATGCAGCCGCCAAGGAAGCCAGTGGCCAGATGTCGGCGCTCGACACCAGCGACAACGTGCTCGGTCCGTACTTCTGGGCCAACGGCATCAGCTGGAACACGGAGAAGGAGGAGGATCTCGACGCTGCCGAGAAGTTCCTGGTCGAAGAGTTCGCCCCGCACATCAAGGCGTTCGACTCGTATCCGTCGACGGCAATCGCCGAGGGCGCGTACGTGATGTCTGCGGCCTGGAACGGCGATGCTCGCCAGGCGTACGTGCGCATCGTCGACGCCAAGGGCGATCCGGAACCATGGAAGTGGGTGCTCGGCGCGCCGATGACGGAGATCTGGATGGACCACTACGCAATCACGGCCGACGCCAAGAACCCCGACGGCGCCTACGCCTGGATCAACTGGATGCTCGAGCCCGAGATCGCCTTCCGCGATCTCTCGTACATCGGCTACAACATGACGGTCAAGGGCACCGAGGTGTTGGCCCAGGACGCCGCGTTGGACCGTCTCGACATGATCTACTTCACACCGGAGCAGTTGGAGAAAATGGAGGGCGGCATCGTCAACAGCGCCCAGAACCGCAAGGTCGAGATCTACAACAACGTCAAGGCTGCGGCCGGCGCCTGAAGATGGGACCAGCTGTTGCGCAGGCGCCGCCGATGAGGCGGCGCCTGCACGCCCCGAAGTTCCTGCTCGCCATTCCCGGATTCGTCTGGTACGGGTTCTTCTACGCGATCCCGGTGTTGTTCATCGTGATCAACAGCTTCGGGTACAAGCCGGGGGTCAACCAGAAAGGAAGCGTCAGGCTCGACCGACTGAGCCTCGACAACTACCGCGACATCTGGACCGTGCAGTTCCGGCAGGTGTTTTCCAACACGATGGTGATTGCGGGCATGGCCACCTTGCTGTGCATCGTGCTCGGGCTGCCGGTCGCCTACTTCATCGCTACCAAGGCAGGACCGCGAATGAAGGCGTTGCTGCTCGTGCTGGTGATCGTGCCGTTCTGGATGAGCTTCTTCGTGCGCACGTCGGCGTGGAAGATCGTGTTCGCCAAGACCGGCTTCCTCAACAACTTCCTCATCGACTGGAGCGTCATCGGTTCGCCGATCGACGTCATCGGTACCAAGGGGGCGGTGTTGCTGGCGTTGGTCTACAACTACATGCCGCTGATGATCTTCCCACTGTTCGTGTCGTTGGACCGGATCGAGCCGGAGCTCCGCGAGGCCAGCAAGGATCTCGGTGCGGGGCGCATCAAGACATTCGCTTCTGTCACCATCCCGCTCGCCGCGCCAGGCATCGCTGCCGGCGCGCTGCTGACCTTCATCCCGATGGCCGGTGACTACGTCACTGCCACCATCCTCGGCGGAGCGAAAGGCAACATGATCGGGGCGTCGATCTACAACTTCGCGGTGCAGGGCCAGGACACTCCGAAGGGTGCTGCTGCCGCTGTGGTACTGATTCTGTTGATCCTGGCCGTGGTCGCCATCGCCGGCGTGATCGTCGGGTTGATCAAGTATGTCTTCAGCCTGAATCGCCGCGTCAACATCGGGATGGCGTCGTGAGTGCCACTGCACCTCCCATCCGTCGTCGACGCTCGATCGATGTGTACCGCACGCTGGGCGGTGTGTGGACGACGCTGGTCGTGATCTTCCTGTTGATCCCGATCGTCTACGTGATCATCCACTCGATGAACGGCGGCAACAGCTTCAACATCTGGAAGGAATGGGGCGGCCTCACGTGGTATCGGGAGTTGCTCGACAACCGGTCGGTTCGCAACACGCTGATCAACTCCTTCAAGGCGGCCATCGGCTCCACACTGATCGCCGTGTTCATCGGCGCCCTCGCCGGCGTCGCTCTCGTGCGTCGGCGCGGGCGATGGACCAACTGGTTCATGGCGCTGCTCTTCCTGGTTCTGGTCACCCCAGAGGTGATCGACGGTTTTGCTCTGCTGAGCTGGTTCTTCGAACGGGACTTCAACAGCCCGTTCCAGAACGGATTCCTCGGAATTCGCGGCGGGATGATTCGCATGTGGATCGGTCACTCACTGTTCTCATCGGCCGTCGTCACGTTGATCGTGCGGGCCCGGTTGCAAGGCCTCGACGAGTCACTCGAAGAGGCGGCGGCAGATCTCGGTGCTCCGCCGACGCGGGTGTTCCGGCAGATCACCCTTCCGCTGATGGTGCCGGCGCTCGTCGCCGGGGCCATGTTGTCGTTCAGCTTCAGCCTCGACAACGTCATCCTGTCGAGCTTCGTCGGAAACGACTCATCGACCTTCCCGCTGTACCTGCTCGGCACGGTCAAGTCGTCGACGAGACCGACCGCCGGGTCGGGCGCCGTCGTGTTGTTCTCGTTCACGCTGTTCTTTGCCGCCGTCACGGTGTTGGTACTGCGACGCAGCGGTCAGTCGTCGAGCCAGATCGCTGCGAACATGGCAGGGTGACCCGGCAGCGAGTGGTCATCGTCGGGGCCGGCTTGGCTGGCCTGACCGCATGTCGACAACTACTACGTGACGGTGCAGAGGTCAGTTTGATCGAGGCGGGTTCGCGGCTCGGCGGCCGCGCGCGCACTGTTCGTGGCTCCTTCAGCGACGGTCAATACGTCGAGAGCGGCGCCGAGTGGATCGACACCCACCATCACCGCATGCGCAGCCTGCTCGACCGCTACGGCATGGAGTTGCAGGGCGAGGGGCAGCAGTGGACCACGATCAGGCGCTGGTTGCACCGCGAGGGCCGTCTGCGGAGTCCGGCGGATCTGGGCGAGGAGGTGTTTCGGCAGCTGGCGACGTTCGAGGGAATCGTCCACGACGCTGCGCGCGCCGTCGATGATCCCGCGAATCCTCATCGAAGTGCGTCGGCTGCGCGGCTCGACGCGCTCTCACTTGCCGAGGCGGCCGACCAAGCAGGGTTGGGTGAGCTGGCCCGCTTGTTTCACCGTCGTGACAGTCAGGGTGAGTTCGCCGCTGAGCCGAATGAGGTCTCGCTGCTGTTTGTCGCCCAGCAACGCGCTGTCAGCGCGGCGGGCGGTGCGGATGAGGTGATCCGATCGCACCGCGTCGTCGACGGTATCGACACGTTGGTACGCCACATGGCAGCCGAGGTCGCCGATTCGATATCGACCGAAGAATCGTTGGTCAGCGTTCAGCACAACGACGAGTCCGTGACCGTCACCACGTCTCGACGCAGCCTGCGCGCAGACCACGTGGTGCTGACGTGTTCGTTGGTTGCGCTGCGGTCGGTGCGTTTCGATCCTTCGTTGCCCCAGCTTCTGCATCAGGCCATCGACGAACTCGGCTACGGCACGGTCACCAAGACGGCGATTCAATTTGCCGAACGCCAATGGCCAAGCGGCTACGCGACGACCGAGGGCGTCTCTCAGCGGATCTACGATCCAACGATTGATCAGCCGGGCACAGCAGGAGTACTGATGTCGTATGCCGGCGGCGACGGCGGTCGTAGCCTCGCGGCGCTGTCTGAGAGTGAGCGCGTGGGGCTGATCGAAGCCGACATGCGGGCGGTCCACGACATCGTCGCCCCGTCGACCGGTGGGTTCTCGCGGGCCTGGTCGGCGCAGCCCCGCTTCGGGGGCAGCTACGCGGTGTATCGCCCCGGTCAGGTCACCGCATTCTGGGAGGTGCTGCGTCGCCCGCACGGACGGATCTGGCTCGCCGGCGAGCATGTCGCCACCTGGACTGGCTACCTCGAGGGAGCGGTCGAAAGTGGTGAGCGCGTTGCAGACGGAATTCGTGGAGCGAGCTAGCCTCGTGATGCATGCCCCCAAGTAATCAGGCCCGGTCGCGTTCCTCAGGGGGCACCGAGCCTCCTCGAATCGCAATCGGCCCCGATCCCGAGGGTGG
>JANPBZ010000141.1:0-3642 GCA_031430695.1 Ilumatobacteraceae bacterium
CCATGGTGGCCAACCGCAGCTCGAGCACACTGAGGTCGATGCCCTTTCGAGCCGAGAGGGCTTGTCGCAAGAAGTTGATCACCGAGACGCCGGGGATCTCCTGTGGGTACTGGAAGGCCAGGAACATGCCCGCCTTGGCCCTCACGTCGGGCGGCCAGTCGGTGATGTCGTCGCCTTTGAAGAAGATGCGACCCGAGGTCACGACATATTCGGGTGACGCCAACAACGTGCTGGCCAGCGTGCTCTTGCCGGAGCCGTTGGGGCCCATGATCGCATGTGCCTCGCCGGTGTTGACCGTGAGCGACAAGCCGCGCAGGATCTCGTCGCCGGCTACCAGGGTGCTCGCGAACCCTTCGTTGGCTGCGGATTCGTTGGCCGCCGACTCGGTGAGCGCCGGTTTGGCGTGCAGATCTTCGATGCGGAACAGCTCGGTGGCAGCTGTGGTCATGGCGACCAGTGTATTTCCCCTATGGCCGTAGTGGAAACCCCAACCCACCTTCTCACCGAGTGTTTCCGGCCCGCCGGCCTCATCGGAGTGTCTCCGGCCCACCCGGGGTGGCCGCTAACACTCCACTCAGGGCTGGTCGGACCGCAGGGCTCGCCAGATGGCGGGGTACGAGGCGTACTCGAACGAGCCGTCGACGTACCCGGCCCCGCCCAGGGCCCGGTGGAATCGGGGCAGGTTGCGGAACGGGACGCCGGAATCGACATGGTGGGCCAGGTGCCAGCCAATGTGGTACGGCACCAACATGAACCTGGCCAGCAGATGCTGGCGGACTGAATGGGTGGTCTGGCGGCGGTCCTTCGACCGCTGCATTCCGCCGTGCTCGGCGATCGAGCGCAGCCGGTTGATCACCCTCCAGACCGTGAGGTACGGCGCCAGCCACAGAACGGGATACAGCCACCAACGGCCCGAAGCGATTGTTGCGCCGAGCAACACCGCCTGGATCGCCAGGATCTTCCACACGGTTCGCCGCGAGCGGCGATCGGTGGAGCGCACGTTGCCCAGCAGTTGGCGCATCAACTTCAACCCGGTCTGACCCGTGGCGTCGCGGATGAGCTTGCGTCGGAAACTGGCGTGTCCGATCGGGTATCCGGCGTAGAGGGCCATGTCGGGCTCATCCGGACCGAATTCGTCGCGATGATGAGCCATGTGCACTCGGCGATAGGCGTCGGTCGAGGTGAAGGCGGGGAAGCCGAGCAGCCATCTGCCGACCCAGTCGTTGGCGCGCTTGTTGGCGAACAGCAGCCGGTGAGCGGCCTCGTGCATCAGCGAGGCGAACTGGGCGAACGCCCTGCCCATCAGCACGAATGTCAGGGGAAGTGTCCACACGTAGCGCACGCTGAGCCAGATCAGGACGGCGGTCTGCACATACAGGCTGACCACCGAGCCGGCGTTGCGCCACGAGGCGATGCGCCGCAACTCGTCGCGAAGTGCCGGGGTCGGCCTGCCGTCGTCGCGGACCTCGGGGGTTTCGTGGGCGACAGGCAACGTGGCTGGAACCATGGTCACCATCACCGTCAATGCTACGACCGCTTGCGTCACCTGCCCAGCAGATCTTCTTTCCATGGGCGGAACTTCGTGTGCCGCTGGCCGCTGGGCCCGCTGCCGTCGCCGGTGTTGTCGGGGTACAACCGGAAGGTGTGCTGCGCCGTGGCATCGTCGGCGCGACAGGCCCAATAGCGGGCATCGCCACCGGCTGCGGGGCCGGCACGCCACAACAACCAGTCACCGATTCGCCGCTTGTACTCGGCCTCCGGTCGATTCGGCAGGTCAACCCCGAGCTCCAGCAACTCCGCGGGTGCCTCGATCCACGCCGACGCCACGATGTTGCGGTCGCGCGTCGGTGTTGGTGGCAGGGCCTCGGTGTGGATCGGGGTGTGGTCCGCAGGACGCTGGTCGTAGCGCAGCGCCGGTGGTTGGTCGCTACCAGCCACGTGCGACCCAACTGGCGAGGTGCGGACGCTCGTGGGCGATCGTGGTGTCGACCCCGTGTCCGGGCATGACGATGGTCTCGGCCGGAAGTGTGAACAACGATGTGTCGATCGAATCTATGATCGTGGTGAAGTCGCCACCGTCGAGTTTGGTGTTGCCGGGCCCACCCGGAAACAGCGTGTCTCCGCTGAACAGCAGCGGCGCGCCCTGCACCTTGAAGCTGACCGAGCCGGCGGTATGGCCGGGATTGTGGATCGCTTCCAGCCGCAGCTTGCCGACCTCGATCACTTCGGCATCGTCGATGAACACGTCGTAGCCGACGTCCTTCAACCGTGGAGCATCGGCAGCGGTGACGGCAACTTCGTAGCC
This sequence comes from Ilumatobacteraceae bacterium, assembly GCA_031430695.1. Taxonomy (GTDB): domain Bacteria; phylum Actinomycetota; class Acidimicrobiia; order Acidimicrobiales; family Ilumatobacteraceae; genus JAENVT01. The sequence goes on from JANPBZ010000141.1 coordinate 2,306, forward strand.
CGCCTCGCGCATAGCCGGAATCGCCTGAATGTGATCCCAGTGACCGTGGGTTTCCAGCACCCTGCGCACGCCAAGCCGCTGGCACAGTTGGAGCAGTTGCTCGTGCTCGTTGGCCGCATCGATCAGCACCGCTTCGCCCGTCTCGCGACATCGCAGCACGAACACATTGTTCTCGTACGGCCCGACGACGACGCGATGGATCTCGAGGCGGCTGTCGGCCCAATGCAGTGTGGTCATGGACCGACGATAGCGAGAACGGGTGTCGCTACGCTTCGCCGGTGGCCGCGACCGACCCTGCACTGTGGACGACAACCGATCAGGTGGCGGCGATTCGTCGACGCGAACTCGGCAGTGCCGAGCTGCTCGATGCCCAACTGGCTCGGATCGAGCGTCTCGATCCTCAGGTGAATGCGGTGTGCACCCTGTCGGTCGACGGTGCCCGGGCCCAAGCGGTTGCCGCCGACGAGGCAACTGCCAACGGTCGATCGTGGGGTGCGCTGCACGGCGTATCGATCACCGTGAAGGATGCGATTGCCACGGCGGGAATCCGTTCGACCGGAGGGTCGCCGGAGCTGCTCGGCAACATTCCACAGCACGATGCCGAGGCCGTTGCTGCGGTGAAGCGCGCCGGCGCGATCGTCTTCGGCAAGACCAACCTTCCGCTGTGGTCGGGCGACCTGCAGACGTTCAACGAGATGTTCGGCACGACCAACAATCCGTGGGATCTCAGTCGGGTGCCCGGCGGGTCGTCGGGTGGTGCCGCTGCGGCTGTGGCGTGCGGCATGACGAGTTTCGAGATCGGCACCGACATCGGCGGATCGGTGCGTGTGCCGGCAGCGTTCTGCGGTGTCTATGGCCACAAGCCGTCGTTCGGTGTGATCCCGACTCTGGGGTACATCGATGAACCGAACGGCGGTGTGACCGAGAGCGATGTCAATGTCTTCGGACCGATCGCTCGTAGCGCCGATGACCTGGCCCTGTTGTTGAACGTTCTCGCCGGTCCGACCCCCGACCGAGCCGTTGGTTGGCATCTCGATCTGCCGCGTGCTGACATCGACGACCTGCGCTCGTTGCGGGTGGCGACGTGGTTCGATGAGCCGTCGACCCCCATGGATGCGGAGATGGTGGCTGTGCTCGATGGCGTCGCCGATCGCCAGGTCGAAGCAGGAGTGGCGGTCGACCGCACCGCTCGTCCACATATCGACTTCACTGAGGCGTGGCACGCCGGAGGCTGGATCATCGGCGCAGCCGTTGAGATGAAGGATGGCGATCACGGTGTCGGTCACAAGGACTGGCTTCTTGCCGATCGCGAGCGTGCTCGTCGTCGCCTGCGATGG
>JANPBZ010000142.1:0-82882 GCA_031430695.1 Ilumatobacteraceae bacterium
GACACCTCGATCAGCGCTTGCTCGATGCGGACCGTGCCGGCCTTCACGTCGACCGCCGACCACGGCAACCCCAACAACTCACTGCGCCGCAACCCGTACAACGCGGCGAGTCGCAGTGGCGCGCCCCAGCGATGGCTCGCAGTCACACCGAGGAAGCGCTGCAGGTCGGACTCTTCCCACGCTTCGACCTCGCGTTCGGCGCGCACCTTCACGACGTTGCGTGGCATCGGCACGCGGCTGGCCGGGCTGCGGCGAAGGTCGCCGGCCTCGACCGCATCGGCGAGCGCGGCGCGCAACACCGTGCGACAGATGCTGATGCTGCGACGCGACAGATGGCCGCCCTGGGCCAACCCCTCTAGCCACCGCGCGATGTCGCTGCGATCGAGGCGGTCGATGCGCACCGAGCCAATCCCCGCAGTGATGTGCCGGGCAGCCCACTCGTACTGCAGTCGCGACTTGTTGCCGATGTCAGTGCGCGACTCTGCCCACTGCGTGACGACGTAGCCGACCGTCGATCGATCGGAGCCGACCTCACCCGACGAAGCGAAGTCTGTGGCCGCAGCTTGAGCGGAACGCTTCGAACGAAACGTGCCGAGCTGACGCGGCCGCGACTTGCCCGAGGCGGTATCGATCCCGTCGACACGAACGACCCAACGATCGCGTTGTTGGCGCACAACCGGGCGCCCGGTCGGTTTCCAGGTCATGGCGACCTCCCCGAATTCCTGATACATCGGTGATACATAGGGCCAAAAATGGCCGATGGCCTCTCGCTCGGAGAAGCCATCGCATCATATCACCGCTGGTCAAGTCACAGATTTCTGAGTGCGCTCGGAGGGACTCGAACCCCCAACCGTCTGATCCGAAGTCAGATGCTCTATCCATTGAGCTACGAACGCGTGCGCTCCGTCAGATTACTCCAACAACTTCCGAGGGGTGGCTTGCAAGTGTTGTTAGGTTCCCCTATCTTGGGCCGCTACGGAGACAGACTCCTGATTACCCTCCACTCCGGTGGTGGCCCACCCGTCCCGGACCATCGCCGGAGTGAGAGACCTTCGTCACCGCTACTTGCGCCGGCAATCGCCGCAGATTCCGTGCACGTCGAACAGGTGATGCGACTCGGCGAATCCTGCCGATGCCAGCAGCGACTGCATCTCCTTGGTGATCAACCGCTCGAGCTGCGGGCTGGGGTCGAAGTCGTTCACCACGCCACAATCGGTGCACACCAGATGATGATGGTGATGGCTTGTCAACGATTCGGCGATCTCGAACCGATCGGTTCGGTCGGCACCTCCGACCCGTACGGCAACGCCGGCATCACACAGTTCGGCGAGGTTGCGATACGCGGTCGACAAGGGGACGCCTGAGGTCTTTGCCACCTCGTCGGCGGTGACCGGACGATCCGATGTGCGCAACGCCGCCATCACTGCGACCCGGTGACGGGTGAGCCGCTGACCGGCCTTCTGCAACGTGGTCGATGCCAGAGTCGTGACGCCGTCGGTCGATGTGGCTTTCACGCCTCAAGCGTAACGCAACTTCATGCTCTTCGATATTGAGAATCGATCTCATTCTTGATATGGTTAGATCGTGTCGCAGCTGCCATCGGTTCTCGAGGTCATCGAGCTCGGGGTCAACTATGGCGACACGGTCGTGCTCGACGATGTCTCGTTCGCTGTCGGGCGCGGCGAACTGATTGGCGTCATCGGTCCCAATGGTGCCGGCAAGAGCACGCTGTTCAAGGCGATCTGCGGTCTCGTGAATCACACTGGCGAGGTCGAGGTCAACGGGGTGCACTGCCACAGTCGCACCGACCGCATGGACATCGCCTACATCCCCCAACGCAGCGACAACGACATCACGTTCCCGATCACGGTGGGCGAACTGGTGCTGGCCGGGCGACGACGCTTCCACCGTTGGTATGCCCGCCCGTCGTGTCACGACCGCATCGAAGCGCTGCGCATGCTTGCGCTGGTCGACCTCGCAGGGATGGAGCATCGATCGTTGAACCAACTGTCGAGTGGCCAACTGCAGCGCGCCTACCTCGCTCGGGCCTTGGCTCAAGAAGCGTCGGTGTTGATGCTCGACGAATCTCTCAGCGGCGTCGACCAACCGTCGACGGCCGAGTTGTTCGAAGTTTTCGAGCGACTGGTCGACCATGGATCCACGCTGCTGGTCGCGACACACGACCTGGCGCTGGCTCGGCGACGATTCTCGCGATGCCTGGCCGTGAATCGTCGTCTGCTCGGCGACGGCGCGCCCGACGTCGTGCTGACAACGCACATACTCGATCGAACCTTCGGCTCGGCGGCACCGGCATGATCGCCACGAGCCTTTTGGAAGGCGAATATCTCAAGGCCCTCATTGCGGCGGCCATCATCGGTGTGGTCGCTCCCGTAGTGGGCACATGGATCGTGCTGCGACGAATGGCGAACCTTGGCGACACGATGTCTCACGGCACGCTGGCCGGCGTCGGCATCGCCTATGCGGTGGGCGCCAACGTGCTGCTGGGCGCACTCGGGGCTGGTGTCGTCATTGCCGTGCTGCTGATTCTGTTCTCGGCAAGCCAGCGGTTGGGCCACGAGACCATCATCGCCGTGATGGGCAGCGCCCTGTTCGCGATCGGCATCATCGTGATCTCGCGAGTCGACACCACCGAGGAGCTCGAGCACATCCTGTTCGGCGACGTGTTGCAGCTCACCTGGAGCCAGATCGGGTTCAACGTGGTGATCGGTTCGATCGCCGTCGGTCTGGTTCTGCTGCTGTTCAGCGAATTGCGCCTGGCATCGTTCGATCACGTGCAGGCCGAGCAGGTCGGTGTGCGCGTCGAACTGGTGCAAGCGGTGCTCGTCGTACTCCTCGCGGTTGTCGTGGTGATCAGCCTGCGTACCGTCGGTTCGATCATGTCGGTCAGCATGCTCGTGACGCCTGCCGCCACGGCTCGCCTGGTCAGCCCTACGCTTCGCCGAATGACCATCGTCGGCATCGCGCTCGGCGTGTCGGAAGCTGTCGCCGGCGTCGTGCTCGGCCGGGCACTCGAGGTGCCTCCCGGCGCGACGATCGGACTGCTCGCAGCCGTTGTGTTCGCCGTCACCTACGTGGCGGCGCTGCCGCGGCGCATGCCACACCATCACCGACCGCTCGGCTGAAACCACATCCGTCGTTCCCATGTGGACGGGCACCGCGTGATGAGGCATGATGGGGCCGCGCGCCATGGGGGCCCGCCGACTCCGAGGGGGGATCACACGTGCAGATTCACGTCACCGTCAACGGCACGGTTCACGAGAGCGATGTCGAGCCGCGCACGCTGCTCGTGCACTACGTCCGCGAAGCCCTCGGACTCACCGGCACCAATGTCGGCTGCGATACGTCGTCGTGCGGCGCATGCAGCCTGCACCTCAACGGCGAGGCCGTGAAGAGCTGCACCGTGCTGGCTGTCCAGGCCGATGGGGCCGACATCTTGACCATCGAGGGACTCGCCCAGAACGGCGAGATGCACCCGATGCAGAAGGCCTTCATGGAGAACCACGGCCTGCAGTGCGGATACTGCACACCGGGCATGGTGATGGCGGCGACCAGCCTGTTGAAGGAGAACCCGAGTCCGACCGAGCAGGAAGTGCGGATCGGTCTCGAGGGCAACCTGTGCCGTTGCACGGGCTATCACAACATCGTGCAGGCCGTGCTGGCCTGCGCTGCAGGTAACTGACACCGACTCCGCCTGATACCGACTTTGAAGGAGTGGTCATGACCGTCACCGAAGTTCGGCCCACATCCGTTCTGGGCCAGCGGCTGCTCCGCCGCGAAGATCCCGCCTTGCTCACCGGCGAAGCCAAGTTCACCAACGACCTCGTCATTCCCGGCGCCCTGCACCTCGCTGTTCTGCGCAGCCCGTATGCGCACGCCCGCATCACTGCTGTCGACGTTTCGGCCGCGGCCGCAATGCCCGGAGTGGTTGCCGCATACAGCGGCGCCGACCTCGCGTCGCTGTGGGGTGCGCCCATGCCGTGCGCGTGGCCCGTGACGGCCGACATGAAGAACCCGGCGCACTATCCGCTCGCCGTCAGCAAGGCCGCCTACGCAGGCGACGGCGTGGCCTGCGTGTTGGCCACCAGCGACGCCGCTGCGCGCGATGCGATCGATGCGATCGACGTCACCTACGAGCCACTGTCACCGGTGATCGATCTCAACGACGCGCTCAGCGATCGCGTCGTCATCCACGAAGAACTCGGCACCAACAAGAGCTACACGTGGGACCTCAAGGTCGAAGGCCACGAGGGCCAGATCGACGAGGCCTTCGCCGCCGCGGCCTACACGGTCAGCGAACAGTACGTACAGCAGCGCCTGATCCCGATGGCCATGGAACCTCGCGCGGTCGCAGCAGTGCCGCAGCCGTACGGCGGCGACATGATCCTGTACTCGGCGACACAGGTGCCGCACATCCTCAAGATCATGACAGCCCTGACGCTTGGCATTCCCGAGCAGCAGATGCGCGTGATCGCACCTGCGGTCGGCGGAGGATTCGGCTCCAAGCTCAACGTCTACGCCGAGGAGCTGCTGTGCGTCGCGCTGGCCCGCAAGCACGCGGTGCCGGTGCGATGGAACGAGGAGCGCAGTGAGGGCGCTCAGGCCACCATCCAAGGTCGCGGTCAGATCCAGAACATCGAACTGGCCGCCGACGCCGATGGCAAGGTCACCGCCGTGCGGGTGCGGTTGCTCGCCGACATGGGCGCGTATCTGCAGCTGGTCACCCCCGGCATCCCGCTGCTCGGCGCCTTCCTGTATGCCGGCGTCTACGACATCCCAGTGGCGTACGACTTCTCGTGCACCAGTGTGTTCACCACGATGACCCCGACCGACGCCTACCGCGGCGCCGGCCGCCCAGAAGCGACCTATGCAATCGAGCGCGCCATGAATGCGCTCGCCGCCAAGATCGGCGTCGATCCCGTCGAGTTGCGCCGGCGTAACTTCATCCGCAAGGAGCAGTTCCCGTACACAGCGTTCAGTGGGCTGGTCTACGACTCTGGCGATCACGACGCTGCCGCGACGATGGCCTTGGGGTTGGCCGACTACGAGGGCACGCGAGCTCGGCAGAAGGTTCAGAACATCCCCGGCGCCGCCAAGCTCATCGGCATTGGCGTCAGTACCTACTTCGAGATGTGCGGTTTGGCCCCATCACGTGTGCTCGCCTCGTTGAACTACTCCGCCGGCGGATGGGAGGCAGCAACCGTGCGGGTGCTACCGACCAACAAGATTCAGGTGGTGACCGGCACGTCTCCGCACGGTCAAGGGCACGAGACCGCGTGGAGCATGATCGTCGCCGAAAAGCTGGGGGTCAGCCCCGATGACGTCGACGTGCTGCACAGCGACACGGCCATTGCTCCTCTTGGCCTCGATACCTACGGATCGCGATCGTTGCCCGTCGGGGGTGTGGCCATCGCCATGGCCTGCGACAAGGTGATCGACAAAGCCGCCAAGATTGCTGCCCACCAGTTGGAGGCAAACGAAGCCGACCTCGAGTTCGTCGGCGGCACGTTCACGGTGAAGGGCTCGCCCGATCGAAGCATGCCGCTCGCGGCCATCGCCTTCGAGGCGTTCACCGCTCACAATCTGCCCGACGGACTCGAGCCCAATCTCGAGTGCCAGGTCACCTACGATCCCCCGAACTTCTCGTGGCCGTTCGGTACGCACATCTGCACGGTCGAGGTCGACACCGAGACCGGCCAGGTCGACGTGCTGCAGTACGTCGCCGTCGACGACTGCGGTGTGCAGGTCAATCCGTTGATCGTCGATGGACAGGTACACGGTGGCGTCATCCAGGGCCTCGCTCAGGCGCTGTACGAAGAAGCCGTCTACGACAACGACGGCAACTTGAAGACATCGACGCTGGCCGAGTACCTCGTACCCGCCGCCTGCGACGTTCCGCCGATCACCCTCGGCCACACCGTCACCCCGTCACCGACCAATCAGCTCGGCGTGAAGGGCATCGGCGAGGCCGGCACCATCGGCGCGGCACCCGCAGTCATCAATGCGGTGGTCGACGCCCTGTCGAGCCTCGGTGTCACCGACCTGCCGATGCCGGCCAGTCCGCACAACGTCTGGAAAGCAATGCAAGCCGCAGCAGTCAACAGCCAAACTAGAGGAGCAACCACGTGATTCCCGCCGCCTTCGACTACGTCCGCGCCGGTTCTGCCGAAGAGGCCATCCGCCTCATCGGCGAGCACGGAGACGACGCCAAGTTCCTCGCCGGCGGGCACAGCCTGCTGCCGCTCATGAAGCTGAGGCTGGCGCAGCCAAGCGTGCTGGTCGACATCGGCCGCATCAGCGACCTGTCGTACATCAGAGATGCAGGCGATCACATCGCCATCGGTGCGTTGACCCGCCACATGGACTTGGAGACGAGTTCGGTTCTCGCCGAGCATGTGCCACTGTTGGCCCACGCCGCCAGCCACGTCGGCGATCCGCAGGTGCGCCATCGCGGCACGATCGGCGGCTCCATTGCCCACAGTGATCCGGCAAGCGATCTACCTGCCACCACGTTGGCGCTGGGCGCGACCTACGTCGCCCAGGGCCCCAACGGAACCCGCGAGATCGCCGCCGGCGACTTCTTCCAAGGTTTCCTGGAGACGTCGCTTGGAGCCGACGAGATGCTGACCGAGATCCGCGTCCCAAAGATGCAAGGTGCCGGGTGGAACTTCCAGAAGTTCAACCGCCGCGCCCAGGACTGGGCGATCGTCGGTGTCGCTGCATGGCGGCGCAACGGCGACTGCGGCATTGGTCTGGTCAACATGGGTTCCACCCCGATCCTGGCATCGAGCGTGGCGAACGCGCTCGCCCAGGGCTCGTCGATCGCCGAAGCAGCACAACTCGCGGCGGAAGAAGCCGAGCCGCAGAGCGACCTCAACGCCAGCCCGGAATACCGCGTGCACCTCGCCAAGGTCCTGGTGCGCCGCGCCCTCGAAGCCTGCTGAACTCCGTTCAGCACCTCCTATCGCTAGCCTGGTAGGCCATGTCCGTCGTGGCCGACCAACCCAAGCTCGACCATCGGGTCGCCCTCGGCGCGGTCGTTCCGATCGACTATCTCGCCTGGGTACGGCGTACTGCGCTGACATGTTTCAGTGTGTATGCAGTCGTGTGGACACGAGATCACGGCATTCTCTGGGACCGTCTGGGCATCGCTCGCGCGGTGACTGTTTTCCTGATCTGCGCCTTCGTTGGACGGCCCGCCAGACAGTGGGGCATGTTGGCCATCGACTTGACGCTGTACTCCGCGATGTGGTTCGCCTACGAGACCACGCGGGGCGCGGCCGATGGCAAGATCTTCGGGATCAAGTTCCCGTTGCAGGTGCAGTCGGTGCGCAACATCGACCGGGCGATGTTCTTCGGCAACGATCCCAACACAGTCCTGCAGGATCACTTCTGGAAATCCAGTGTCCACTGGTGGGACAAGGTCGCCTCGCTGACGTACTTCACCCACTTCATCTTGGTCCCGATCGTGATGGGTGCGCTGTGGGCCACCACGCGCCGCCAGTGGGTCCGGTTCATGAAGCGCTTTGCAACGGTGCTCGGCGTGGCCTGCACCATGTTCATCCTCCTCCCGACCGTGCCGCCCTGGATGGCGGCAAAGAACTACGACCTGCTGCCACCACTCACGCGTAGCGCCGGTCGCGGCTTCACCGCCATGGGCTTGCACGCCGCTGCCAGCAGTTGGAAGACGGCCCTCGACTGGGGCAACGCGGTTGCCGCCATGCCATCGCTGCACGCCTCGTTTGCACTGATCGTGCCCGCCTTCTTCCTGCCGTGGATCAAGCCGCGCTGGCTGAAGATCGCGGTGTTCGCCTTCCCCGTCCTGATGCTGACGTCATTGGTCTACCTCGCCGAGCACTGGGTGATCGACGGGCTGATCGGCTGGGCAATCGTCGGCGGCTCGTTCTGGTTCTGGAACCGATTCGAGAGGCGCCAGCGACGCAACCGGGCACAACGCAGCCACCGCGCCTTGGCCGCGCTGGGATGAACCCGCCATTCGTCCTGCTCGATCACAGTTTCCTCGCGGCAGTAGCCGATATCGACGACGCCGATCACGATGAGGCTGTCGCGATCTACCGAGCGCTGCTCGACGACTTCGTCGAGCAGCGGTGCTTGCTGGTTGCCCGCACCGATCACCTCGCTGCTGTCGCCAATGACGAGTTGTACGCGTCGATCGACAAACTGCACGTCGCCCGTCAACATCGCAACGCGGCCAAGGAGTTGGTGCGTGGCACAGGGATCGGTATCGACGAGGCGATCACGCTGGTGCTGATCCACCGCTCGAAGATCCGCAAGATCGCCACGTTCGACGAACGGTTGACGCACTACGACCTCGACATCATCACCTCTGTGCTATCGAAGGGTGCCGAGCCGGCGAGCCCCGAGACGCGACCTAACGCCTAACTCTCGAACTGAACCGCGGCGCGGGCTTCGATCCACGGCTTCACCACACCACTTCGGATCTCGTCGTGCCGAGGATGCTTGTCGTACACGCGCCAGTCATCGATGGTGTCGAATTCGGCAACGATCGCGAAGTCGAAGTTGCCCATGTCCGACGCGCCTTGGTCGGTGCCGCACCGATACGAGCGCACCTCGGCCAGACTCCCGGCAAACTCCAGGAGTTGAGCCTTGACCGTCTCGACATGACCGGCAGGTATGCCCGGCTTCCAACGGAACGCAACGACATGAGTGATCATGTCCGCGACCGTAGCGTGCCCCGAAGTAACGTCGCACTCCGACAGGTGGTGAGACACATGGCCGTCAACAATCGTGACGACGACGACGCAATCGATGAGTTCCATCTCGACGCGATAGCCGACGCCGACCCGTATCCATACTGGTACGACGACGCCGACGAGCCCGACAGCAACCCCACGCTGGTACGCACCGAGACCTGTGATCTGTGCATCGTCGGCGGTGGCTACACCGGGTTGTGGACGGCGATCATCGCCAAGGAGCGCGACCCGTCGCGCGACATCGTGCTGATCGACGCCCACGAGATCGGCTCGGCGGCCAGTGGGCGCAACGGCGGGTTCATGGAGTCGAGCCTGACCCACGGTGTTGCCAACGGCCAGGAGCGCTTCCCGCAGGAGCTGCCGCTGCTGGAGGAGCTCGGCCTCCAGAATCTCAACGAGATCGAGGCAGCCATCAAGCGTTACAACATCGACTGCGACTACGAGCGCCCGGGCGTGATCGATGTCGCCACCAGCTCACATTCGCCCAGCTACCTCGACGAACTGCACGACGACTACCAACAGCTGCGAACGTTGGGGCAAAAGGTTGAATGGCTCGACGGTGAGGCCATGCGGGCTCAGATCAATTCGGCCACGTACACCGGCGGGCTGTGGCGCAAGGACCGTGCCGCGCTGGTCGACCCGGCCAGGCTCGTGTGGGGTCTGAAGAGTGCGGCGATGTCGCTGGGTGTTCGAATCTACGAAGACACCAAGGCAACATCGCTCGACAAAGACGGTGTCGGCGTCTTGATCACCACGCCCCTTGGGCGAGTGCGCGCCGGCAAGGTGGCGCTCGCGACCAACGCCTTCAAGCCGCTGCTGAAGCGCATCGGCCACTACATGGCGCCGGTCTACGACTACTGCATGGTCACCGAGCCATTGTCGAACGCGCAGCTCGCCGACATCGGGTGGGGCAACCGCCAAGGCCTCAGCGACATCCCCAACCAGTTCCACTATTACCGCCTGACCGAGGACAACCGCATCCTGTGGGGCGGATACGACGCCATCTACTACTGGCGCGGCAAGATCGATGCCGAGCTCGAAAGCCGGCCGGAGACGTGGGCCAAGCTGAGCAAGCACTTCTTCGAGACGTTCCCTCAGTTGGAGGGTTTGAAGTTCACCCACGCATGGGGCGGTGCGATCGACACCTGCAGTCGATTCTGCGTGTTCTGGGGCCAGGCCATGCAGGGCCGCATCGCCTACGCCCTCGGTTACACCGGCCTCGGCGTCGCCTCCAGCCGCTTCGGCGGCGAGGTGATGGTCGACCTCCTGGACGGCAAGCGCTCACGTGCCACGCAAACCGACTTCGTGAAGGAGCGACCGCTGCCGTTTCCTCCTGAACCCTTCCGGTTCATCGGCATCCAGACGACCCGCTGGTCGCTGAACCGAGAAGATCGCACAGGCAAGCGCAACGCCTGGCTGCGGACCCTCGACCGGATGGGCTTGGGATTCGACAGTTAGTCGATGGTCAGATCGGAGCCACGACCGGGCTGGGATCGACAACAGGGCTGATCGCGGTGGACGTTGCGGCGATCTTTCCTTCTGCCGTCGTGGTGCTGTAGGTGATGGTGTTCAGTGCACCGCCGACGATCGCAACCTGCAAGGGCACCTCGCCCTCGCCGGTAATGCCAAGTGAAGCGATCGGTACGGTGACGACCAGCTGAACAGTCGTGCCGTCGTTGCTCGCCACGGTGACCGAGGTCGGAGCGGCCAAGGCATTGATCGGATCGACGGTTGGTGGATCCGAGTCGTCAGCCTCCCATTCACCATTTTCAGGCATCAGGAAGACGCCGACGGCGGTGTAAACGTACGACACCACACCGGCTTCGTTGCTGATCACCAACCGAGCACCGTCGGGCAATCGGTCGCCATCGATGGTCAAGGCGACGACGCCGTCTATGGTCGCCGTTTGGTTGAAATGGTAACCACCACCGGTTGCCGCGACGGCCTGCTGCAGCAACGCCGCACCATCCACCGGGGCAAGCGTTGCCCCGACCGCCGTCGTCGTGGGCGGAGTGCCGGGATCGGGCACGATTGTCGGGGTGGCCACGGCCACCGTCGTTGTCGTGTTCTCTATCGCCGACCCGACCGCTGGTGAGCTGTCGTCCGAACAGGCGCTGAAAACGAGCAGCAGCCCGGCCCCTCCGAAGAGGAGCCGGACTGCCTTGTTGTCCCTATACAACTGTCGTGACGGTCGTACTGGTGTTGTCGTCGTCGTCATCGTCGTCGTGACCGCCGCGACCGCGATTGTCGCCGTCGTGGTTGTCGCCGTCGTCGTCGTCATCGTCATCGATGGTCGTCGACACGTTCGTGGTCGGATCAGCCGAGTCGCAGCGGATGCGCTCCTTGACGTCGATGCGGATCATGCCATCGTCGCTCTTGACCTTGATGCGCACTCGCTCGTCACCCGAGAACCGTACGTCGATCTTGTTGTCGTCGGTACGAACATCGGCGGTAGCCGGTGTTGCGGTCACGGCGGACACAGAACCGTCTTCGGCAACGGTGTATGCAATCGTTGCGGCAGAACCGTCACAGAGCACGCCACTCCAGGTATGTGGGCCGGCTGCTTCAGCAGCAGCGACCGCAACACCCTTGAGACGGCTCAATGAAATGCTGAGCTTGGCCTCGGTCTCGCCTTCTTCCTCTTCGACCTTGACCTTGATGGTGAGGGTTCGTGACTGATCACTGACGGGGTCGGTGAACTTGATCGAGACCCGAGCTGACTGCTCGTCCTCGTCGTCATCGTCGCCGGACGAATACTGGACAGTGCCGATCACTGCCGTTGCATCACTCGTGGTGACAAGCGTGATGTCGGGGCCGCCAACTGCAGTCGCGCCAATGGTGAAAGCAACCGTGGTGGCAATGCCCGTGCCGAACAGGTCACCGCTCCAGCTTCCGGGACCGGAAACGTCAGCCAGCGAGCCGGCGCGAGCGGAAACGCTCTGTCCGCCCTTCTTCGACCTGACGACAACCTTGGCCGTGGAGGTGGGATCGGTGGGATCTGCGCTCGTGAAGACGACCTTGCGCGGGCTGAGCTCGTCGGCCACGGTGTTGGTGGCCGGGTCGACGGTGACCTGGGTGAGGGCCCCGCCGGGGCCGGTGGTGATACTGAGCTTCAGCGGTACGCCGAACAACGGCAACTCCACTGTGGTGGGTACCGGGTCCGCGGCGGACGCCGTTTGCACGACGACTCCACCCATCAGCATGGTGCCTAGCACTGCTGCAGCCACCCCAATCAAATGTCGCTTCATTTTCGAGTTACCTCCGAAATAGTTCGCCGCGCCCGCGTCGGACTCTTGTTTATCTGCAACCGACACGCCCAGCTCAAGGTGAAGGTTTTGGACTTAAGACAGTCTTGACAGTCAACTCCACAGAGTGACGTACACCGGAGGGCGGAACTTGGCCGCGGGCACACCACTGTCTGGCCGATACATCGCCTGCATCGCGTCGGGAGTTCGCACGAAGCGGCGCAGCTTGTCGGCCGCGCTCGATCGACGCTGCGACTCCAGTGAACTCACGTATAACAGCAGGTCGACTGGCATATCGGGTGCTCGCACCCTGGTCAAAGCGCCACGATCGACCTCGGCTGCGACCATGTGGTCGATGGCCGGCGCGACCCCGTCGCCTGCGGCCGCAGCCGACCAGGCCGACTTCTCGTTGGCGAACACCCGGATGTGGGATTCGGGGACCCGATACCTCGCTAAAAGTGAGCCAACATCGCTGTGCGGGTCGGTCCCGGTCGGGTCGACCAACCAGCGCAGGCCGGCGAGGCCTCCACCGTTGACACGCAGGTCAGGATGCCCGACGAGCGTGATCCGGTACCTCATCACTGCCTCGGCGTCGATGCCTGGCAAGCGGGGCCCGACGGCCACGTCGGCGAGCCGCTCCTCGATCAACGCGGCCATCTCCTCGGTGGTTGCGACGCCGAGACTGACCTCGATCCCGCCGGCGCGAGCAGTGAACGCCTGAAGGAGGGCCGGCACGATCGACTGCGACAACGTGCTGGTCGTCACCACTCGCAGCAGCTCGGCAGCGCCGTTCGACTGTCTCACGGCGACCTCGGCATCGACGGCCAGGTTCACCATCTGCGACGCGATCGACACCACGCGACGCCCCGCAGGGGTCAACTCCATGCCGGTTCCGCTGCGTGAGATCAGCGGATCGTCGAGATGTTGGCGCAGCGCCGCCAAGGCTTGCGATACGGCTGGCTCACTGACACCGAGAGCGGCCGCTGCGGCGCGGACCGACCCGAGTCGTGACACCAACACGAATACTTTCAACTGGGCGAGAGTCACCGTCGCGGAACTGTAGGGCCACCACCAGGCCGCCATCGGGTCGAGATAACCCTTCGGTTAGGACGCCGTTGACGGTCGGACCTCCGTCGCCCATGCTCTCGGCTGGGGCCAGTACTGGGTGGCCCTGCGCTATTCATCCTGGGGGCCAGTGAGGATCGGGGGATCTCATGCAAATTCCACCGCCGTTCGAGTACGAGCGAGCGACCAGCATCGACCATGCGATTGCACTGCTGGATCGACTTGGGCCAGAGGCCCGACTGGTGGCGGGGGGACACAGCCTGCTGCCGATGATGAAACTCCGTCTCGCCAGACCCGAGCATCTCATCGACATCAACGATCTCGACCTGGCGTATGTCCGCGTCGAGGGCGATGAGATTCGGATCGGTGCCATGACCCGGCACCGAGAGTTGCTCGAGTCGGCTGTCGCCGCCGAGCACTACGCAATCTTCGGCGAGGCCGAGCGTGTGATCGCCGACCCCATCGTGCGTAATCGTGGAACCGTCGGTGGATCGCTCTGCCAGGCGGACCCATCGGAGGACCTCTCAGCGGTGATGTCGGCCCTGGCCGCGACGATCGTGTTGCATTCCAAGAACGGCGAGCGAACAGTGCCGGCGCGTGAGTTCCATCAGGGACCATACGAAACTGCCGCACTGCCCGGCGAGATCCTCACCGAGATCCGTGTGCCGATCCGCCACCAAACCCGTAGTGCCTACGAGAAGGTCGAGCGTCGCGCCGGCGACTGGGCCGTCGCCGCTTCGGGTGTGTTCGTCAGCATGAGCGGCGACGTCGTGCTTGATTGTGGCATCGGTCTGACCGCAGTCGGTGTCGAGCATTTCTGCGCACCTGCGGCCGAAGCTGCCTTGCGCGGACAGTCGCCGACCGAAGACAACATTGCGGCTGCTGCACAACTCGCCGCCGACGCCAGCAACCCATCCAGCGATCAACGCGGTCCTGCCGACTACAAGCGGCATCTCGCCAAGGAACTCACTGCACGTGCACTTCGCCGCGCAGTTGCTCGAGCACAGGGAGGATCATGATGCAAGTGACCATCAACGTCAACGGTCAAGATGTCACCCGCGACGTCGAACCGCGGCTGCTCTTGATCCACTTCATTCGAGATCACCTCCAGCTGACTGGCAGCCACTGGGGTTGCGACACCTCCAACTGCGGCGTGTGCGTCGTGTGGATGGACGGCGAGCCAGTGAAGTCATGCACCGTGTTGACCGCAATGGCCGACGGCCGCAAGATCCGCACCGTCGAGGATCTCGAGCAAGGCGGTGTGCTCAGCCCGATCCAACAGGGATTCATGAACGAGCACGGTCTGCAGTGTGGATTCTGCACACCGGCGATGCTGATGACCGGTCAGGCGTTGCTCGACCGCAACCCGGACCCGAGCACCGGCGAAATCCGCGAGGCCATCTGCGGCACCATCTGCCGCTGCACCGGATACGAGAACATCGTGCGAGCCATCCGTTGGGCCGCCGAACACGCCGACGACAACGCCAATGAGAACGCCAACAAGGTCGAGGAGGTAACGGTATGACCGTCACAGAGGTACCGACGAGCGCGGGCGGGAACCCGATCGGGTTCGGCCGCATGCTGCGCAAGGAGGACGCCAGGTTCCTGCGCGGCCAGGGGCACTACATCGATGATCTCACCATGCCCGGCATGCTCCATGGCGCAATCCTGCGCAGCCCGGTAGCGCATGCGCTAATCAAGTCGATCGACACATCCGCCGCCGAGGCACACCCGAAGGTAAAGGCCGTGATCACGGGCGCCGTCCTGGAGACGCTCGGTCTGGCATGGGTGCCGACATTGTCGTACGACACCGCCGCGGTGCTCGCCACCGACAAGGTGCGCTTCCAAGGCCAAGAGGTCGCCTTCGTGATCGCCGAGGACAAGTACTCGGCGCGCGATGCGTTGGAGTTGATCGAGGTCGAATACGAGATCTTGGAGCCGGTCATCGACGCCAAGAAGGCGCTCGATCCCGGCGCGCCGGTCATCCGTACCGACAAGGAAGGCAAGACCGACAACCACATCTTCGACTGGGAGGCAGGCGACGAGGCCAAGTGCGACGCCGCGTTCGCCAAGGCCGACGTGATCGTGAAGCAGGACATGCTGTACCCGCGCACGCATCCCTCGCCGATGGAGACATGCGGTTCTGTGGCGTACATGGACAAGGTCACTGGACAGTTGACGATCTGGTGCACATCGCAGGCCCCGCATGCCCACCGCACCGTGTACGCCTTGGTGGCCGGTCTCCCCGAACACAAGATCCGCGTGGTCACACAGGACATCGGTGGTGGCTTCGGCAACAAGGTCGGCATCTATTCCGGGTACGTGCTGTCGATCGTCGGGTCCATCGTCACCGGCAAGCCGGTGAAGTGGATGGAGGACCGTAGCGAGCACTTGATGAGCACGGCGTTCGCCCGCGATTACCACATGCACGGCGAGATCGCCGCGACGAAGGAGGGCAAGATCCTCGGCGTGCGCGTCAACGTGCTGGCTGATCACGGTTGCTTCAACGGCACAGCGCAGCCGACCAAGTTCCCCGCCGGGTTCTTCCACATCTTCACGGGCAGCTACGACTACGAAGCGGCACATTGCAAGGTGACCGGGGTGTACACCAACAAGGCACCAGGCGGTGTCGCCTACGCCTGCTCGTTCCGAATCACCGAGGCCGTGTATCTCGTCGAGCGACTCGTCGACTGCCTGGCCATGGAGATGAAGATCGATCCAGCGCAGCTGCGGTTGCAGAACCTGTTGCGTGAAGAGCAGTTCCCGTACACCACACCGACCGGCTGGGAATACGACAGCGGCAACTACGCACCGGCCTTGCACGAGGCAATGCGAATCGCCGGCTACGACGAGCTCCGTGCCGAGCAGGCGGCGCGCCGCCAACGACGCGCCGCCGGAGATACCAGCGAGCCCTTGATGGGGATCGGCATCTCCTTCTTCACCGAAGGTGTCGGCGCCGGACCGCGCAAGCACATGGACATCCTCGGTCTCGGCATGGCAGACGGCGCAGAGCTGAGGGTGCACCCAACCGGTAAGGCGCAGCTCCGGCTGAGCTGCATCACGCAAGGCCAGGGGCACCAAACGACCTTTGCGCAGATCGTCGCCCAGGAGTTGGGCATCCCGCCGGAGGACGTCGAAGTCATCCAAGGCGACACCGACAACACTCCGTTCGGCCTCGGCACGTATGGTTCACGTTCGACGCCTGTCAGCGGCGGTGCCGCGGCGATCGTGGCGCGGCGAGTGCGCGACAAGGCCCGCATTGTTGCCGCCGCAGCGCTCGAATGCTCGCCCGACGACCTCGAGTGGGAGCTCGGGCGTTGGCAGGTGAAGGGTGACCCGGAGAAGGGCAAGACGATCCAGGAAATCGCCATGCTGTCGCACAGCTCGCTGGAACTGCCCGACGGTGTCGAGGGACACCTCGACGGGCAGTGCGTCTACAACCCGCCGAACCTCACCTACCCCTTCGGCGCCTACATCTGCGTCACCGACGTCGACCCCGGCACGGGCGAGGTCAAAGTACGCCGCTTCATCGCCGTCGACGACTGCGGACCGCGGATCAACCCGATGATCGTCGAAGGGCAGGTTCACGGTGGTCTCGCCGACGGCGTCGGCATGGCACTGATGCAGGTGATCGCCTTCGACGAGGACGGCAACAACCTCGGCGGATCGTTCATGGACTATCTGCTGCCGACCTCGATGGAATGCCCGTCATGGGAGCTTGGTGAAACGATCACGCCATCACCGCATCACCCGCTGGGCGTCAAGGGTGTCGGTGAGTCGGCAACGGTTGGTTCGCCGCCAGCGGTCGTCAACTCAGTGCTCGACGCCATCCAGGTACGTCACGCCGACATGCCATTGACCCCGGCACAGGTCTGGAGAGCCATCCAGGGCAACCCGTTCCGCACCGACATGGCGATCACGTAATAGATGGCCTGGCAGTTAGCGTTTTCTCGATGACACACGACCTTCTCGCTCGTGGGTTGGAGTTGCGCCACGCTCGCGCGGCGTATGTGCATGCGCGGGTGGTGGTCGCGGAGAAGCCGACCAGCGCCAAACCCGGTGCCGAGGCAATCGTGCTGGCCGACGGAACCATCGAAGGTTTCGTCGGCGGTGCGTGCGCCGAGTCGACGGTTCGGGCGCAGGCACTCGCCTTGCTCGACAGCGGCGAGACGCTGCTCCTGCGAATCACTCCCGAACCAGAAGCACCACGGCCAGGCTCGCTGACGGTGCACAACCCCTGTCTGTCCGGGGGAACGTTGGAGATCTTCCTCGAGCCGGTGATTCCGGCCCCGCTCGTCGTGGTAGTCGGCGATACGCCAATCGCCCGCGCCCTGCTGGAACTGGTCGGTCCGCTCGGCCACGCCGGCACCGCCTACGAGGGTACGCTCCCCGGCGACACCGCGGCAGTGGTGATCGCCTCACACGGCCGCGATGAGGAGCACGTGCTCGTCGATGCATTGCAGGCGAACGTCCCGTACGTCGGTCTGGTCGCGAGCCACAAACGAGGCGAGGCGGTGCTCGGGGCCATCGACCTGTGCGCCTCGATGAAGGCCCGCGTGCATACTCCTGCCGGCCTCGACATCGGTGCCAGGACACCGGAGGAAGTTGCGCTGTCGATCCTGGCTGAAATCATCTCGACCAGGCCTCGTCAATCCGGTCGTCCCGTCAGCGAGGGCACGCAGATCTCGGCCGAATCGGCGACTGATCCGGTCTGCGGTATGAGTGTCGTGATGGTCGATGTCTCGCTGCACCTCGACCACGAGGGGCAGCGTTACTGGTTCTGTGGCAGCGGTTGCCTGCGAGCGTTTGCCGCCGATCCCCACGCCTATCGCTCGTGAGCATCGACCTCGAGACGGTCGACGAGTTGTGCCGCAGACTCGACGAGGTCGACTACTTGGCCGATCAAGGTTTGGCGACGGCGCTGTTCTGCGCGGCACGGCTCCCGCAGCCGTTGCTGCTCGAGGGCGAGGCCGGGGTTGGCAAGACCGAGGCCGCCAAAGCCCTGGCAGCCGCGCTCGGGACACCGCTGGTGCGATTGCAGTGCTACGAAGGCATCGACGCCGCAGAAGCCTTGTACGAGTGGAACTATTCGCGCCAGTTGTTGGGAATCCGGGCCGCCGAGGCCTCGGGCAAACCTCTGGACTCCGATGACCTGTTCACGGCCGAGTACCTCGTCGCCCGACCACTGCTCAAGGCGATCGAACACCAAGGACCGCGCCCCGTCGTCCTGCTGATCGATGAAGTCGATCGATCCGATGACGAGTTCGAGGCGTTCCTGTTCGAGTTGCTCGCCGAATCCTCCGTCACCATTCCCGAGCTCGGCACGATCACCGCTGCGTTCCCGCCCATCGTCATCCTCACCTCGAATCGCACCCGGGATCTGCACGATGCGCTCAAGCGCCGCTGCCTGTACCACTGGATCGACTACCCCGACGTGAACCGCGCCACAACCATCGTCAGGCGTCGCGTGCCGGCGGCCAGCGCTGACCTGGCCGCCAATGTCGCCGCAGCGGTCGCCAGGTTGCGAACACTCGACGTCCAAAAACCACCAGGCATTGCCGAGGCGATCAACTGGGTTGCGGCTCTCGAACTACTCGGCATCGGCGTGCTCGATGGCCCGGCTGTCGAGCGCACCATGGGGTCGGTCATGAAGTATCGGGAGGATCTCGATCTCGTGAGCCACCGCGGGTTCCGTTGGGTGGCGACCGGCTCGGACGACGCGCCACAACAGCAGCAGCAGTAGGCGACGCAGCGGATGGTCGACTTGGCGACGGTCGCGGCGACCTTTGGCGACCGCCTTCATTCGGCCGGGATCCCGGTGACGCCGGAGCGATCGGGCCGATTCGCCGCGGCGATCGACCTCACGGCACCGGCGACCTACGACGACATCTATTGGGCGGCACGAATCACACTGGTCAGTGGGCACGACCAACTGGAGCAGTTCAATCGTGTGTTCGGGCACGTGTTCGGCGAGCTTGCCGATCCGGCCGACACACGCGGCGACCCGGGCTCGCCACAGGCCGGCAGCAAGCCCCAACAACGATCTGCCCACAGCAGCGATGACCGGCGCAGTGCGGCCGGTCGCGGTCGATCGGGCGAGGACCACCGCCACGGCGACGACGAGATCGAAGGCGAGACGCTGGCGATGACAGCGAGCAGCGACGAGCACCTCCACCAGGCCGATTACGCCGCGCTGACCCCCATGGAGTTGACGAGCCTGCGGGTGTTGATGACGCAGATGCGTCTCGCCCCTCCGAAGCGCATCAGGCGGCGGACGCAGCGATCGTCGAGGGGACGCCGCCTCGACATGCGCGCGACCATCCGGCGCAGCCGACGAACGGCGGGTGATCCTGTCGAATTGATTCGCCGGCGCGAGACCGTGCGACCGCGACGCCTCGTCATGCTCGCCGACATCTCCGGGTCGATGGAGCCGTACGCCCGCGCTTACTTGCAGTTGCTGCATTGCGCGGCCGGTGGCGCCAACGCCGAGACCTTCGTGTTCGCCACGCGCCTCACGCGGCTGACACGTCACTTACGTATCCGCAATCCGAACGTGGCGTTGCAGCGCGCCGCGGCGAGCGCTCCGGATTGGGCCGGAGGTACCCGCCTCGGCGACGCACTGAAGGCGTTCAACGACGGATGGGGACGACGGGGCCTGGCCCGCGGTGCCGTGCTGTTGATCGTGTCTGACGGCTGGGATGCCGGCGATCCGGCGATCGTCGCCGAACAAATGGCACGCTTGGCGCGATTGTCGCACCGAGTGGTGTGGGTAAACCCGCGCAAGCAGAGCGAGAGTTACCAACCGTTGGTGGGTGCCATGGCTGCCGCACTCCCCCATGTCGATGCGTTCGTCAGCGGCCATTCGTTGGCTGCAATGCACGAGGTACTCGACGCGATTGGTCAACGCGAGACCTAAGGTCGACCGTTTCGAAAGGGACCTTGGTCCCAAGGGCCCATGCCCACAAGCCCTACTTGCATGGACGGCTCGCCGTCACGATGACGCCCATGGCACAGCAAGACAGGTCAGTACTTGGTTGGTTCGCTTTCATCGTCGCCGTGACGGCGCTGGCGTTGTCGATGTTCGGGTTGCGGAGCGAGTCGGCGTCGGGGGCGGAGTCGGCCGCGGCCCCAACCGGTGCCGACGTGATCCTCAGCGAATTCAAGATCAGCCCGATCATGATCAGCCTGCCGCTCGAGGGGGGCACGATGCGCATCACCAACACCGGTGCCGCCGTCCACAACCTGTCGGTTCCGGAGCTCGGCTTGAAGTCGGCAGATATCAACCCAGGTGCGACGGCCGAACTCGAGGTCGGCAACGTCGGCGAGGGCATGTACAAGGTGCTGTGCGAGATCGCCGGACACGCAGCAAACGGGATGACGGCCGACCTGATGATCGGTGGATCGCCAACGGCTGCGGCCCCGCAAGAAGACGCCACGATGACATGGCAACAGATGGACGCGATGATGGCCGAAGTCGCTGCGGCTTTTCCGGCCAAGACCGAGGGCCACGGCGGTGACCTGTTGGAGCCAACGGTTCTGGCCGACGGCACCAAGGAGTTCGACATCGAGGCCAAGATCGTTCAATGGGAGGTGTCGCCGGGCAACATGGTCGAGGCGTGGACCTACAACGGTGTTGTTCCCGCACCGGAGATGCACGTCAACGACGGCGACAAGGTGCGGATCGTGCTGAAGAACAGCCTGCCCGAATCGACATCGATGCACCTGCACGGGATCCGTGTCCCCAACGTCATGGACGGCGTCGACCCGTACACCCAACCGCCGATCCCACCCGGAGAGAGCTTCACCTACGAGTTCGTCGCCAAGGGCCCTGCCGTCGGCATCTACCACTCCCATCACAACGCCCAACTACAGGTGCCCAACGGTCTCTTCGGTGCGTTCACGATCGACGAAATGCCGATCCCACAGGTGCTGAAGGACAAGGGCTACACACAGGTCGACAAGTCGGTCAACATGGTGTTGAACGATGCCGGGACCCTCGGACTCACCCTGAACGGCAAGAGCTTCCCAGCCACGGAACCGACCACGATCCGTGTCGGCCAGGTGCTGCAAGTCAACTATCTCAACGAGGGACTCATGGCTCACCCGATGCACATGCACCAGCCGGTCGGTTGGATCATCGCCAAAGATGGTGTGCCGCTCGACCAGCCGATGCCCGGCGACACCATCAGCGTGTCCCCTGGTGAGCGCTACACGGTGCTCTACAAGGCAGAGGACACGGGCGTGTGGGCCTGGCATTGCCACATTCTCAACCACGCCGAAGGTCCAACGGGTATGTTCGGGATGGTGACCGCCCTGATCGTGGAGCAATAGCCATGAGCGATCCGCTGCGCGCCGACCTGCCAACGTGGGAATGCTACGACCTGGTCGAGTCGCGTTCGGTGGGTCGCCTGTGCTTTGTCGATGGTGACACTCCGATCGCGTACCCGGTCAGCTACAAGCTGCACCGCGTCGATGGCGCGGCGTACATCGTCATTCGCACCGGTCCGGCCTCGTTGATGGCCAGGTATGCCGGTCCTGCCTCGTTCGAGGTCGACAAGATCGATGTCGAATCGCGTGTGGCCTGGAGCGTGTTGATGCGGGGTGCGGTGCGCCACATCCATGAGACCCACCAGCTCCCCGTACCGGATCCGTGGATTGCCGACGGCCGTCATGTGTGGCTGATGCTCGAGATCGCGTCGGTCAGCGGACGCCGATTCGTGGCGCGAACCGACGATGGCTTCTCAGTGGAGTGGGAGCTCGATGTCGCGGACCAAGGTCCCGACGGCTGAGGACCTCGGTAACTGTCGCGCACACCCGAGTACAGAACAGAATTACGAGATGACGCACGACAGCATTGCTCAGAACACCATCACATCGAGAGTAGTTGTCGGTGTGGACGGATCCGATCCGTCCATCGCGGCGTTGCGGTGGGCTGCGTACGAGGCGCGCCGCCGCAACGCCGTCGTTCTCGCCGTGTCGTGCTACAGCGTTCCGGTCTACGGAAGCCCCGACGGTGCCGTATATCCGAGCCACGAGGACCTCGACATGCACAAGGCCGGCGCCGATGCAGTCATTGCCCGGGCAATGGAGCTGGTCGCCGAGATCGACCCCGACGTGGTGGTCGATGGGTTGACGACGATGTCGCCGGCCGGAATCGCTATCGCCGAGTCCGCTCGGGACGGCGATGAGATCGTCGTTGGAGCGACCGGCCACTCTGGCTTCATGGATGGAGTGCTCGGTTCGGTGGCGATGAACGTCGCCCACCGATCACACGTACCGGTCGTCGTCGTGCCTCCGAAGCCCGTCGCCGAGATCGGGCCAACGATGCGCAAGATCGTCGTCGGGGTCGACGGTTCGCCAGGGTCGCTTCAGGCTCTGGAATGGGCGTACGGCCAAGCCCTGTTGTCGGGCGCTGAGCTGACCGCGGTACACGGGTGGATCTATCCGTATCCGGGTCAACGCACATCGGTCAGCGAGCCCCGCACGCAGATGCAACTCGACGCCATGGAGGAGTTGAAGGCAAGCCTCGAATCGCTGGGTCCGCGTTTGAGCAGCGGATCGATCCATGTGCACGCCAAGCTGCTCGAGCTGTCTCCGGCCGAGGCACTGCTCGACGAAGGCAAGGATGCCGACCTGATCGTGGTCGGCTCCCGCGGCCGAGGTGCTCTCCGGTCGGCGTTGCTCGGTTCGGTCAGCCGCACGATCGTGCACCACGCGGCATGTCCGGTCGCAATCATTCGTCAATCCCCGAGCTAGTGCCGGGAACCAAGTCACCCGTTGAACGGGCGACGTACACCACGACTCACTGCTGCCGGCGCCACACCACCATCGAGCGCGGGGCGACCAACGTTGCGTGCGACACCGCAGTCGACACGGCCTCGACCCACGGGCCCGAATCCTGGAACTCGAACTGCACCGGCTCGCACCAGAAGTTGGCCATCACGTACAGCCCACCGGCTGACCAGGCCAGCGATTGCGAGTGCAACGAGATATCGGGCACCGATACCGCACCGTAGAAGCGGAAGTCGTTCGGTGGATGCTCGCGCCGTAGCCGCAGAATCGCCTGCACGTACGAATGGAGTTCCGCCCATCGCTCGAGACGAGACCAATCGACCCATGTCACTTCGCTGTCGATGTCATACGGGTTGTCGAGGCCATCCTGGGTCCGCCCGAACTCGTCACCCATCACGAACATCGGCGTGCCGGCCGACAACAACAGCATCGTGAAACAGTTCTTCAGCTGCTGCAGCCGCAACTCAGATCCACAGTCCCACGAGTGATGATGATCGCTGGTCAACACCGTCAGGTCGTGCATCGTCAAACCGTCGTGGGCAGTGAGAAAGTTCACGCTGCTGCCGGGCGCGGCGTGGAACAGGTCGGGGCTCCCCTGCACGCGTTGGATCGCTGTCTCGACCTTCCCCGGCTCGCCACGGACGAAGCCGCGGATGTCGTCACGGAATCGATCGTTCCACTGCAACCACGGCGCCGACCACTCGCCCACCTGGTACGCGGCAAGGTCCCACGCTTCGGCGATCAGCCGCACACCGCGCTGTGTCCCCCAGGTTGTGATTCGATCAACCAGGCCGCCTCCGTCGCGGGTCAGCAGCGACGCCAGATCGAAGCGAAAGCCGTCGATCCCGAGATCGGCGAACCGGTCGAGCGCCGTCAGAACCAGCTGCCGGATGTTGAGGTCAGCCGGATTCGACACATTCCCGCAGCCGCTTTCGTCGTTGTAGGTGCCGTCAGCTCGGTGCAAGTACGCGTTCGCCTCGTCGAGGCCGCGCAAGGACAACGTCGGCTTGGTCGGGTCGCCCTCGCCGGTGTGGTTGAAGACCACGTCGAGCCATACCTCGATTCCGTGCACGTGTGCCGCCTCGACCAGTGACGCCAGTTCCGCCGGTGCGTCGTCACCTGCGGCGTACGGCCGATGCACCGCACCCCACACCAGTGGCATGTACCCCCAGTAGTTGTCGCTCGAGTCGAACGGATGCACCGGCATGATCTCGATCACATTGATGCCAAGATCGGCGAGGTAGGCCAGACGCTCGATGCAACCGGCGAACGTCGTTCCGAAGCCGCGCACGTGCAACTCGTAGACGATCGGATCATGGTGCAGGTAGCCGAGCGGCGCCTGTTTCGGCCAGCTCGTTCGCACCACGCTGCGCGGACCATCCGCCGTCAACACCACATCCATCGCGTCCGGGTCGAGCAGCGGACCGACACCATCGGCGACGAGCCAGTACATGTCGCCATCATCCGCCGAAGCCTCAGCCAGCCATATCGCCTCCCCGGGCTGTCGCGCCATCACGGTCTCCGAGACGGTCAGCGTTTGGCAGCTGTGGGTGAAGAGGGAGACCTGGCCGACATTCGGCGCGTGCACGGTGAAGCGGTGTACCACGTACTCAGCATGGCATCGGCTCTAGCCTGTCGGACAATGGCTGTCACCCCCACCGTGAATCCCGCGTCACCCGCCGAAGTATCGCAAGCGCTCAGCCTGCACGGATACCTGCCCGATGACGGGCTGGCCACGTCGGTGTTTTTGGCGCTCGCCCTCAAACGCCCGCTGTTGCTCGAAGGCGAGGCAGGAGTCGGCAAGACCGAAGTTGCCAAGGTGATCAGCAGATGGACCGGCGGCGAACTGATCCGTCTGCAGTGCTACGAGGGTATTGATGCCGCGCAGGCCGTCTACGACTGGGACTACTCGCGCCAGTTGCTGCACCTGCGTGCTGCCGAAGCCAGCGGAGAAGCCCGCGGCGTGGGCACCGGTGCGCTGGAGGAGCAGCTCTACAACGAACGGTTCCTGCTGAAGCGGGCGTTGTTGCAGGCGATCGATCACCGCGGCGATGTACCGCCGGTGCTGTTGATCGACGAAATCGACCGCGCCGACGACGAGTTCGAGGCCTATCTGCTGGAGATGCTGTCGGACTACCAGATCACGATCCCTGAGCTCGGGAAGTTCACCACCACCCGCCCGCCGATCGTGGTGCTCACATCCAACCGAACACGAGATGTGCACGACGCGCTGAAGCGCCGCTGCTTGTATCACTGGGTCGAGCATCCTGATTTCGAACGCGAAGTGAAGATCGTGCGCATGCGGGTTCCGAATGTGATCGAGCCACTGGCACGCCAGGTCGCTGCCGCCGTCGAGGCGATGCGCGGGCTCAACATGTACAAACCCCCGGGTGTTGCCGAGACCATCGACTGGGCCCTGGCCCTTGGCGCGCTCGGCGTGACCGAACTCGACGAGGCCACGGTCGAGACCACACTGGGTACGGTGCTGAAGTACCGCGAGGACCAAGAACGAGCCCGTCAGCACGGCATTGCCAACATGGTCAAGCAGGCATTCGAGCGGGGCATGCAACAACCTTGAGCCCTGTTGACACCAAGTCGGGCCGAGTGAGGGCAGGCGATCGCGATGCCACGCCGGCGGAGCGAATGGCAGTCAGCTTCGCCCGAGTCTTGCGCGGAGCATCGCTGCGCGTGCCGATCGGCAATGTGCTGATGTTCGTCGAGGCGCTCGGTCGGGTGGGCATCGCTGAACGCGGCGGTGTCTACTGGGCGGCGCGTGCGACGCTCGTACACCAACCGGAAGATCTCGCTGTGTTCGATCGCGCCTTTGCAGTCTTCTGGGAGCATGCCGAATCGAGCGGCATCGACGACGAGCAAGAGCTCATCCGCATCACGTTGGCCACCGACGACGAGGAAGACGACGGCGATGCGCCGGACGAGGCCGGCGAACCCAACGACGACCCAACACTGACGTTGCGATTCTCCTCGGTCGAGGTACTGCGCGACAAGGACTTCGGGGCCTACGACGATGCCGAGCTGGAGTTGGCTCAGCAGCTGATGAGCCGCCTGCGATTCGCCGGCCCGCCGCGCCGCTCGTACCGGTATCGCTCGGCATCACGCGGCTCGCGCCCCGACCTACGGGCAACGCTGCGCAGCGCGATCGGGGCGGGTGGCGAGCCGATCCGCCGCTATTGGCGCGAGCCCGGTGATCGCCTCCGCAGATTGGTGCTGCTGCTCGACGTCAGCGGGTCGATGGAGCCGTACGCCCGAGCAATGCTGCGGTTCGTTCACGCAGCGGTCGCCGGTCGCCAGCGAGTCGAGGCGTTCTCGCTGGGCACCCGACTGACGCGCGTGACCAAGGAGTTGAACAGTCGCGATCCCGACCAGGCGTTGCGACAAGCCAGCGAGCGTGTGCGCGACTGGAGCGGGGGAACGCGGCTTGGCGAGTGCCTGCGCCGATTCAACGACGAATGGGGTGTGCGCGGCATGGCCCGCGGTGCGATCGTGGTCATCCTCAGTGATGGGTGGGATCGCGGGGACCCCGCGGTGCTCGGTGAGCAGATGTGCCGCCTCCAACGAGTTACCTTCGACCTGATCTGGGTCAATCCGTTGAAGGTCACACCCGGCTACGCACCGCTCGCCCGTGGGATGGCCGCCGCGTTGCCGTATGTTGATCATTTCGTGGAAGGTCATTCACTCGCAGCAATGGAAGAACTGGCCAGCGTGATCGCCGGTGCCTCGACAAGGAGGTCGTGATGCGCGAACTGTTGGACGACATCGATCGCTGGCGCAACGCAGGCAAGGGCGTGGCGATCGCCCGGGTTGTCGACATCGAAGGCTCGGGTCCACGCGAGCCCGGAGCGGCGATGGCTGTCAACAGTGATGGCGAGGTGGCCGGATCCGTCAGCGGTGGATGCGTCGAAGGTGCCGTGGTCAGTGAGGCACTGGCGATCCTCAACGGCGAGGCCGCGCCGCGGATCATCACGTTCGGCTATAGCGACGACGAGGCCTTTGCGGTCGGTTTGACATGTGGCGGAACCATCAGGTTGTTCGTCGAGCCGCTCGACTGGTGAACCCGACATGATGAGGCCGGACCACTGAGATGACGACGACCTACGAACTTCTGCGCGAACGGATCAAGTCCAACGAGCCGGTGGCTCTGGCGACGGTCGTCGACGGTCCAAATGTCGGCGCCAAGCTGATCGTCACCACCACCGGTGAACCTGTTGGTGATCTCGGCAATCCCGAACTCACGCGCATCGTCGGGCGCGATGCGCTCGCCGAGTTGGAAGCCGGTCGCAGCGGCATCCGCAACTACGGCCCAGAGGGCCAAACGACGCCAGAGGATCTGGTCAACACGCCGACCGTCAGGATCTTCGTCGAGAGCTGGGCTCCGCCGCCACAGATGTGGATCTTCGGAGCCGTCGACTTCACCGCGGCGCTCGCCAAGGTGGCCAAAGTCCTTGGCTACCGCGTCACGGTATGCGACGCCCGCGAGGTATTCGCCACTCGTCGCCGCTTCCCCATGGCCGACGAGGTCATCGTCTCGTGGCCGACCGCAGTGTTTGTCGAGCGTGGGGCAACGTTGAGCCAGCGCGATGCGGTCTGCATACTGACCCACGATCCGAAGTTCGATGTACCGGCAGTGCAGGGCGCGCTCGGCACCAAGGTTGGCTACATCGGTGTGATGGGCAGCCGCAAGACGCACGACAAGCGGATGGAACGACTCGCCGAGGCGGGCGTTGATCAGCCCGAGCAACTCGAACGACTGATGTCACCGATCGGCCTCGACATCGGTGCCCGGACCCCCGAGGAGACAGCGATCTCGATCTGTGCGGAGATCATTGCCCGACGCACTGGCCGGGAGACGCCATCACTTCGAAGCGCCAGCGGGCCGATACACGGCTAGATACATTGGCCATGGGCCGAGACTCAGCCGAGCGGATTGCCGAACTTGAGGCGGTTGACACGCCGATCAGAGACGTGCCCGACCTCGACGTCGCGACCACGACCCACCGCGTGAACGATGAGATTGTCGACGCCCAGCCACATCATCACGTGACCGGGGTAGTAGACGAGATCGCCGGCTTGGGCAGTATCGATCGTGCGCTTTGCGGCGCTCCGCATTTGGGCGGCACTCTGATGGGGGATCTCAACACCGGCTTGTGACCATGCATAGGCGGTGAGACCAGAGCAGTCGAAGGCAATGCCTGGCTTACTTGCGTTGCGTTGATACGGAACGCCAACTTGGGTCAACGCGGAGAGAAATGCGATCTGGTGAGGACGATCCGCCTTCATCCACGCCTGGTGGAGGAGAGCGCCATCAGTTTCCAAACGGGTAGCGGCTGCATACGCGGCATCCTGAAAGCGCGATGCGAACGTGTCGGTACCCATTGCGGCAAGGGCGCCCGCCGCCGTCATCGAGACCAGATCGACCGTTGCAGCGACCGACGACGTCGGAAGTTGCGACGCGCTCGCGGCGCCGGTATCGGCCGCCACGGCCGCTCCGCTCAGCAGCGAGCAGGCAAGAACATATGTTGCGAATCTTTGACGGATTGTCATGTGAGGGTCCCCTCATTGATGGTTGTCCGCACCGCCCGCCTCGGGCAGATGCTTCGGTCGTGACGAGGAGAAATCTCCTCAGACACGGCGAAAGCGCCATCGTTCAGCGCCACCGCTTCGACTGCAGAAGGGATCCGCCGACACACGAACGCCGCCATGACCCTGTAACACATGACAACTTATCGTCATCAAACCGCAATACTCAAGGCAGCTGTAACACTTTCGTCATCAAGATTTCCTCAAGATCGCCGGTGGATGAGCCCGTTCGGGCCGGAAATCCGCTCACACGCAGCCCATATGCTGGTTCGATGACGACGACCGCGGTGCTGCTCGCCGCTGGCGGAGGATCGCGATTTATCGGCCCGACCCACAAGCTGTTGGCGACGCTCGACGGCCTACCGGTGTTCCAGCACTCGCTCGATCACGTCGTCGCTGCCGGATTCGACCACGTTGTCATTGTCACCGGCGCCACTGACTTGCACATCGGCCAACCGGGCGTCACGACGGTGCACAATCCGGCATGGCAGCAGGGCCAGGCGGGGTCGTTGCAAGTTGCGATCGCCGCGGCGCAGGGGCACCGCAGCGAGTTCGCCGTCGTCGGGCTCGCAGATCAGCCGTTCGTGCCCGCGTCAGCCTGGCGGGCAGTTGCTACCGCCGAATCAACGGCACCGATCGTCGTTGCCACCTACGAGGGCAAGCGCGGGCCGAACCCGGTGCGGCTTCACAGTTCGATGTGGCCGCTCCTGCCAACCGAAGGCGACGAAGGGGCTCGCACCCTGATGCGCCTTCACCCAGAATGGATCGATGAAGTAGCGTGCGAAGGCTCAGCGGCTGACATCGACACGTTGGAGGATCTCGGATCATGGACAAGCTCTTGAATGAATTCACCGTCAATCGACCGATCGCCGAGACCTGGAGCGTGCTGACCGACGTCGAACGGATCGCCCCGTGCATGCCAGGTGCGGCACTCGAAGAAATCGAGGGCGACGTGTTCCGCGGCGTCGTCAAGGTCAAGCTCGGGGCGATCTCGACAGCATTCAAAGGCCAAGCCAACTTCATCGAACGCGACGACGACGCACACCGTGCAGTACTGAAAGGTGAAGGTCGCGACACCACCGGCAAGGGCAACGCCAGTGCCCTGATCACGGCGCAGCTCGAGTCGATCGATGCGGCGACGACGAAGTGCGTCGTCGAAACAGACCTGCACATCACCGGCAAGGTCGCCCAGTTCGGTCGAGGCATCATGGGCGATGTCAGCAAGAAGCTCATGAACCAGTTCGCCACCAACCTCAACACCATGCTCGACCAGCAACCCAATGCAGCCGCGGCGCCTGTTGTGGCTGCCAGCGAAGTCGTGGCCGGCACCACAGCCAGCCCCGCGGCCGCCGAGCATGCATCGACCAATGGCGCCCCGGCGGCCGAGGCCGGCGCGATCCGCGACGGCGGCGTCCGCAAGATCAACGGCCCAGCTGCTGCCCCGATCGAGTTGTCCGACGTGGCCGGTTCGGCGATCCTCAAGCGCGTGCTGCCGCTGATCGGCGGACTGGTGCTGCTGTGGATCGTCGTGCGACGGCTCAGCCGCCGCTAGCAGCGTGAGCGACGATGTCGCTGCCGTCCGCGAGCTGATCGGCAGGTCCCCACGCGGTTCGTTCGAGGTCGTCGTGCGCGGTGCCGATGGAGCCCCCGTCGTCATCCGCAACGCACCGTTGCTCGACGACGGAGAGCCAATGCCGACCCGCTACTGGCTCGTGGGCAAGCACGAGGTGCGAGCCGTCAGCCGTCTCGAATCCAGTGGTGCAGTGCGCCGAGCCGAAGCCGAGATCGATGCGCACCAGATCGCCGACTCGCACGCCTGCTACGCCGCCGAACGCGACGCTGCACTACCAGCAGGACACACCGGCCCTCGTCCTCACGGAGGCGTCGGGGGAACGCGCACGGGGATCAAGTGCCTGCACGCTCACTACGCATGGTTCTTGGCGGGGGGCAATGACCCGGTCGGTGCTTGGGTTGCACAGCAACTGTTAGCGCAATTGACAGAACAACAGAGCCGAGCATGAACGCGGTCACGGTTCGCCTTGGTGACGATGCCACGGTCGTCGATGTCGACGGCCAACGCCATGTCATTCCCCTCGGTGCCGTATCGCTCGCCAACAGCGAGTTCGTTTCCGATCCACCTCGGCCGGAGGAGTTGACCAATGCCATCGGTGCCGTCGTCGATCACCTCGACGACATGTTGCGCGCCCTTCCCGGCGCGGTGGAAGCCGACGCTGTCGGCATCGTCGGTGATCTGGCAACGGTGATCGCAGCGGTCGAGTTCGGCGGCGACCCGCCGTTGCCATTCGCGCTACGCCGGGCCGCGGCCGAGGATGTCTTCAGGACCGTCGCGACCGAGTCGTCAAAAGATCGGGCTCTGAACCCAGGCCTTCCGGCAGAGGCTGTCGACAAGATCGTGGCCGCCTGTTGCATTGTGGTGGCCCTCATGCGCCACCTCCATCTCGACCAGATTGACGTCGGGGTGCAGTCATGACATTCAGTCGACGCGGTGGCCTGCACCCTTCGATCTCGCCCGAGCCGGGCATGCGGTTGTACGGCAAGCGCACCATGCTGCGACCGCTGATGGCCAGCGACTTTGCCCAATGGACCGAAGTGCGGCTGCGCAACGAGGATTGGCTGACCCCATGGGAGCCGCTGCGTGCCAACAACCTCGCCGACCCGATGCGACATCGCGATGCGTTCAGCTCACGGTGCGCGACCCGCGACCGCGAACGTCAAGTCGGATCCGCCTACGGCTTCGGGCTGTTCGTCGACAATGCCTTCGCCGGCGAGATCAACATCAACAACGTCGTCCGCGGCGCGTTTCAGTGCGGCGTCGTCGGGTACTGGATCGATCAACGCCACGCCGGCAACAGATACATCGCCGAAGGCGTGGCAGTGATATGCAGGTTCGCGTTCGAAGAACTACATCTGCACCGCCTGGAGATCTGCATCGTGCCGCGCAACACCAACAGCAGGCGGGTCATGGAGACCCTGGGTGTCCGTGAGGAGGGTGTTGCACTGCGCTACCTGGAGATCAACGGCGCTTGGGAGGACCACATCCGCTACGCGATCACCGCCGAGGAATGGCAGTCGCGTCGAGGCGAGTTCGCCTCGACCTGGGGGTAATCACTCGTTGGCGACACGGAAGGCTTGCGCCTTCGCTTTGCGCATACTCGTGCGCCGCTTCCACATCTTCATCTTCCAGTGACGCTTGCTGGTGTTACCAGCCCCGGCCTTGGCCTTTTCAGCGTCGTGATGGTGCGCAGGAACCCAGGCTCGCCCTGGCTCGTGCACCTCGTCTGGTTCATAACCGGCACTGACCTGCGCCGCAACTGCGTCGAGTTCGCTGTGAATGCGATGACGCTCGTTGTGGGCATGGGCACGCGAGTCCATTTTCGGCGGTGGGACCGCCTCCGAACTGCGATGGCGCTGGCTCATGAAGTACCTCCGTTGGGGTTGTCGGAACGTACGGTGTGGGAGCTATCCGTGAGGTCACGATAATCCACACTGACAGGAGTTCGTAAGGCACGTTCCGTAACATTCGTGCGCGCTTTTGGATTCGGCCAGGTCAATTTGAACCGCGTGCTCACCGCGTCACGGTTTGGTGCTGATCTTTGCCTGCAGCGCGGCGAGTCGCTCGGCGAACCACGGCTGACGAGTGCTCCACAGTTGCGGATCGAGCTCGCGCTTGACCGCCGACGGGTGGTTGTCGACGTCGGCCATGGCCTGAATGGTCTTCTTGGCCTCCATGGCCAGTTCCCGAGGCGCGCTGGCAGCGCGGGCGGCCATGGCTTGAGCGGCGGTCAACAACTGGTCATCGTCGACGCATCGATGCACCAGACCGACGCGTGCCGCCTCCTCGCCATCCATGACCTCGCCGAACACCACGGCCGCCATCGCGACCTGCGGGCCGGCAATGCGGCGCAGCATCCATGTATGGCCACCGCCGGGATGCAGACCGATCTGCAAGAAGCGAGTATCGAACTTGGCGCGGCGGGCAGCCAGGCGAACATCGCATCCGAGCGCCAGGTTCATGCCGGCACCAACTGCGGCACCATTCACAGCGGCCAGCGTCGGCAGTGGACTGCGTGCGATTCGCAGGAATCCCTCGTAGATAGCACCGAGACTGGTTTCGCCGGCTTCGGCAAGGTTGCCGAGGTTGGCGCCGGCGCAGAAGGCGGGCGCAGCACCGGTCACCACGATGGCGCCGATGGAATCGTCGCCCTCGATCTCGTCCATCGCGGCGACGATCTCGGCAACCATCGCCGACGTCAGCGTGTTTCGTTCAGCCGGATTGTTGAGGGTCAAGGTGGCGACACCTTCGGAACGCGAGACGACAACGAGCGACATGGCCCCACCGTAGCGTTGGCACGGTAACGTCGGCGGCTGATGCTCGACCATGTGTTCACCGACGCCATCAGCTCGCTCCGCGACGCGTTCGAGGCGGCCTTCCTCGAGCGACAGGCCTTCGACGAACACTTCCAGGTCGACGTGTTGCTTGGCGACTTGTCGTGGGAGACGTCGTACGGACTACCTGGCGAAGGTCAACCACCGCGGGTCGTGGCTCACATCAACTTCGATTGGCCGAGTTGGAGCCAGACCGCGTACCGCAGCTGGTGCGTCGACGAGGTGCTCGAACGGCAACCGGCAATCGAAATGGAGATCGTTTTTCGGGTACAGCGACTGATCGCCCAGCCCGATCCGTCGGTGGTGAAGCCAGCCATGCCCGAGACCAGCCCGCTGATCGGCAACGAGCGGCTGGAGCGGGCCGGTGTGACCGTGGAGATCGGTCATCTCGATGGCGTCGAGGGTGATCCCGAATTCGCTATCGAGGTGACCTATGAGGGCCTGTACGAACTCGCCGAAGAGACCCTCGCCGATGGCGCGAGCACATTGCTCGACGAGCACTTCGGTGCGTTGGGCGGCTGGATCTCCGCCACGCTCGTACGGCTCGGCGACCTCAAGCTCGGCTTCCGCCCCGCCGACGACGACGCCAGCCTCTAACCCGCAGTCCACCACCCAACCGAGTGTTTCCCGCCCGCCGGACTGCATCGGAGTGTCTGCGGCCCGCCCGGGGTGCACGGAAACACTCGGACGGCGGGCTAGAGGGCGGCGCCGCGGGCTCGGAGGTCGGTGCGGATGGCCTCGGCGATGTCGAGGGCGAGGATCTCGGCACCGGTTTCGTTGAGGTGGAAGCCGTCTTCAGCGCGCACATCTTTGAACTCGTTGTCGCGCGGGTCCTGCACGACCTCGGCGAATCCGCCGCTGAGCCCGGAGAACCGCTTCCACGTGTCGATGAACACGACCTTCGACCGCTTTGCTGCCTCGGCCATGACGACCTCGTTCTGCACCTGCAATCGAGCGGTGACTTCGGGGTTGTCGTCGTTGGGGATGCCGACCCAGATCAGCGTGCGGTTGTCGCCGCCGAGGTAATCCATGGCCGCGCCGACGCGCCTGCCGTACTCGGCACGCCAATCGGTGTCATCGGCTTCTCCACCTGGCGTGTGCTCGACAGCCCACGTCTTGTCGAGATTGCGCAGCCCTTGAGCATCATTGCCGCCGAACGTCACCACGACCAGGTCGGGATTCACTGCCGGAATCCGTTGAGCGAAATGTGCCGGCCAATCGAAGAAGTCTGGCCGACTGAGGCCCGATGACACCTTGTAGTCGAGGGTCGTCGTGACCATGCCGGTTTGCTTCAGCAACCGCTCCAGATACGGACCGAATGTGCCAGCGTCGCTGTCGCCGGCCACGTACAACTCGGCCGGATCCGCCGCCGAGGGCACTGTGCGCTCCTTTGGCTTCAACTCGGTCGTCGTCGTCGACGATGTCGACGTCGACGCCGGTGTCAGCGGAGTGACGCCGTCGCTGACGATCAGCGAGGTACTCGGCGCCGTCGGTGCAGCCTGCGTCGAGCGGCTGGGTCCGCCGAACACCGACGAAACAATCGTGTACACCAGGAACAGCACGGAAACCGCGGCGATCCCTGCCACGATCCGCCGCGCGGCGTAGACACGATCTGGCAGGCGCTGGCGCGGTGGTTGTACAGGGGCGAGGTACATCGTCTACCGCCGGTGATTCTATGGTGCGGCATCTCAGGATGGAGGCTCTCTCGACCGGGATAGCATGCCAAGTGGAAATTCCAATCCACAACAACACTCCTAGGGGGAGAACAATGCGCAATACCAAGCGATTCACATCGCTCGCAGCCGTTGCCATGCTGGGGCTTTTTGCCGCAGCCTGTGGCGACGACGAGACGGAATCATCCGCAACCGACGCACCCGCCTCAGGTGACACCACTGCGGCTGCAACAACCACGGCTGCACCAGCGGCCGAGGGTCCGAAGGTCGGCCTGGTGTTCGACATCGGCGGTCGCGGCGACCAGTCGTTCAACGACTCAGCTGCGGCAGGTATCGAACGCGCTCAGAGCGAACTCGGCATCACTTTCACCGAAGCGTCGCCCAACGACGACGGATCGAACCGTAAGGAGTTGCTCGACCTCGCAGCAGAATCGAGCGACATCGTCATCGCAGTTGGCTTCCTGTTCGAAGCCGATGCTGCTGCTGTTGGCAAGGCCAACCCCGACAAGACGTTCGGCGTCATTGACTCGGGCATGCTCGACTTCACTGCCGACCCCGTGGCGCCATACGGCGACAACATTGCCGGTCTGGTGTTCGCCGAAGAGCAGGGCTCGTTCCTGGTCGGTGCCGCCGCAGCATTGAAGAGCACGTCCGGACAGATCGGCTTCATCGGTGGCGTCAAGGGCGTCGGCGGTTTGATCGAGAAGTTCGAGGCCGGCTTCATGGCTGGTGCAAAGGCCGTGAATCCCGACATCAAGATCGTGTCGCAGTACCTCACCGAAGCCCCTGATTTCGACGGCTTCAACGCTCCCGACCAAGCCCGCGACGTCGCGACAGCAATGTACGACGGTGGCGCCGACGTGATCTACCACGCTGCTGGTGGATCCGGTGCCGGCCTGTTCGAGGCTGCCAAGGCAGCGAGTGATGCAAGTGGCACGAAGGTGTGGGCAATCGGCGTCGACAGCGACCAGTACAACACCGCCGACCCGGCGGTGAAGGACTTCATCCTCACCTCGATGATCAAGCGCGTCGACGTCGCCGTGTTCGAGATCATCAAGGCTCAGATGGATGGCGCCGTCGTGGGTGGCCCGACCGTCTACGACCTCTCGGTCGACGGTGTGGGCTACTCGACAACCGGCGGGTTCGTCGACGACATCGCTGACAAGCTTGACGCCTACAAGGCGCAGATCATCAGCGGCGAAATCGTCGTGCCAACCGATCCGGCCCTGGCCTGATCAGATCTGTTGATCCGCTTCATCTGAAGTAACGCAGGCGAGCGGGACCGGGCTAAAGTCCGGTCCCGCTTCTGCGTTTTGGTGGGCCCTTGGCACGAGCAATCGAATTGGTCGGCATCACGAAACGCTTCCCCGGCGTTGTGGCCAACGACAACGTCGACCTCGCCGTCGAAGAAGGCGAGATTCATGCCATCTGCGGCGAGAACGGCGCCGGCAAGTCGACATTGATGAAGATCCTGTACGGCATGCAGGCTGCCGACGAGGGCGTGATGAAAGTCTTCGGCAACGAAGTGCATTTCACCAAGCCGACTGATGCGATCAACCTCGGCATCGGCATGGTGCACCAGCACTTCATGCTTGCCGAGCAACTCACGGTGCTGGAGAGCGTCATCCTCGGCAGCGAGCCGACGCTGTCCGGTGGTCGCATCGACTTCGCGAAGGCAAAGGCCCACGTGCGCGAGGTCAGCCAGGCGTACGGCCTCGACGTCAACCCCGACGAACTGATCGAGACACTCGAGGTCGGTGAGCGTCAGCGGGTGGAGATCATCAAGGTGCTCTATCGCGGCGCGAAGGTCCTGATCCTCGATGAGCCAACGGCCGTGCTCGTGCCGCAAGAGGTCGAGGCCTTGTTCCGAAACATCCGCGAGCTGAAAGCCAGCGGATCGACGATCTTGTTCATCGACCACAAGCTCGACGAGGTGTTGGCCATCGCCGACACCATCACGGTGCTGCGCCAGGGACGCTCAGTGGCGACGGTGAAACCGGCCGACGTCACTGCACACGACCTGGCCGAGTTGATGGTCGGCTCCGAGTTACCGACGCCAGCAACCACCGAGTCCACAGTCACAGACGTCGTGATTCTGGAGGTCTCCAGCATGGTCGTCAACGAGGGGGACCGCCCGGTGGTCAGCGACGTCAGCATCACCGTGCACCGCGGCGAGGTTGTCGGTGTCGCCGGGGTGGAGGGCAACGGACAAGCGGAGTTGGTCGATGCAATCGTCGGAACGCGCCAGATCGCTTCCGGTTCGATCTTCATGCTTGGCGAAGACATCACCCACAATTCCGTACGCCACCGGCGCGAGAACGGCCTCGGCTACATCCCACAGGACCGCCAGCGCGAAGGTCTGCTGCTTTCGGCGCCACTGTGGGAGAACGCCGCGCTCGGCCATCAGACGCAGGCGCCGTTCTCCAAAGGGTTCTGGATGGATCGCGAAGGCATGCGCAATGCGACCGAACACATCCGTGAGGCGTTCGACGTCCGCACGCCCAACATCGACGTGGCCTCCCACGCGCTGTCGGGCGGCAACCAGCAGAAGCTGATCGTTGGACGGGAGATGGCTGCCAATCCGACGATGTTGATCGCCTCGCACCCGACCCGCGGTATCGACGTCGGGGCACAGGCAGCAGTGTGGGATCAGCTTCGGGCAGCCCGCGCTGCCGGCCTGGCGACGCTGTTGATCAGCGCCGACCTCGACGAGTTGATCGGCTTGTCCGACACCATCGTCGTCATGCTCCGCGGCCGGCTCGTCGCCACCCTCGACCCAGCCACTGTCACACCGCGCGACCTCGGTGCGTACATGACGGGTGCTGCATTGCAATCGGGTGCAGCGTGAGATCCATACTCCGCCGCCTCAGCCTCGGTGCAGCCGCGCCGATCATGGCACTGGTCTTCGCCATTGCCGCCTCGTCGATCGTGTTGCTCATCGCCGGCAGCAATCCGCTGCGGGCGTATGGCGACATGATCAACCACGCAAGCAAACTCGAGACGATGGTCGACATTCTCAACAGGGCGACACCGCTGTTCATCTCTGGCATCGCCGCCGCGATCGGCTTCCGCATGAACCTTTTCAACATCGGTGTCGAGGGCCAGTATCTGCTCGCCGCGCTCGTGGCCGCCCATGTGGGCGGCCTCATCGATCTGCCGGCGCCACTACACGTCGCAGTGATCTTGCTCGTGGGCATGACCGTCGGCGCGACGTACAGCGGCGTCGCCGGCGTGCTGAAGGTCAGCCGCGGCATCAGCGAGGTGATCTCGACGATCATGCTCAACGCCGTCGCCACGTCTGGCCTCATCGTCGCCGGGCTGAAGCT
Source organism: Ilumatobacteraceae bacterium (assembly GCA_031430695.1). Lineage (GTDB taxonomy): Bacteria > Actinomycetota > Acidimicrobiia > Acidimicrobiales > Ilumatobacteraceae > JAENVT01. The sequence goes on from JANPBZ010000142.1 coordinate 37,857, forward strand.
CTGGCAGGCCGGCGGAGCCGTTGGTGGCAATGTCACTCGAGTGGGCACCGAAGAGATACCCAAGTCCGGGCGCATTCCCAGCCTCAACAGCATCGTCGAGATCTTCACCCGAGACATCGGGCGCGACCGCAAACTCACCGGCGTGCTGATCGTCGCGATCGCCGTCGGCATCGGCTACCACGTCCTGTTGAATCGTTCACGCTTCGGTTACGACCTGCGCGCCAGCGGCGCCAACCCGTTCGCCGCTCAAGCGGGCGGGGTATCGCCGAAGCGCATGGTGGTGCTGGCGATGGTGCTGTCGGGAGCCGTGGCTGGACTGGTGGGGATGACGGAGATCATGCAAGGCGGCCTCTTCCCGGCCAACCCCATCCAAGGCCTTGGTTTCGCCGGCATCGCCGTGGCGCTGCTCGGCCGCAACAGCGCGTTCGGAGCAGCGGTGGCCGCCTTGATCTTCGCCTTCCTCGACATATCCAGCGGCATCCTGCAGAACACCGGGTCGGCCTCGCGAGAGATCGTGCAGATCATGCAGGGCCTCATCATCTTGGCAGCGGTTGTCGCCTATCAGGTCACACAACGCGTACGTGACCGAGAAGAAGCGAAAGCGGCTTCTGCTGCGCTGATCGGGGCGCCCGCATGAACGTTGTGACCTATCTGAAGAACATGCCGGCGTGGGCGCGTTGGGCGCTCTACGCGTTCGTTGGCGTCGTGGTGCTCAACATCGTGCAGGGGTTCGACGACACCAGCCTGCTCACCGCCGAGGGATCGTCGCGCGCCATGCTCCGCTGGGGTATCCCGATTCTGCTGGCCGGACTGGGCGGATTGTTCGCCGAGCGTGCCGGTGTCGTCAACATCGGCCTCGAAGGCATGATGGTGCTGGGCACGTGGTTCGGCGCATGGGGCGCGCTGCAATTCGGGGCTTGGTGGGGCCTGTTCTTCGGTGCGCTCGGCGGTGCAATGGGTGGGCTGCTGCATGCGGTCGCCACCGTGCAGTTCGGGGTCGATCACGTGATCTCCGGTGTGGCCATCAACATTCTCGGCCCGGGCATTGCTCGCTTCCTGTCGTCGGAGATCTTCAACGTCAAGTTCAAGGATCAGGGAGGTTCGATCACCCAGTCGCCGAGGGTTCCGACGGTGGGGAGATTCACGTTCCCCTTTCTTGCGGGCGGCGACCTGTTCGGATGGAAGACACCCGACCTGTTGGGATGGTTCGACAAGAAGGACTGGTTCTTCGTCTCCGACATCACCGGCATCGCCCGCGGTCTGACCAGCAACATGTCGTGGGTCACGGTCTTCACCCTGGCCCTGTTGCCGTTCACCGCCTGGCTGTTGTGGCGTACCAAGTTCGGCCTGCGCCTGCGCATCAGCGGCGAGCGCCCCGAGGCGGGCGAGGCGCAGGGTGTCAACATCTACTTCTACAAATACGTCGGGGTCGTCGTCAGTGGTGCCCTTGCCGGGCTGGCTGGGGCATTCATCGCCAGCCAGGAGTTGTCGGGTATCTACAAAGAGGGCCAGACCACCGGCCGCGGCTTCATCGGACTCGCTGCACTGATCTTCGGCAACTGGCGGCCGATGGGTATCTTCGGTGGCGCGATGCTGTTCGGCTATCCGTTCGCCCTCAAGTTGCAGGATCTCGAGGGCAAGGCGTCGCACTCGCTGCTACTGGTCACAGCTATCGCGATGTTCGCGGTGATGGTGTGGGCGATCCTGCGCAAGAACCGCGGCGACTCACTCCTCGCTGCGGTGTTCGGCGGACTGGCGCTGCTCTGGTACTTGACCGCCGAGACGCCCCCGGACTGGTGGGCAGCCATCTTGCCGTATGTGATCGTGCTGGTCGTGTTGATCTTCTTCACGAAACGTTTGCGTCCGCCTGCGGCCGACGGTCAGATCTACCGCAAGGGCGAAGCCTGACCGCTGCACACCCCGTCGAGCACTGCGCGGACATCGGCACCGACTCGGTGCAGTTGATAGCCGCCTTCTTGCACGAGCAGCAACGGCCGATCGATTGACGCGATCGCCCTGCCGACCTCGGCGAAGTCAGGGGTAGAAAGGCAGAGTCCGGCGGTCGGATCGCCCTCGGCCGGGTCCACACCAAGTGACACGACGACGTAGTCGGGGTCAAAAGCGGAGATGGCATCGATGCCGGTCTTCAGCTCGGTCTGGAATCGGTCTCCCGTGGTCCCGAGCGGCAGGGGCACGTTGAGGTTCGCTCCCGCGCCTGGACCGTCGCCTCGCTCGTGAGCGCGACCGACGAACCACGGATAGTTCTGATCCGGATCCATGTGGATGCTGACGAACTGCACATCGCCGCGTTGGTAGAAGATCTGCTGCGTGCCGTTGCCGTGGTGGGCGTCGACATCGAGCACCGTCACCCGAGACACACCGCTGTCGATCAACGCCTGCGCAGCGATCGCCGCGTTGTTCAACAGGCAGAACCCCCCGAACGCCGAACGCGTCGCGTGATGCCCCGGCGGGCGGCACAGCGAATACACGATCCGCTCGCCGTCCAACACGCGATCGACACCCGACAGGGCGATATCAACCGACGCCAGGGCTGCGGGCCACGAGCCTTCGCTGAGCGGCGAGGAGGTGTCAAAACAGAACCAACCGAGACGGCCATACGCGTTCGTCGCCGGGGCACGCCCGACCAGCATGGCCTCGACAAGGCCGGGATGGATGAACATCTCCGCGATCACAGCCTGTGCATCGGGCAGGATGGTCATGTAGTCCTTCCACGCCGTCGACAAGAAGTCGACGAGCTCTGGGTTGTGGACCCGCAAGATGGGCTCCATGCCGTGCGAGGTCGGTTCGACAGTCGCGAATGATCCACCGTCGAGTGCCTCGACGATGCGGTCGACACGCTCGGGTACCTCGAATCGGCCGACCATCGTTCCCGAGTAGACGTCGTATTCCGGATCGTGCGACCGGTGGTCACCGTTGGTGATGACAGAGACTGGCTGGCTGGACATGGAGCTGACTGTAGATCGTCGCCTACACGTCTTTCGATGGGTTCGGGATGGATGGTCTTGGGATGCGTGCGACGGCTTGGACCTCGATGCCGCCGCGCGGTCGCTGTGTGAGCGTGACCGTGACCCATTGAGGCTGAGCGGTGGTCATCACCTCGCCGGCAATCTCGGCGGCGAGGGCCTCGGCAAAGACTGGCCGATCGCGGAAACTCCAGAGGTACAGCTTGAGGCTCTTCGATTCGATGCACCACTGATCGGGCGCGTATTCGATGACGACGTGGGCCAGGTCGGGCTGCTGTGTGACCGGGCACATCGATGCCACCTCGTCAGTGGTGAATCGCACTGTGGTGACGTTCGCAGGTGCCGGGAACACTTCAACGTGCTCGATGGGGTGGCGAACTGTGTGACCCAAGACAGTCAATTCCATATCCCAGAGGGTAGGCGTGTCTTGGCCCGCAGCCTACGCTGCTGGGCATGGGATCGTTGTTGGACGACCGTCAGATCGAGCAGTATCACCGTGACGGGTTCTTGGTGATCGAGGGTTTCGTCGACAGGAACGCCTGCGATGACTTGAAGGCGGCGGCAAACCAGATCGTGGCCGACTTCCAGCCCAGTGCCGAGCGCACGATCTTCACGACCACGGAACAGGAACGCGTCAGCAACGGCGAGTTCCTGGCATCGGGTTCCGGCGTGTGGTGCTTCTTCGAGGAGGAGGCGTTCGATGACGATGGCCAACTTCGCGCCTCGAAGGAGCTGAGCATCAACAAGATCGGCCATGCCATGCACGATCTCGACCCGACGTTCGAAAAGTTCTCCTACCGGCCCGAGCTCGCACGCGTCGCCGCCGACATCGGCCTCGCCGACGCGCTGGCGCTGCAGAGCATGTACATCTTCAAGCAGCCCTTGATCGGCGGCGAGGTTGTGTGCCATCAGGACAGCACGTTCCTGTACACCGACCCGATGACGGTCACGGGATTCTGGTTCGCGATCGAGGGCGCGACGATCCACAACGGCTGCCTATGGACCAAACCCGGTGGTCATCACACCAGCCTGCGCAAGCTGTTCAAGCGAGCAGGTCACAGCGATTCCGACGGCACCATCTTCGAGGAACTCGACCCAGCACCGTTGCCCTTGCCGTCCGAGCTCGTGCCGATCGAGGCGCCCGCCGGCACCTTGGTGATCCTGCACGGTTTGCTTCCGCATTGGAGCGATATCAATCGATCGGCGACCAGCCGTCATGCCTATTCGCTGCATTGCATATCCGCGGCTGCCGAGTATCCCGAGTGGAACTGGCTGCGCCGCTCGCCTGACATGCCGTTGCGCTCGCTCGCCGGGGTTGCCGCATGAACATCCGCTCACTTCCGAAGGCGTTGTTGCACGACCACCTCGACGGTGGTCTTCGGCCCGCGACAGTGATCGAGTTGGCCTCCGAGTATGGCTACACGAAGCTGCCAACGACCGATGTCGACGACCTCGCCGCCTGGTTCAACAGTGGCGCCAAACGCAACGACCTCGTGTTGTACCTCGAGACGTTCGCGCACACGGTCGGTGTCATGCAGCACCGCGACGCAATCGAGCGCGTTTCGTACGAGTGTGCACAAGATCTCGCCGCCGACGGAGTCGTGTACGCCGAGGTCCGCATGGCTCCCGAGCTGTGCACCGAGGCGGGCCTGACCCTTGATGAGGCGGTAGAGGCGATGCTCGACGGTTTCCGCCGCGGTTCGGCCGGAACCGATCTGACGATCTACCTCATCTGTTCGGCAATGCGAACCGCGGCACGCAGCCGTGAGATCGCCGAGCTGGCAGTGCGCTGGCGCGATGCCGGTGTGGTCGGTTTCGACATCGCCGGCGCCGAGGAAGGCTTCCCGCCCACTCGTCATCTCGATGCGTTCGAGTACGTGCGTCGCGAGAACTTCCATACCACCATTCATGCCGGCGAGGCTTTCGGGTTGCCGAGCATCTGGGAGGCCGTGCAGTTCTGCGGGGCCGAACGTCTCGGCCACGGGGTGCGCATCGTCGACGACATCGTCGGGCCGCCGGGCGAGGAAGAGCTCGGGCGCTTGGCGGAATTCGTTCGTGACCGCCGAATCCCATTGGAGCTGTGTCCGACCTCCAATCTCGGTACGGGTGTGTGCAAGACCATCGCCGAGCATCCCATCGGCATGCTGCGGCGACTGCGGTTCCGGGTCACCGTCAACACCGACAACCGGCTGATGAGCGCGACGTCGATGACCTACGAGATGGAACAGTTGGCAGAAGCCTTCGGTTGGGGCCTCGACGATTTCGAATGGCTCACGATCAACGCGATGAAGAGCGCGTTCGCGGCCTTCCCCGAGCGACTGCGGATCATCAACGGAGTCGTCAAGCCGCGTTATGCACTCGCTCGTGCCGAGCAGAGCGTTGGGCTGAGCTGAGCTCGACAAGGTGAGACGAACCCGCTCTATATCGGGAGAATCTGCTCGGATTCGATCAAGCGTTTGATGACTCCGGCCCCGCATCCGGGCGCCAGTCATCAAACGCACTGATCAAGAAGGTGCGTTTGATGACTCCGGCCCCGCATCCGCGCGCCAGTCATCACACGCCGTGGACCAACGCAATCATGCTTGCGTCGAGGAGCCGCCTGCTGAACTCGGTCTTTGCCTGAATCTGACACACTCGGGTCATGACCGTCGCCGTCCATCTCGTCGAGCATCCCCTCATCGCCGATTCGCTGACCAGGGTGCGTGACAAAGACACACCCAACGCCCTCTTCCGGCAGGAGCTGGAGCGGATCGGCACGCTGCTGATCGCCGAGGCCACCAGGGGTCTCGCCACTCACGAGGTTCGGGTCATCACCCCGTTGGTGGCAACCTCGGGGCGAGCACTCTCGTCGCAGCCAGTGGTGGTACCGGTTCTCCGTGCCGGCCTCGGCTTCGTCCACGCAGCCCAGGAGCTGCTGCCGAACGCCGATGTCGGGTTCATCGGCGTGTCACGCGACGAAGAGACGTTCCAACCGAAGCCGTACGTCAACAAGTTGCCCGAGCATCTCGCCGGTCGGCAATGCATCGTGCTCGACCCCATGCTGGCCACCGGAGGCTCGTTGGCGCACACCTGCCAACTGCTGTTGGAACGCGGAGCAACGGGAACGATCATCGTCGTGTGCGTGTTGGCCGCGCCGGAGGGAATCGCCCACCTGAAAGCGGCCGGACTTCACCTGGCGATCTACACCGCCGCCGTCGACGAGCACCTCAACGAGCACGCCTTCATCGTCCCCGGCCTCGGCGACGCGGGCGACCGCCAGTTCGGCTCCCCCGCCTCCTCGTAGACCCGCTGACCGAGTGTTTGTCGCCCGCCCGGGGTGGCTGCAAACACTCGTTTGCGCCGCTCCGGGCCGCAAACACTCGGTTGGGTTAGAGGAGCTCGGCGAGCGAGTCCAGATATGGCGCAGGATCGATGTCGATGCCCTCTCCATACAGCTTGACCTTTGGCTCAGTGCCACTCGGACGAAGTTGCAGGCGTAACTCGTCGCCGAGTTGCAGTCGCAACAACCCGGCTTCGTCGAACCATTCGACGGTCGTCACCGATCGATCGTCGACCTCGGTCGGTGGCTTGGCGCGCAGACGCTCCACAGCGGCGAGCCCATCGACGGGTGGCATCTTCACCGAGAGGTCGGCCATGACATGCCGGCCGAATCGGGCGCTGATCGCATCGAGCCGACCTTGCAGGGTCACGCCCTCAGCGGCGGCCAGGGCTGCGACCTCGGCCAGCAACACCGCCGCGCTGATGCCATCCTTGTCGAGCGGCCGGCTGCACACGAGATACCCGAGGGCCTGCTCGTAACCGAACACGAAATGCGATTCGGGATGGCCCAACACCGTATGACCGATCCATTTGAACCCGGTGTACGTCTCGGCGAATTGCACCCCGTACTCGACTGCCATCTTCGACAGCAACGACGACGAGACCAGCGTCGTGATGACCAGGCGATCGTCGCCCGCGGTGTGGCGCAAGATGTGGTCGGCGAGCAGCCACCCGATCTCGTCACCCTGCAGTCGCCGCCAGCCGCCTTCTGGCGTGGGGATTGCTGCACCGAGGCGATCGGCGTCAGGGTCGTTGCACAGCGCGATCGCCGCATCGCACGCCGCCGCCTGGGCCAACAGCAGGTCCATCGCGCCGGGCTCTTCGGGGTTGGGGAACGAGACCGTCGGAAACGCAGCGTCGGGTTGTTGTTGCTCGGCGACGACGAACGGCGTGGGGAAGCCGGCGCGGTCGAATGCAGCCACCAAGGTGTCGCCGCCGACACCGTGCATGGCCGAGTAGGCCGCCGGCACACCGGCGAGATCGGCACGAAGTCGGACCGCAGGTATGCAAGCGAGGTACGCCTGCACGTACGAATCGTCGAGCCATTCGATCAACGGATCATCCGGCGCCGACATCAGCACCGCACATGGATCGATCAGGTCGATGCACTTCGCAATTTCGGCGTCGACCGGAGAGACGATCTGCGCACCATTGGCGGTGAACACCTTGTAGCCGTTGTCGGCCGGAGGGTTGTGCGATGCAGTGACCACCACACCGGCTGCAGCGCCGACACCGACGATGTTCCACGCCAGCACCGGCGTCGGCACGATGTGGGGAAAAATCATTGCCCTCACGCCGCGTGCCGCGCATACCCGTGCCGTGTCGAGTGCGAACGAATCGCTCTTTCGTCGGGCGTCGTAGCCGATGATCACACCTCGAGCAGCAGCATCGGCCTCCGCCTTCAACAGATACTCGACAAGACCGGCGGCGGCCTGTTGCACCACCAAACGGTTCATCCGTTGTGGCCCGGCACCCACCGCAGCGCGGAGACCTGCCGTCCCGAATTGCAGCCGACCATCGAACCGAACGGCCAATTCGTCATCGGAGCCGGCGAGCAAGGACTCCAGCTCCGCACGCATGTCGGCATCGGGTTCGGCGGCCAGCCACCGGCGCGCCTCGCTGCGGAAATCGCTCATGGCAAGAGCGTACGCAACTCCACCAACGGTCGCGGACCGACGTGTGAGATCACTTCAGCAGCGGCGATCGCCCCGAAATGTGCGCAGTCGCTCAGCGGCCGGCGACGCGTGTAGCCGTACAGGAAACCTGCGGCAAACAGGTCGCCGGCGCCGGTTGTATCGAGCACATGGTCGACCGGTCGAGCCGGGGCGCGCAACACGTCGTCGGGAGTGACGACCATGCAGCCATCGGCCCCGGTCGTGATGACTGCCAGCGAGCAGTCGTGGCGCACGGCGCGCAGCGCTTCGTCCATCGAGTCGACCTCGTACAGCGACATCAACTCGGCCTCGTTACCGAACAGAAGGTCGACCTCGTCCGTCACCAGCGCCCGAAAGTCGTCGCGGTGGCGGTCGACGCAGAACGAGTCGCTCAACGTCAGCGAGACGAGACGATCGTTAGCGTGAGCCACGCGCGCGGCATAGCGGAAAGCCTCCTTGGCCTCGGGCCGGTCGTAGAGGTAGCCCTCCATGTACAGCACCTCGCCAACGGCAACGGTGTCGGCATCGATGTCGGTCGGGCAGAGCAGCGACGACACACCGAGGTAGGTGTTCATCGTTCGCTGCGCATCAGGTGTGACAACGATGATGCACCGACCGGTCGGTGTGCCCTCAGCCGGCGCGCCCGGGCGGAACTGCACACCGACGGCGCGGCAATCGTGGCCGAACACTCGGCCGAGCTCGTCGTCGCTGACCTTGCCGATGTAGGCCGCCGTGCCCCCGAACGAGGCGACGCCACACATCGTGTTGGCGGCAGATCCTCCGCTCATCTCGATCGCACCACCGAGCGCCTCATACAGATACAAGGCTCGATCGGTGTCGACCAACGTCATCGACCCCTTCACCAACTCGTGTCGACCGATGAACATGTCGTCTGCATGAGCGATGACATCGACCAGTGCATTGCCGATCCCGACGACGTCATATTGAATTCCCGGCACGACGGTGCAGGCTACCGGCCACAGTCGCCGCGGGTACGCTCCTTGCCGTGAGCGACAACCCCTACCGCCTTCCACACACCGTTGTTCCGAGCCGCTATCACTTGTCACTCGAACCGGATCTCGGCAGTGCGACCTTCGCTGGCACAGTGTCGATCGACGTGACGTCGACCGAACCGGTCGAGTCGTTAGCGCTCAACGCCGACGAGTTACATATCGCCTCGGTCTACATCGATGGCGCAGAGGTTGCGTTTCATCTCGATACGGTCGCTGAGCGACTGGTGATCGAGTCCGCACTCGACGCCGGCGACGCTGTGATCGACATCACTTTCACCGGAACGCTCAACGACAAGCTGCGCGGCTGGTACCGCAGCACGTTCAACGACGCCGACGGCGTCGAACGGGTCATCGCCACGACCCAGATGCAAGCAACTGATTGCCGACGTGCCTTCCCGTGCTTCGACGAGCCCGACTTCAAGGCCGTCTTCGAGATCACGCTGGTCGTCGAGCCCGACTTGCTGGCGGTCTCCAATGGGCCCGAGGTCGGTCGTCTGGCTCGTGACGACGGTAAGCACGTCGTGCTCTTCAAGCCAACGATGGTGATGAGCACGTATCTCGTCGCGTTCGTGGTCGGTCCGCTGGAAGCAACCGAAGCGATCGATGTCGACGGCATTCCGCTTCGCGTCGTCCATGTGCCCGGCAAGGGTCACCTCACGGAGTTCGCACTCGAAATCGGCGCGTATTCGCTGCGCTGGTACCAGCGCTACTACGGCATTCCGTATCCGAGCGACAAAGTCGACATGCTCGCTCTTCCCGACTTTGCGGCGGGGGCGATGGAGAACCTTGGTTGCATCACATACCGCGAGAGCCTGTTGCTGGCCGATCCGAAGACTGCAACGCAGTACGAGTTGCAGAACGTCGCTGATGTCGTTGCCCATGAGGTGGCCCACATGTGGTTTGGCGATCTGGTGACGATGAGATGGTGGAACGGCATCTGGCTGAACGAAGCCTTCGCGACGTTCATGGAGATCGCCTGTTGCGATGCGTTCCGCCCCGATTGGCTGCGGTGGACGACGTTCAGCCTCGAGCGCAGCGTGGCGTTCGAGACCGATTCGTTGGCCAGCACGCGCTCGGTCGAATTTCCGGTCGAGGCGCCAGCCGATTGTGACGGAATGTTCGACGTGCTGACCTACCAGAAGGGCGGCTCGCTGCTGCGCATGCTCGAGCAGTATCTCGGAACCGAAGAGTTTCGACAGGGAATCAGCCTCTACTTGACGACTCACGCCTACGGCAACACCGAGACCGGCGACCTATGGGATGCCATCGAGAAGGTCAACCCGACGGTGCCAGTGCGCACGTTGATGGATTCGTGGATCTGGCAGCCGGGGTACCCACTGATCTCGGCTCGCCTCGACGGAAGCGAACTGGTGTTGAACCAGCAGCGGTTCGCCTATGCCGACACCGACGATCCGACGCTGTTCGTCGTGCCGATCCACCTGTCGATCAACGGGATCGAGTCGAAGCTGCTGCTCGAATCCGCTCAGGCGCGGATCGCGCTTCCCTCACCCGACGCCACCGTCGTCGTCAATGCCGGCGGGCACGGGTTCATGCGCGTTGCCTACGACGACGAGTTGCGGGCCCGTCTCAACGGCGACGCGCTGATGGGTCTGAGCGTGATCGAGCGATACAACCTGGTCGACGACGCATGGAACGCCGTCATCACCGGGAGATTGGCCGCAGCCGACTTCCTCAGCTTCGTCGAGGCGTTCCAGGGCGATCGTGACCTCGCGGTCTGGCAGGCGATCGCGGTGGGACTGCGGGGTCTCGGCCGCCTCGTCGACGGGCCGGCGTACGCGGCACTGCAACAACGCATCGCCGACCTCGTCCGTCCCGTCACCGCCGATCTCGGTTGGGCGCCTGCTGAAGGCGAATCCGATCTCGCCTCCAAGCTCCGCGGCTTGTTGGTCAGTCTGCTCGCCGTACAGGGCAACGATGCCGACGCCCAGGCCCGCTGTCGCGACATGCTCGCTGATCACTCGACCGACCCGGAGCTGGCCGCCGCCGCCGCAACAGCCGTCGCCTCGATTGGAACCGATGTCGATTTCGAGCAGTACGTCGAACGTTTTCGTACAGCGGACACACCGCAGCTCAAACTGAGGTACATGCACGCGCTCGCCGACTTCCCGACCGAGGATCAGATTCGTCGCACGATCGATCTCGCCCTGTCGGGCGATGTGAAGACCCAGGACGCACCATTCCTGTTGAATCGGTGCATCGCCAACAGACAGCACGGCTCGATGGCGTGGGAAAATGTCCGTCGCCAGTGGCCGGAACTGCTCGAACGATTCCCCAACAACACGATCGTGCGCATGGTCGGCTCCATCACGACGTTGACCACGCCGCACCTCGTAGCCGACGTGCAGGGATTCTTTTCCGAGCACCCCATCCCTCAGGCCGTGAAGACACTCGAGCAGTTGCTCGAACGTCAACGCGTCAACGCCGATCTGCGCGCCCGCGAAGCAGAGCCTCTGGCTGCTGCCTTGGCAGCCGCCGGCTAGGCCAGTTTCTCGATGTCGAGCTGGTCAGCGGCATGCCGGGCGCGGAGCACCTTCTTGTCGAACTTGCCGACGCTGGTCTTCGGGACTTCGGCGATGAACGTCCATCGTTCTGGAAGGCAGAACTTTGCGGTCCGCTCGGCCAGCCAGCCGCGTAGCTCGGCTGCCGTGACCTGCGAATCCGACTTGCGCACTACACACGCCAGTGGACGTTCGTCCCATCGCTCGTCGGGCACACCGATGACGGCCGCCTCGGCGATATCGGGGTGACCCATGAGGGCATTCTCGAGGTCGACCGACGACACCCACTCGCCACCTGATTTGATCACGTCCTTTGCCCGATCGCTGATCATCACGTAGCCATTCGCGGATACCGAAGCAACGTCACCTGTGCGAAGCCAGCCATCGTGGAACTTCTCGGGATCGTCGACCAGGTAGTACGACGCCGTGATCCACGGCCCACGCACTTCGATCTCTCCCAGTGATTCGCCGTCCCACGCGACAGTTGCCCCATTGTCGTCAGTGATGCGCAGTTCGACACCAGGCAGGACTCGGCCGGTTCGTGTGCGCCACGTGACCTCGTCGTCGTCGCCCATGTCTTTCGGCGGATGACCGATCGCACACACGGGACTGGTCTCTGTCATGCCCCAGCCCTGCACGATGGGAACCCCGAAGACGTCGAGGTAGCCCTGAATCAACGCTCGTGGCACCGCTGACCCACCGCACATCACCAGACGCAACGACGAGAGATCGGCGGCACGGCCGTTGTTCAACAGATCGGTCAAGACGGTCGGGACCGCACCCGTCAACGTCGGTCGCGTCTCTTCGATGATCCGGCTCAGCGGCGCCGCCTGAAGGAACTGTTGCGGGAAGACCAGGTCGGCACCGACCATCCACGCCGCGTACGGCGTTCCCCACGCGTTGGCGTGAAACATGGGCACGATCACCAGCATCCGGTCGCTTTCGGCAAGGGCGATGTTGGCCGTCGAGGTGACCATCATCGAGTGCAGGAAGGTGCTGCGATGGCTGTACATCACACCCTTGGGATTGCCGGTGGTGCCGCTCGTGTAACACATCGCCATGCCGGTGCGCTCGTCGAGATCGGGATAGTCGTAGCCGGTCTGCTCGGCTGCCAGCAGCGCGTCGTAGTCCAGCGTGTCGCCGAGCGCCGAGGTGTCGCCTGCGCCCTTGACGATGATGTGCTTGACCGATGTCAGCTGATCGCGAACCTTGGCAAGCAACGGGATGATCGACGCGTCGACGATGATCACCTGGTCGTCGGCGTGGTTGATGACGTAGCTGAGCTGGTCAGGGAAGAGACGGATGTTCAACGTATGCAGCACCGCGCCCATGCATGGCACGGCCAGGTACGCCTCGAGGTGCGTCTGGTTGTTCCACATGAAGGTGCCGACGCGGTCGCCGGACTGAATACCCAGCCGGGTCAGCGCAGCGGCCAACTGATCCGCCCGATTGGCGACCTCGGCGAACGTGGACTCGATGTACCCGTCACCTGTGAAGGTGATGACCTTGCTGTTGGCATGAACGGTGCGTCCGTGTTCGAGGATTGGTCGAATCGTCAACGGATAGTCCTGCATGGTGCTGAGCAGCATCGAGTCCCCCTGTGGTCGTCAGTGCGGGTCACGTTAGCCCGCATCCCGTCAGCGTTGACTGTGCGGCCCGAGTGGGCCAAATGGGCCATTTCCAATCTCACCGATGGACGGCAGACAACACCCGACTAGTCTTAAGCCAATTCGTATGGCTGGGACGCTGGGATGAGCACGGGCACGCTGACACCGAGGCAGACGCGCGTCACGATTCGCCCGACTGGTCGTTACTTCGTGAACGCTCCCGTCGACGTGATGCTGATCGGCGGCGCATCACTGGTGCTCTACGCCATCTTCCGCATGCGCCCTGAGCTGGCCTCGTCGCCATCGGTCGCATCGCTCGCCGCAACGCTCGTCTGGGTGTGCAACTACCCCCACTTCGCGTCGACCAACTACCGGCTGTACCACTCGCGCGCCTCGATTGCGCAATACCCGCTGACCAGCTACGTCACGCCGATGGTCCTCACTGCGGCGGTGATCGGTTGCTATCTCTCACCCAACGAAATCGCACCACTGTTCATCAAGCTGTACCTGCTGTGGTCGCCGTACCACTTCTCCGGGCAGACGTTGGGCATCACCATGGTGTACGCCCGCAGAACAGGCTTCGTGATCGATGGCTGGCTGCGCCATTCGTTGACCGCGTTCATATTCTTGACCTTCGCCGTCCAGAGCGCGTGGGCCGAGGTCGGCCTGCACGTGAACCCCTTCTACGGCGTGGAGTACCCCACCCTCGGTGTGCCGGTATGGCTTCCGCAGATGCTGACGAAGGTGATGTGGATCGCGCTGGCGGCCACGATCGCCTTGCTGCTGTGGAAGGTCATCAACAACGGCCCCAGGGTTCCACTGATCGTCGTGCTACCGGCCTTCACGCAGTACGTCTGGTTCGTCGCCACCCCTGCGGGACAGTTCAGCTACATGGTGCCGTTCTTCCATTCCTTGCAGTACCTGCTGATTGCCTGGAGCGTGCAACTCAAAGAGGGGCTGGCCGAGCGACAGCGCGATCCATCAGTGAAGTACGTGTGGTCGGAGTCAGCGCGCTGGATGGCGATCAACATCGCCGGGGGGTACGCGTTGTTCTGGGCGCTGCCACACCTCGGCGGTCACTTCGGCAAACCGCTGGTATTCAGCACTGCCGTCATGCTCGCTGCGGTGCAGATCCACCACTTCTTCGTCGACGGGGTCATCTGGCGATTGCGGAATCCGGCAGCACGATCACCGCTGTCATCGTCGTTGCGGCTCGTCAGCGGTCGGCGATGAAGCGCTCACGGTTTGCCGCTCGCCTCGTTGGCATTGGCGGCTTGGCGTGTCTGGGTGTGCTGATGTTCGCCTCACCATGCGCTGCATACACACCTCCCGAAACGAATCCGCGCATCGTCTTGTCGACCCCGCATGGGCCGATCCTGATCGCGCTCGCTCCGGAGAACGCTCCACAACACGTCGAGCAGTTCCTGCTCGCTCTCGCCGCCGGCGACTTCGACGGCACGGTCGTAACCCGAGTCGAACCGAAGTACTACGTACAGATGGCCGGCACGTCGGGCACCGCGCAGCTTTCCGGCCTGCCGGTCGAGCGGGAGAAGGTTGGCAACCTACGCGGGGCCCTCAGTGTGTACGACAGCGGCCAGCCGGGTGACGTTCCCACGATCGTGATCGTGCTCGTCACCAGCCCGCAACTCGATCCCGACTACACGTCCATCGGCTTCGTCGAGGCCGGCTTCGGCGTGGTCAAGGCAATCGCCCAGACACCGACCGTTGGAGATCATCAACCGGCCGAGCCGATCACGATCTCGGAGATTCATCTGGCAACGCCCCAGGAGCGTGCCGTGCTGCGCCAGGCGGAAGTCGCCGCCGCCGAGAACGACGGCACCTCGCTCTTGGCGGCGATTTTCATCATCGCCTGCGCCGCATTCGTGGCCGCCGTGATCTCGTCGTTCCAGGACAGTCTGGGCAAGCAGCGCACGACGTCGCTCGCGCTGATGGTCGCGTTGCTGGCCTTTTTCGGAGTGTGGGTGGCATTGGCGGGCACCAAAGCCGGCTCAGGTCTGGTCGGAGTCGCATTGTTCGGCGGCGCGATTGCCATGTTCAGATTGATGGGCCGGTTCGAGCGACCGACACCGAGCGCGCTAGGCCTCGCCGCGGAGCCAGGACGACTCGCCGATGGCGAACTGCACGCCGAGCCCCGGATCGATCAACCGCACAGCGACCTCGAGGTCGTCCTGGGCCAGCGACACGCAGCCGCTGGTCGGCTTACTAGCCCCAGACGCTGAATACGAGAACCGGTGCACTGGTCGACGGATGCCTGCTCGACAGCATTTCGGCGGTAAGGAGGTCGAATTCCGCGTCGGGCGTGAAGGCGATATCGCGCCTGGCCTGATGCAATGCGCTGGCTGGTGCGGAGACCGATTCGCCACGCACCGATGCCGCGGCGTTGGCGGCGAGCATCATGACGATCGCCGCGGAGACACAACGGTGATCGATGTCGACCCAGTCTACGAGGCGAGTCAGGTCGTGCGTTCGACGCGGATGTCGCCAGACACCGTCTTCAGCTGCAGTCGCACGGGACGGCGGTCGCCCTGATCCGACGTCGGCACGGCATCTGGCAGGGTCGCTCGGCCGCTGAGGGTCGAGATCTCGGCCTCGACACGGATGCCGGTGGGCAGGCCAACTCGCACGTCGCCGGAAGTCGAACGCACGGCTATGTCTGAGCCTGCGCATCGCCCCACACGCACGTCACCGCTGGTCGATCCGATCGCCACGTCTCCATCGCAGCGGTCGACGCGCAGATCTCCGGACGTGAGCGTGGCTTCGAGCCTGCCACCTACCCGTCGCATGACGCAGTCGCCGGACACCGACGAGACACAGACCTCGCCATCGATGTCGCCGCACGAAAAGTCACCGGAGGCGGTGGTGACGTTGAGACGCGCAGCATCTCCCACCTCGATGTCGCCCGATGCCGTATGAATTCGCACCGCGCCAAGACGACCCACGAGGCGCACTTCACCCGATGTCGAGTTGAGCTCCACATCGGTGCGATCGGTACATGGGCGACCAGCCGACTCTGGCGACCGCGCCGACCCCAGCGCGACGGATGGCGTACCGAGATTCGGTCGCCGATCTTGAAGATCTCGAAATCGTCGACATCACTGGCGTCAATCGTGATCAGCACCACGCCGGCGTCACCTGCGTACACGTCGACCGTACCGACGGGCACGCGAACATCGAGAGACGGTCGTTCGCCGACTTCCCATCGCTCGTTGCGGCTCATGGGCTGCTTTCTACAGGTCGAAACTATGGGTCAGGCGGAAACCCTGACCCTGCTGGGGCTTGCGTGTTCGCCGGGAGAGCGCATCGAGCACCCAGCTATTGACCGAGGCGCCAGCTGTCTCGGCCGCATCCTCGATCAGACTCTTCAGTGACGGGGGCACGCGCAGCGTGATTCGGGCGTCGAGTTCCTCGGTGGAACTCGACTCGGTCGTGACGGCAGGCTCGGCGATGTCAAGGAATCTCGTCGCGTCGAAGCGAGACAAGTTTGCCCAGCTCAGGGTCGTAGTTCGAGACAATCTCACGCACTCGGTCGACCGCGGGCGACGCCAATCCGTCGACCAGGGCGAGAAAAAGGTCGTGCGCTGCAGCCCGCGGCCAGCGGCTCGGCAGCAACGCCTCGGGCAAGTCCGGGTCGGTGACGGCGAACACGAACCACCGGTACGTCGCCCTGGTGCGGCTGACCAATGCCTCGGTCGGTCCGATGCGACCGCTCTCGAGTCGGCGAAGGACAGGACGGAACGTGCGTGTGAACTCCGAGTACGACTCACCGAGATCGCCGAGATTCCATGCCGACGCGACCGACAGACGTGTACGGAGCGGCAGTTCCGTGGCGCGAAGGACGGTGCACGATTGAGGTGGAGCGATCTCCAGGGCGATGTCGAGCTCCTTGTCGGGGGCATGCGGCGAGGCCCACAAGCCGTCGTACAAGGGAGCAAAACCCAACGATTGCAGGCGGCCGCGCAACATCGGACGCAACCGACGCTGGTCCTCGGGAACGGTGAAGGCAACCATCGTCCACGTGCCGTCCCAGTCGGGTTGCGGCTTGGCGAACGCTCGCGTATGGATGGGGCCGTACGGCAGCAGATGACGGAAGCCGTCGGCCACCCGATAGAAGGTGTTGCGCCCGTCCTTGGTGCCAACGAGCAGCCCGCGGATCGACAGCCGACTGAGCGCGGCCCTGGCACCCGACGGATTGACATCGAACTCCGCCAGCAGGTCGACAAGAGCCGCCGACGGCAGCGCCTCGCACCGCCCTGACCAGTAGTCGCCCAGTAGGGCGAGCAGCAGATGTTGCGGCGGAAACCCGACCTGAAACCGGGGCATGTCGAGTTCGCCGAACTCAGTGAACCTGGCCGCCACTTCTACGTCGAGTTCGACACCGGTTCGGGAAGGCCGACGCTCTCGACCGCGATCCAGACTCATCCCCACCTACGGTAGCGACTACGGATTGATCAATCCGTCTTGGTCGTTGATCAAGAAGTTCATACCGCGTGCCAAGAAGTCGGCCACGACGTCGGCAAACGCTTCGGGCCGGTCCGATTGAATGTCGTGGGCGGCGTCGTACACGTACTGCAGCGACGAGTTGCGCATGTATCGGCGCACGGTTCGGCCATTGATCGGGTTGATGATTCCATCGTCACGACCGAACAGGATCAGCGTGCGCGTTGATACATCGACCAGTTGCTCGACGAGGCCGTCGTCTGACCCGTCTCCCATCAAACGCTCGACCGTCGGCCAGACGCGAGCCATGAACGCCGGGTCAGGAGAGCTCATGTGCGGCAGCCGGTCTGGGTGCGACCTGAATGCCTTGACGAAGGCCTCCGGCGCCAGAGTCGACGGATGCACCGACGACTCCCGGAACTTCGCCGGCGACTCGAGCACGATCGAGTCGACCCTGTCGGCGTAGTGAGTGACGAAATGCAGCGCGCACGCACCGCCAAATGACGTGCCCATGAGATGGAAACGGTCGAGACGGAGTGCGGTGGCGATGTCGGCCACCTGTGCGGCGAGACCATCGAAGTCGGCGACATCGTTTGGCTGTGCACCCCAACCCGGATACTCCAACACGATCACCCGGAATCGCTCGGCGAGCGAGTCGAGGGCAAACGTCATGACCGGTCCACCGGCTCCTGGGAGATACAGCACCGCTGGACCGTCGCCGGCTTCGAGGTAGCGCACCGTGAAGCCGGCAGCCTCGACGGATCGTTCGACGAATGTGGATCCTGGCGCACGAACATCCGTGTCGGTCATGACGTCACCATTCCCATCTGGTGCAGAACGGGCACGATTTCCTCGCCGATCAGTTTCAGGCTCGACAGCATCGAATCGTGCGGCAGCGGATTGACGGTACCGAGCGATACCTCCAGCCGACCCATGCCCAGCACGTCGTGGATCTCCTTGATCCGGCCGAGCACCGTCTCCGGACTGCCGTAGAGCGGCGGACCCATGACCATCGGCGGCGCCATGGATGGGTCGATCTTGACGTGTTTCGGCACGCCACCGAGGGCCGCACCGATCTGTGCCATGGTCATCATGATGTCGGGCGACGCCCCGTTGAAGATGCTCATCAGCCCGCCTCCGCTGAGCGACTTCATCGTGTCCTGTGCCTCTTCGTCGGTCGGGGTGACGTACATGAAATGGCGGTACTGCAGGTTGTCGGCAGTGGGCTCCCAACCGGCCTCGGACGCTGCCTGGCGGTAGAGAGCGGCATGCTCTGCGCACTTCTCTGCGCCCATGTAGGAGAACCCGAGGTCGAGACCATGCCGACCGGCAAAGATTGCCCCGTCTTTGCTGTTGCCCGAGATCAGGATGGGCGGGTGCGGATCCTGCACACGCCGTGGCCACACGGCGATGTTGCGGAAACGGTAGTAGCGACCCTCCCAACCGAACGGTTCCGGCTCGGTGAAACAGGCCTTCAGCAGCAAGATCCCTTCCTCGTATCGCTCGCGCGACTCCCACGGGTTGGAACCGTAGGTCAGGTACTCGTTGGGGGTTCCCCGCAGCATTCCGATTCGCAAGCGACCGTCGAGGAGGTTGTCGAGCATCGAGTATTCCTCGGCAATGCGCACTGGATTGTTCAAGGGCAGGTCGGTGCCGAACACGCCGATCTGCGAACCCGGAAACCGGCGACCGGCGACCGCGGCGAAGATGATGGGGTTGGGTGTCAACTGCTTCGGTGAGTAGTGGTGCTCGGCGAAGTTCAGCGCATCAAAGCCGGCATCGAGCGCCGCACCGCATTCGATCAGGCCGTGTTCGATCGTGGAGTTGACGAACTCGGTCTCGCAGATGCGCGGCGGCGCCGGCCACGAGTCACCGTGCTGCCCCCAGTAGTTCATCGTGTGAAAGAACTCGATTTTCATATGGGAAATAATAGTCACACTAATCGAAACTGTCGATAGGAAATGTGTAATTAGTTTTCATCGCAGCTCACCGTGCTGCGTCGCGTTGATCAGCTCCCAATCGATGTCGTACCCAAGACCTGGTCGGGTTGGGGCGTGGGCGTTGCCCATGGGTGTCGATCTCGATCGGTTCAGTCAATCCATAGCTGAAGTGGGTGGTGTCGTACTCCCCTGGCGGGTGGATGACGAGCACCTCGTAGTACTCGCAATTGCGGATCGCCATCGCAACATGCAGCGTCGCCACGTTGTTGAGCGCGTTGTACGCGTCGTGCAATTCGCAGTTCATCTGGAACGCTTCGGCCAGGTGGGCGATCTTCATCATCCCGGTGATGCCGCCCTTGATCACCACGTCGCCGCGCAAGAAATCTGTGGCTTGTTGCACCAGCCATGGAGCGAGGGCATAGACACCTCCCTCGGTCATCTCGGTGGCCATGATCGGGATCGACAACTGCTGCTTCAATCGCCGGTAGCCGTAGAGATCGTCGGCCTGCAGCGGATAGATCGGTAGCCCGGCTGCCTTGCCGGCGATGTCCCACAGGGCGACGTCGATGCAGCCCTGCACGGTCGAGTGCATGCCACGACGTCTGGCCCACAGCTCGTGCCAGATGGCACCGATGTCGAGCGGATCGCGACCGAGCAGCAGCGGTTTGACGTGCTTGAGGATCTGTTCGGTGACGTTGGGTCCCGGCGGCTGATGAACGTATTGCCCTCGACTCCGTCGTCGGTGTGGATGCGCAGCACCGCAATCTCCATCGGCGGCAAGGGCATCCCGACGGGCAGCGTGCGCTCGTGAACCACCACCGAGACGTCGGTGATCTTCATGTGTCACCCCACTCGGCACGCGTCGTATCGGCAACTCTCGTGATGAGATCGATCTGATCGGCGACGCTCCCAGCCACGATCCGGTTGGCGATGCCGAAATGCGACACGCCGGCCTTGCGCAGCGCGCTGACGGTCGCTGCCCACTGATCGGGTGGCGTCACGTGTGTGACCAGACGGCCCTCCAGGCCGAATGCCTCCGAGTCTCGACCAGCCGCAGCGACTTCGGCGCGCAGCCGATCGACCAGCTGCAGCATGCCATCCAGATTGATGCCAAGTGGGGCCATCATCTTGAACCCGTCGGCGAGGCGAGCGGCACGCTTGATCGTGACATCGAGCGGCATTCCGCCCGTGTCGAAGTTGCCACCTCCCATCCAAATCGGGATCGACCGATCGGGCCGAGGGTGCAGCGCAACTTCGTCGAGTACGACGTGATCGCCGTGATAGGTGACGAGCGGCTGAGTCCACAGCAACCGCATTGCCTCGATCTGCTCTTCGATCCGCGCCCCACGCGTCGACGGGTTGACACCGACGGCTTCGAGCTCGCGGTGCTGCCACCCGACGCTGACCCCCAACCGCAGGCGGCCACCGCTCAACAAGTCGACCTCCGCCGCTTGCTTGGCCGCGAGAGCTGCCGGACGCAGAGCCAGCAACGTCATGCCCGTGCTCAGCTCAATTCCCTCGGTGATCGCTGCGAGGAAAGCAAGCAGTGTGAACGACTCGTGCCAAGGTTCGTCGAACGACAACCCCGGCGGGAACGGTGAGGCACTCGAGGAAACCACATGCTCGGAAAATCCGATGTGCGCGTAGCCCAAGCCCTGCGCAGCCTGAACGTAGTCACGGATCTCGACTGCGTGGGCAAAATATGGCAGATCGACACCGACGCGCATGCGACGACAGTAACGCGGCCTCGGTCGATGGTCGACAGATGAGCTGCACGCCGTCTGCGCATATGCTGCCTATTCATGCGCCTGTTCAATCTCGCCGGTCGCCTGAGCACGTTCGTCGACGGCGTTGTCGTCGACGTCGCCACTGCCAGCGACAACCGATTCTCTCCCGAACCACAGCGAATGTTCGATGATTGGCAGGCCCTGGCCAGCTGGGGCGAATCGACCAACGCCCGTGGACCTGGCGAGGTCGACGTGCAGCAACTCCATGCACCCGTTCCGCGACCCCCGCAGGTCTTCGCCATCGGCCTCAACTACAAGGCGCACGCACAGGAAGGCATCTTCAGTGTGCCCGACGAGCCGACGGTGTTCACCAAGTGGCCGACCTGCATCGTCGGTCCTTCGCACGCCGTCGAGGTGCCGGTCGACACCGATTGGGAGATCGAACTGGTCGTCGCCATCTCCCAGCGCGCCTTCCGAGTCGGCGCTGCAGACGCGATGTCGTACGTCGCCGGCTACACGGTCGGTCAAGACCTATCGGATCGCGTGCTCCAACGCAAGGGCCCAGCACCCCAGTGGAGCCTCGGCAAATCCCGCTTCGGGTATGGCCCCACAGGCCCCTGGCTGGTCACACTCGACGAGTTCGACAACCCGCATGACCTGGCGATCCAGAGCACGCTCGCCGGCGAGACCCTGCAGTCCTCGCGCACGTCGATGCTGATCTTCGACATCCCGTTCTTGATCGAGTACGTCTCCGCCCTGTGTCCGTTGCTGCCGGGTGATCTCATCTTCACCGGCACACCCGAAGGTGTCGGCTATGCCCGCAAGCCACCGCGTTTCCTCCATCCCGGCGATGTTCTGACCAGCACGATCGAGGGCATCGGCGACCTCGTCACCCAGTTCGTCTAAATCAGCAGGGTCTTTTGGACCTTGCCCATCGCGTTGCGCGGCAGCACGTCGACAAGACGCACCTCGCGAGGCCGCTTGTGCACCGACAGGAGTGCGGCCACATGGTTGATCAGCGTCGCACCGTCAACGTCGCTGCAGACGACGAACGCGACGATTCGTTGACCGAGATCCGGGTCGCTGATGCCGACGACTGCAGCCTCGGTGACACCTGGGTGCGTCAGCAGCGCCGCCTCGACCTCGCCGGCGCCGACCTTGAAACCACCGGTCTTGATGATGTCGATCGACTGCCGGCCGACGATGCGATGGAAACCACCATCGTCGATGACCGCGGCATCGCCGGTTCGGAACCAGTCGCCGTCGAACGATGCCGCCGTGGCATCAGGACGATTGAGGTACTCGTCGAACAAGGTCGTTCCGCGGATCTGCAACTCACCGATCGTCGCCCCGTCGTTGTGCATGACCCCGCCGGTGTCATCGACGAGCCGGCTCTCGACGCCGACGATAGGCACGCCGACCCAGCCTGGTCGACGTTCGCCATCGGCGCGGGTCGAAACGGTGATGAGGGTTTCGGTCATGCCGTACCGCTCGATCGGCGCTTGACCGATCAATGCCTGCATCTGCTCGAACACCGCGATGGGCAGCGGCGCGCTACCAGAGACGACCAGGCGGGCGCCGCGCAGCGCGCCGGCGAGCGCCGGCTCTGCACAGATCCGCCCCCACACTGTCGGCACGCCGAAGTACATCGTGCCCTCGGCGCCCGCGTACGCGTGGGGCGTGGGTTTGCCGGTGTGCACGAGACGTGATCCCACCCGCAGCGCACCGAGGACACCCAGCACCAGCCCGTGCACATGAAACAGCGGCAGACCGTGTACCAGCGTGTCGGCAGGGGTCCACTGCCACGCCTCGGCGAGTCCGTCGAGATCGGCGGCCAGGGCGCGGCGCGACAGCACGACACCTTTCGGCAAACCGGTCGTGCCGGACGTGTACATGACCAATGCAGCCGAGTCGGGCGAAGGTTCAACACCTGTCCATTCGGCTTCGCCTCCGATCGGAACGTGCGGCAGGGTGACCTCCACCCACTGTGGATCACCGATCGTCGCGGCAGCGCCCGAGTCGCGCAGCATGTGGTCGCGTTCCATCGGGCCGGCGTCGGCAGGCATCGGCACCACCGGCACACCGGCAATGAGACCGGCCACCACACCAACGACGGTGTCGAGTGTGGGTGTGGCCCGGAGTGCAACAGCGGGCATGCCGGCGAGATGTTGCGCGACTGCAGCCGATCGCCCGAGCAGTTCGGACCACGACACCGCCTGACCGTCGACACTGAGGGCCGCAGCATGGTCACCGAATTCGCCGCCCAGCGCCGGCAGCAACACGCTCACGACTGACCCACTCGCACGATCACCTTGCCGTACAGGTCCGGATGCTGTGCACGCTCGAAGGCAGCGTGAATCTGCTCGAACGGATACACCGAGTCGATGACGGGGTGCAGGTCGGCCGCCTCCATGAACCGCAGCAACCGCTCGGTCTCGACGCGGCTCGCACCACTGACACCGATGATCGAGATCTGCCGGTAGAAGACCCTGGCCAGATCAGCGCTGGGGTCGCTACCGGTCGTCGCCCCGGACACCACGACCCTGCCGCCCGGTCGCAGACTGCGCAGGCTGTGCTTCCATGTCGGTTCGCCGACCGTCTCGATCACGAGATCGACGGGCGCCGACAGTTGGGCGTTGGTCTCGACGGCCTCGTGGGCGCCCATCGCCAGCGCCCGCTGGCGCTTGTCGGCTGAGCGGCTGGTGACGACGACCCGCAGCCCCGCCGCACGAGCGAGCGCTACGGCAGCGGTTGCCACGCCACCGCCCGCGCCTTGAATGAGGACCGTCTCGCCCGGCTCGGCGTACCCGCGGGTGAACAACATGCGATACGCGGTCGTCCATGCGACCGTGATGCATCCCGCTCCGTCGAACGTCATGTACGCAGGTTTCGGCACCAGATTGCGGGTCGGCACGATGGTGTACTCGGCGAACGAGCCGGGGAAGCGCTCTTTGATACCGGTCGCAACCGCAGCCCTCACATGTCCCCTTTCCAGATCGGTGGCAACACCGTAGCTCTGGGAAACTCTCCGACCATGTTCGACAACCCGTGGGATCCACGCCAGCGCAACGACCTCACCGACAACGAGAACGTCGTGCTGCACTTCATGAGCGACTGCATGCACGGCGACGATTTGTCGCTGGTCGACCGCTATGTCGCCTCGGGTTACATCCAACACACGCCGGGAATCGGACAGGGCCGCGAAGGGTTGCGTCACTACCTCCACGAGGTGGCATGGAAGCGGCCGGGGCGACGCGAGTGGCGACCGATCCAATTGTTTGCCAGCGGCGACTTCGTGATCCTCCACAAACTGCTGCCGGCGGTCGTCATCGCCGACTTCTTGCGGTTCGACAGCGACGGAATGATGGCGGAGCATTGGGACGTCGTGCAGCCGCACCCCGAAGTCGACTACGACCCGCTGCGCCCCTCGGTTGAAAATCTCGATCGCTTTCGGGCGGTGTTCGGCATCACCGACTAGGTCGTGTCGGCGACAAGATCAGCCGTCGTTCGCAACACGGTGCTGCTGAGCGCCAGCTGTGTCTCGGTGCGATTGACATCACGGGACGCAACGACGCGCTGCAAGATGAGGTGCAGGTGATCGTTCGAGCGCGCCACGATGCGCACCAGCAGATCGCCCGACCCGGTGACCGTATGGATCTCCATGATCTCCGGAATCGTGCGCAGGTGAGCTACGACTCGACCATGCGAGCCCTGCGAGATGGCCAGCGTGGTGAAGGCCAGCACACCGAGCCCAGCAGCCGTCGGGTCGATGTCGGGCCCGTAACCGACGATCACCCGCCGCTCCTCCATACGACGAATGCGCGTGAGGACCGTGCCGCGGGCGCAGTCGAGCACCCGTGCCAGGTCCGACACCGTCGAGTGCGGCGCAACCCGCAATCGACCGATCAGACGGCGATCGAGCGAATCGAGCCCCGACGCACGATCATCCAAGGTGATCACCCTGGCCGAATCCCGAGGGCGAAGAACCGACCATGGTGCGCAACATGCGAACAATCTTACTGCATATTGGTCACTACTCTTGATCTCGATTGATCATCTTGGTTTGATTGTGCGCATGTCGTTCATCAAAAAGGTCGATCACATCACGTACGCCTGCTCTGCCGGCACCATCGAGAAGTGGGCCTGGTTCCACATCGAGGTCGAAGGCGGCAGCTTGATCAACCGCATCGACGATGTTCGTCCCGGCGATCCCGACAGCAGCATGAAGATCTGGTGCATCGACTACGGCGACTTCGGCATCGCCCTGATCGAGGGCATCGACCGCGCCAAGAAGTCGCAGGTCACCAAGTTCGTCGATTGCCACGGCGACCACGCCTGCCAGCACGTTGCCTACGACACCTACGACCTCGAGAAGTTCCAGGCGCACATGCGCGACCTCGGCGGCTCCGCCCGCGGCGGCACATTGGTACGCAACGACGGTTTCGGAATTCTCAAGCAGATGTTTGCGCGCGGCTACTCCGAGGGCGATGCAGCCGAAGCGACCTTCCCCGAGTATGTGCAGCGGCCGTCGCTGGGCGACGTCGACGAGGTACACATCACATTCGCCGAGGAGACCGGTCGAGGCTTCTACGACCAGATCGAAGATGCTGTGGCCGCCGGCGACGAGGACCCGTTCTTCGACTTCTCGAAAATGCCCGACGACTGGCAGGTTCCGGCAGCCGAGCCGCTCATCGACCGCTGACGGATCGGGACGTTTGGCCCGAGCGACAAGGTCAGGCGACTCTCCCCGTCAACTCGGCTCATGCGTACCTTCGGGTGTGTGACCTCCACCTTCCGTGTGACCATTCTGGCTGTAGCGCTCGCCCTCGGCGGTGCGGCGTGCAGTGACGACCCGAGCGACGCTGCCGTGACAACAACGCTGTCGACAGCGGCAGGAGCAACAACGACCACCGTCGCGCCGCCGCAACTCTTCGACATCGTCGGAACCGCACTGTCAGCGGGTGTCTTCGTCCAACTCGCGGGCATGGTCGTTGATGCCGGCTTGACCGAGACCCTGCGTAGCGCCGGACCGTTCACCGTGTTCGCTCCAACCGATGCCGCATTCGCGAAACTGCCGGTCGACGCATTGCACTCTGTGCAGGACGACCCCAAGCTGCTCGCGACTGTGCTGACGTTTCACGTCGTACCGGGAGCGTTGAAGCTCACCGATCTGGAGCCGGGCAAGTTGACGACCGTGGCAGGCCTCGACCTCGATGTCACCCGCGACGGCGACAAGGTACTGATCAACGGATTCGAGATCGCCTCGGGCGACGTGGTGGCCACCAATGGCATCATCCACGTCATGGGCGACGTGCTACTGCCACCCGGCTGACCGCAGCCCTCCCCCAGGGTGCCCTACACGGGAAGGTCGCCGGTGGCAGTGCGCGTCGAGCCGTGGTCACGGTAGGCGGCGATCGTACGCTGGGCAATCCGCATTTGATGCACCTCGTCGGCGCCGTCTGCGAAACGAGCCCAGCGGGCGTGCTGGTACATGTGGGCGAGCGGCGTGTCGGTGGAATAACCCAGCGCGCCGTGCACCTGGATCGATCGGTCGATGACCCGGCCGAGCATGTTGGCCACGAAGTGCTTGGCCATCGACACCTCCGACTTGAAGTCGAGGCCCTGATCGATGCGGTAGGCGGCGTGCAACACCATCAACTTGGCTTGATACAACTCCATCGTCGAGTCCGCAATCATCCACTGGATGCCTTGCTTCTCGGCCAGCACCGAGCCATGTGAGTAGCGATACAACGAACGATCGACCATCATGTCGAGAGCGGTCTCGGCTTGTGCGATCCAGCGCATGCAATGCGCCAACCTGGCCGGCCCGAGGCGGTACTGGCCCAACAGATGGCCCTGGCCACGACCGCCCAACATGTTGGTGTTCGGTACGCGCAGGTCTTCGATGACGATCTCGCTGTGGCCAGTGCCGCCATGCATGGTCTCGACCTCGCGCACCCGGTTCCATCCCGACGACGGGATGTCGACGATGAACGCCGTGTTGGCCGCCTGCGGCAGATCGGGGTTGTCCTCAGTACGCGCCAGGAGGATCGCGAACGCGGCCCGACGAGCGTTGGAGATGAACCACTTGTGACCATTGATCACCCACTCGTCACCGTCTTGCACCGCCGTCGTGCGAATCAGCGTCGGGTCGCTGCCGGCGACCTCTGGCTCGGTCATTGCGAAGCAGCTCATCTGGTGGCCGTCGCACAACGGCCGCAGGTACTTCTCCTTCTGCTCGGGCGTGGCCCAGTGCAGCAGGGTGTGCATGTTGCCTTCGTCGGGCGCTTGGCAGTTGAGCACGAACGGGCCGTACGAGGTCTTCGCTGCCTCGGCCTGCAACATTGCCAGTTCGACATGACCCAAGCCCATGCCGCCCCACTCCTTGGGCATTTGCGGCAGCCACAGTCCTGCCGCCTTGGCTGCATCCCGCATGCCGAGCAGCAACGACAGGTACTCCTTGCGGTCCATCCGTTCCGGAGCACCGATCTTGGCCTCGCCGGGCTTCACCACGTCGTCGATGAAGGTCCTGACGCGAAGCCGGATGTCTTCCAATGCAGGCGAGAGTGTGAAATCGATGGCCATGGCGTCATCGTCGCATCTGGGCCCGACACGGCGAGAGCCGAGCCGCCACACGTGGCGACTCGAGCAGCTCAGAACCCGAGCAGGCGCGCCGGCTCCGCGTCCAAATCCAGAGGATCGACAGTACGGGCATCGTTCATCCACGTGAGATTGATCATGTCATCGGCGCCGGCGCCGTGACTCACGGCCTGGGGCCCATCGACTGCGATTGGCGAACATCGCGCTGCTGCGGCGATCAGTCGCATCAGGAGTGTCCGAGCCTGCTCTGCGGTTCCCGGCTCGACACTGAAGTCGGCGGTGCCGACGGCCATGGAGATGATCAGGCTCGACTTCAGCCGTCCCGGCTTGAGCGTGACCGCCGTGATGGAGGTCATCGGGGCCATTTGGATGACCCATTGCCGACCGACGAGCGACCATTCGAGCCGGCTCGTCCGAACTCGGACGCAAGCGCTGCTGCGACCGACTCGCGCCGAGAACTGCATCAGTGGGCCCGAGCTTTGGATCGTGGGTGCTACCAGCGTCATGCCCAGCTTCATGCCGAGGGGTCCCCAATCACGGCCCGTCCCAAACGCGACTTGCCCAAGACTTGCCACAACACGACCGAAGTCCGGACCCACCGACGGCGAGCGTGAGGTCGCGCCATGTGAGGTCGCGCCACGCAGTGCGGCCGCCATCAAGTCTGCCCGTGACGACGACGAGCCGGTACCGCAGCGGCACCGGCTCGTCGTCGGATCTAACGGGTGGAGGTGAGGGGAATTGAACCCCTGGCCTCAACAGTGCGATTGTTGCGCTCTGCCAACTGAGCTACACCCCCGTTGGAGATCCCGAGTGTAGCGGTGCAGTCCCACACCGACCACGGAGGACTCAGTGGAGTGTTTGAGACCCGCCCGGGGGTGTCGCCAAACACTCCGACGCAAACGCGATTCAGGCTGCGTTGAACCAGTTGGTGTCGGTGTCGCGGACGCCTTCGAGCGACCGGATCTGCACCAGCTTGTAGCAGTAACCGCACAGCGACATGAACGCGAATGCGAACGCGTAGACCATGGAGTTGGCCTTGGTCGTGGCCGCGAGGAAGGCTGTGACAGCGGTGACCAGGACGAGCATGAAGAAGATGTTGGAGCGCCGACGGCGCACCAGCTCGCGCTGGCTGACCTGGTGCAGGTGAGCCTGACGATGCTGGCCGCTCGTACGATCGAGCGTGGCGTTGTGCATGCGCTGGCCGGCGACCGACGCCGCAGCCGCACGATGCATCTGCTGCCCCGGACGACCGGGCGCTGCCGGGCGTGACAGCGGCGACGACGAGGCGAGGGGGCGACCCATCGATCGCATCGGCACCATCGTGCGAGTCGGAACGGCGCGCTGCAACGTGGAGAGTTGCCGGCGGAAGTCGGTCACCGATGAGTTGGGCCGGTTTTCGACTCGGGACCGCAGCAGCGGTGGAATCAGAACAGCCGCCCAAGCGGCGAGTACGGCCAAGAGAACGATTTTGCTCATGGACTAGGCGGTTCCCTTGTCAGACATCTGTTCACGATTCCTTCTGAGGTGGCACGCTGGCAAACACGACATTAACCGACGGCGTTGTTTCATTACGAATCTACTACATTCGTAACACTGGCCGACACGTTAGCAGCTCTTCGGTACGTACCGGACCGCCCACCTGTCTTCTCCCACAATGCCAGTTCTCCGATCACCATGCCGCGATCGGCCGACTTGCACATGTCGTAGATCGTCAACGCAGCTATTGCGCAGGCGTGCAACGCCTCCATCTCGACGCCAGTGCGATCGACGGTGTCGACTTGCGCTTCGATGGCCACGTGGTCGTCGCCGATCTCGAAGTTCACGTGCACCGAGCCGACGAGCAGCGGATGGCACAACGGGATCATGTCGCTGGTGCGCTTGGCCGCTTGGATGCCCGCAACACGGGCGACCGCCAGCACGTCGCCCTTGTTGACTTCGCGGTTGGCGATGGCAGCAGTCGTGTCGGGTGCCATGAACACCTTGCAGCGGGCGACAGCGCGACGATGTGTGGGGTCCTTGGGAGTGACGTCGACCATGCGCGCCCGTCCCATGGGGTCGAGGTGGGAGAAGGCGAGATCGCTCATCTGGTTGGTCACACTAGTAAACTCGACACGCCCTGGCCCCACACCTAGCCGGTTTGCGCCGGGCCGGTATCGACGACCTCGAACGCGGTGCCCGGAATGCCCTTCAACTGGTTGAGGTCGTCGTCGTTCCATCCCGGGTCGGGCGCACCCTGGAAGAACCAGTTGCTGCCGTTGTCGGCCACGATCAGTCCGTAGCGCTGCATGGCCGTGGCGATCACCCTGGCCTGGCCGGTGAGCGCAGCGACGTTGAAGTCGGCGCGCAGCCGCAAGCGCATGCCCATAGCCGGAAGCGTCGGATCGGGGTTGCTCGACGCGAAATGGGTGGCGGGCAGGATGAAGCCGCGCTGCGTCTGCGAGAACGTGACGCGTATGGCATGGTCGATGAGCCCGGCGGCCACCTCGTCGT
Source organism: Ilumatobacteraceae bacterium (assembly GCA_031430695.1). Taxonomy (GTDB): domain Bacteria; phylum Actinomycetota; class Acidimicrobiia; order Acidimicrobiales; family Ilumatobacteraceae; genus JAENVT01. The sequence continues at coordinate 68,168 of JANPBZ010000142.1, forward strand.
ACCGCACCAGGCCAGGAAGGATCGGCAGTCCTGCCGCGTCGGCGCTCGTCCAACCCAACGGACGCAAGGCACCGGTCAACAGGTCGAACTTCGCTCCGGATGCGGCGGACCAACCGGCACCGGACCGGCGGCCGACGAACAACTCGTACAGCTGGCATGAGCCTTCCTGCACCACCAACACGTGGCTGTCGCCATTGCCGCCACCTTCGATTGGGGCATCGAGAGGAATCGGGAAGGGCCCCGGGTCACTCTCGTCGCCGTAGTCCGTGTAGATGATCGGCACCAGCGGTTGAGAGGCCGGCACGACCACGTATGGGATGCCAAACAACGGGTCCTCGCCGAAGTCGGGATGCAGATTGTCTGCTCCGATGGCCTGAATGTGGTTGATGATCTGAGCGCTGCGTGGATGCAACGGCCGCGAGGCGATCTCCTGGTTCCAGTCATTACCGGCCGGGAAGATCGGGCATCCGCCAATTCGCGGCCCGGGTGGTTTGAGCCGATCCGCCGGCTCGTTCGCGGTAGCGCTGCTGTGGATCTCGGTTGTGGCCGCGGTGGCGACCGCACCGACGCCCAAGACAACCAGCACACAGGCGGCGACCGGCCAACGACGCCTCATCGCACTCCGCACAGGCCGACTACCCGCCGATCTGGCTCATCGTTCGCTTCGGCCGCGTGAACGACACCTGGTTGATCTGGTGTCCTGCCCACTTCGTGCCGACGGCGCGCTGAATCTCGGCCGCCAGGACATCGTCGTCGGCACCCTCGCGCATGAGCTTTCGGAAATCGAACTCGGTGGTGGCGAACAGGCAGGTTCGGAACTGGCCGTCGGCAGTGATCCGCACGCGGTCGCAGTCGCCGCAGAAAGGCTTGGAGACCGATGGGATCACACCGACGGTGCCGCGACCATCGAGATATCGCCAGCGATCGGCAGGCGCCGCGCCGCGAGATGTCATCTGCTCGAGCGGGAACACCTCATTGATTGCCGAGACGATCTCGTCCTGGGTGACGACCTGGCTGTTGACCCAATGACCGCTGGCGTCGAGGGGCATGAACTCGATGAACCGAACCTCGACGTCGTAGTCGCGCCCGAAACGGGCGAGGTCGACGATCTCATCGTCGTTGACACCGCGTTGCACCACTGCGTTGATCTTGACCGGGTTGAACCCGGCCTCTTTCGCCGCCTCGATGCCGTCGAGCACTCGCACCAACTCGTCGCGCCGTGTCATCTCCACGAACCGATCCGCCTGCAATGTGTCGAGGCTGATGTTGACCCTGTCGAGCCCTGCCTGGCGGAGTTCATCGGCGACCAGCCGGAACGTGGCCCCGTTAGTAGTCAGTCCCAGGTCAGGTGCCCGGCCGGCCAGCAGCGAGCGAGAGGTCGATGGAACGCGCAGCGCGGCCAACCTGCCGACCAGCACCGGGAGGTGAGCCCGTACGGTCGGCTCACCGCCGGTCAGCCGCAATCCGTCGACCTCGAAGCGCTCGACGAAGACTCGAGCCAGCCGCTCGATCTCCTCGAACGTCAACACCTCGCTGCGCGGCACCCAGACCATGCCTTCTTCCGGCATGCAGTAGGTACAGCGAAAGTTGCAGCGGTCGGTGACTGAAATCCGCAAGTCACGAATGGTGCGTCCGAAGGGATCGACGAGATCCATGGCCGTCAGGCTATCGAGAGCAGCATCGTGGCGACGGAGCCGCCGGGCGCGACGCCCTCGCCGTCAGGAACGATGGCAATGGCATCGGCCAGCGAAGTGGCCGCCAACTGGTGGCTTCCCTGGGCGCCGACGGAACTGATGTGGTAGCGGCCATCCGGGGCAAACGAACCGGCGACGCGCATGTAGTGGGTCTTGCCGTCGGCGCGCCGAGGCAACCCCTCGTCGGCGACAGCGATCACCGTGGTTCGGTCGAGCGAGTTGTGACCCATCATCTTCCGCAACGCCGGGCGGGCGAACAACTCGAAGCTGACCATCGAACTGACAGGGTTGCCGGGAAGGCCGAACACCGGAGTGCGCCGACCTGCAGACTCCAACAGTCCGAATGCGAACGGCTTCGCCGGTTTGATGGCGATCTGCATCCAGCGCATGTCGGCGATGCGCGAGAGCACCGCCTTCACGACGTCGTACTCCCCCATGCTGACCCCACCGCTGGTGACGATGGCGGCGTACGAGGCGGCGGCATCGCGCAGGACGGCCTCGAGCGCAGCCTCGTCGTCGCGGACCACGCCGAGATCGATCGCTTCGCAACCGGCGTCGGCGACGAGCGGCAACAGCATGGTCTTGTTGCTCTCGCGAATCTGTCCGGGCCGCAACACCGAGCCGTCGTTGATCAGTTCGTCACCCGTCGACAGCACGGCGACGCGAGGCCTGCGAAACACGCGCACTCGTCGGGCATTGACGCTGGCAAGTACACCGGCAACCGCCGGGCGCACGATCGTGCCCGCCGCAAACAGTTCGGTACCGACGTGCACATCGTCGCCGACGCCGCGCACCGAGGCCCCGACCGATACCGACTTGTGGATCAGCACGCTGTCGCCGTCGACCCGCTCGGTATCTTCGACCATCACCGAGGCATCAGCCCCGGCGGGCATCGGTGCGCCGGTCATGATGCGAATCGCTTCTCCCGGCCCCACACGACGATCGGTCGACCATCCCGCGGCGACCTCGCCGACGACCAGCAGTCGCGTGGGTACATCAGTGGTGTCGGCGGCACGCACCGCGTAGCCATCGACAGCCGAGTTCTCGAACGGCGGCACGTTTTCTGCGGCGACGACGGCCTCGGCCAGCACGGCGCCGACGGCGTCGGCGATCGACGTCTCGATGACCTCGGCGACGACGCAACGATCGAGCACGTATTGGCGGGCCTCGTGTTCGCTGATCACGAACCGAACGGTACCGTTTCGTCGGTGAGCAACTACACCGCGCTGCCGGCGAGCGGTCACACGGCGCGGTGGAGCGTGTGGGATGGCGACGACGGTGAGGTCACCGACTTCCGATGGGAGAACGAAGGTTGGACCATCAGTGGCCAGGTCAGTCGAGAGCGTGTGCAGTACGTCGTGCGCCTGACCGCCACATGGCAGCTCCGGCAGTTCTTGCTGTTCCGCGATCTCGACGAGCCTGACCTGTGGCTTGCTACCGACGGCACCGCACGATGGGGGGAGATGAACGGCGCCCATCGCATCGAGCTCGACGGCTGCTACGACATCAACCTGGCGTGCACGCCGCTCACGCATTCGCTACCGATCCGCCGGCTACCGCTGCACGTCGGCGACAGTGCCGAACTCCCGGTGGTGACCGTTGACGTCGAAACGCTCGAGGTACAGCCGGCGACGCATCGCTACTTTCGGCTCGACACCCACCGCTGGGCGTTCGAGCACGGCGACGACTCGGTCGAGTTCGACGTGGATCAGCACGGGCTCGTGCTGGACCTCCCAGGCAGGTTCCGCCGGGTCAGCTGAGCCGCGAGCGCAGGAAGGCCACGAACTCATCCCCGATCATCGGGTCGTCGAGCGCAATATCGACAACGGCGCTCAACCACCCGAGCGGCGTGCCGGTGTCGTAGCGGCGGACGCTCGACAGCACGCCGTGAAACGGGCTGCGGGCGGCCTGCATCCTGAGCGCATCGGTGAGCTGAATCTCGCCACCGCTGCCCGGTTCCAAGCCTTCGATCTCGGCGAACACGTCGGGAGTCAGCACGTAGCGACCGATGATGATCAAATCACTCGGCGCATCCTCGGCCTTCGGTTTCTCCACCATTGTGCGGATCCGGATCACACCGAACTCGTCGAGTTCAGTCGAGGGGTCGATGACGCCGTACGAACTGACCTGATCGCGAGGTACCCGTTTCAGCCCGACGACGCTGCCGCCCGACGATTCGCACAACCTGGCCATCTGGTCGAGCAGTGACGAATCGCCCATCAACTCGTCAGGCAGCATCACCGCAAACGGCTCGTCGCCGACCATCGATGCGGCGCAGCCAACGGCGTGTCCTAGACCGAGTGGCGCATCCTGATAGACGAAGCTGACCTGCACGTCGCGCCCGATCGATTCGAGGTGATCAGCCATGGCGTGCCGGCCGGTGGATCGCAACTTGGCCACAGCTTCGGCTGACGGTTCGAAGTAGGCCTCGATCGCCGGCTTGTTGTGGTTGGTGACGATCACGATGTGGTCGATTCCGGCGCCCACTGCCTCATCGATGATGAGTTGCAGCGCGGGTGTGTCGATGATCGGCAGCAATTCCTTCGGGACGGCCTTGGTGGCCGGGAGGAACCTCGTCCCCAGTCCAGCTGCGGGGATGACGGCGGTGCGAACCTGCATGCCGGGGATGTTACGGCGCGAGCCCGGGCCGCTAGTATTAGCAGTCGAACAGTTCGACTGCTAATGCAATGGCGGAGCCGATATGCCTACCTACGTCTACAAGTTCATCGACACCGGCGAGACCATCGAGGTCCAGCAAGCCTTCACCGACGACGCGCTGACCCATGCCGAGCATCCCGCTAGCGGCAAGAAGCTGCAGGTCAAGAAGGTATTCACGCCAGTTGGGGTCACATTCAAAGGCGGTGGCTTCTACAAGACCGACAGCCGAGGCGGCAAGTCGAAGTCGTCATCGACGGCGCCGACGATTTCAACGGAATCGACGTCGTCGACCAACGGCAGCTCGACGTCGACATCAACGGACTCTGGCTCGACATCGGCTGCGCCTGCCGCGAAGCCGGCGACACCGGCAAAGTCAACCTCCACCTCAGACTGAACACCGAGACCGACCGATACAGTCGGGCCCGGCTTCCCCCAATCGTTGACTCGATCTGTCGAGGGAGGTCGCATGCACCAGCTGGCCTGGGCACGCCTGATAATGGCCCGCCATCCGTGGATCTATTGGCTTGCTATCGCAGTCGTCGCATCACTGGTCAGTCTCGGTGTCGCTCGTGCCTTGGGCGACGTCGACGCGGCACGACGATCGTGGGGCGAGCAACAGGCGGTGTGGATGGCCACGGACGCTATCGAACCCGGAGACGCAATCACGGCTGAGCGTCGCAATGTCCCCCGCGCCGTGGCGCCGCCGGGCGCGGTGACCGACAATCCTGTGGCCATCGCTCGCCAGCGCATCGGATCCGGCGAGATCGTCACGACGGCCGATGTGGCAGCGGCAGGCTCGGCGGGCCTGATTCCTGCCGGCTGGGTTGCTTTCACGGTGTCTGCGTCCGTCGAGCACTTCGCCACGGGGGACCACCTCGGTGTCTACGCCGGTGATCAGTTCGTCGCCGCCGGTCTTGTCGTCGACGAGGGCGAATCCGACCTCGTGGTGGCGATCCCTGCCGGCGCCGCCCCGGCCATGGCCGCAGCACTGCTGGCCGACGCGGTGACCCTGGCCCTCACCAACGGCCCGTAGGGCCGCCGGAGTTCCTAGCGCCAACCGGCGGCGAGGATGACGAGGACGGCGACGCCGAGGACGCAGCGGTAGACGACGAACGGCATGAAACTGCGGGTGCGGATCAGTCGCAGGGTGCCCCACACTGCGCCCCAACCCGACACGCCCGCCGTGACGATGCCGACGATCATGGGGACGCCGAGGCCAGCGGGGATGCCGTCGCTGACCAGTTTCAACAGCTTGTAGGCAACGGCACCCGCGGTCACAGGTATCGCCATCAGAAAGCTGGCGCGCGCCGCAGCGTCACGTGAGAAGCCCAGGAACCGCGCCGCTGTCATGGTGATACCTGATCTCGACGTGCCCGGGTTCAAGGCCAGGACCTGGGCGGCTCCGATCTTCATCGCATCGTCACCTTGATAGTCAGCGAGTGAACGCTGGCCGGCGCGGCGGTCGGCGATGGCCAGCAACAGCCCGAACACGATCAGCGAAACCGCAATCAGACCCGGCGTGCCGAGCCTGTTGTCGATGGTCTTCTCGAACAGGGCACCGGCAACCGCGGCAGGCAACGACGACAACACCAGCAGCCAGGCCAGCCGGCCCTCGGCATTGGCCGGGCGCTGGCGCCTCACCAGCAACCGAACTCCCTCGCGCACATAGATCAACAGGTCGCGACGGAAGTACCCGACCACGGCAGCGAGCGTGCCGAGGTGCAGAGCCACATCGAAGGCCTTCTCGATCGCCGCGTTGTCGAAGTCGTGCCAATCGAACAACCACGGCACGAGCAGAAGGTGACCACTGGATGAAATAGGCAGAAACTCGGAGAGTCCCTGCACGAGACCAAGGATGACGGCATGGATGATGGGCACGGGCGGCCGTTCTACTCGACGGTGGTGCTCGGGAGGACTCGCGATGACCACGGTCGCGGTTCGTCCCAATGGTGGCCGACGGGGTGGCCGAGACGGAGCTTCACCAGGAAGTCGTGTGGACCGTCGAAGTCGGGCATCTCGACGTAGGCCGCACCAATGGCGTCGGGGACGTGGGCGTCGCTGCCTGCACCGGCGGCCAGCTGGTGCGTCCGGGCCGTCGTTGCCGCACGCTCGTTCAAGCTCCGCAGCGAGGTCTTGGCGTTGATCACTTCGATGGCATCGACGAGCCCGTTGTCGATCAGCGCGTCGAGCGCGACTGCGCTGATGTTGCGACGCATCGGATCGTACGGATGCGGGATGTAGACGATGCCGCCCTGTGCCCGAATCGCCCTGGCCGCATCGTCGGGTTGCACGCCCACCGGGATTCGCTCGTCGAGGAACAAGCCGATGATCTCACCGGCGTGTGTGCGCAATTCCTCACCGACAATCACCCGGCACGCCAGGCGATCGACCAGGTCGACAGCTCCCTTGATCGAGTTGTGATCGGTGATGCAGAGCACATCGATGCCAGCAGCGCTGACCGCGTCAGCGATCTCATCGGGAGTCGTCGTCGAATCTCCACTCCACATCGTGTGGCTGTGCATGTCGACTCGCACCCAACCGGCCGGCAACGGGTCGGCGAGATGCGGATGACGGGCCGCGGCGGCGGCGAGAGGAGCTGGCACGAGCGGCTACGGTACCCCGTAGGCTCGCCGAGTGCGTTGGACTCCACGCCGCAGGCGGTTCATGGTCATCACGGGCGGGTCAGGCTTCCTTGGGCAGCATCTGGGGATCGCGTCCGAGGCCGAGGATTGGGAGTTGTTCGCGCCGCCCTCGACGGTGATCGATATTCGCCAACGCGAGCGCGTGATCGACGAGATCTGCTCGTGGAAACCAACGGCAATCGTTCATCTCGCGTACCGCAAGGGTGATCGGCGCACGATCGTCGAGGGCAGCCGCAATATCGCCGAAGTCGCCGAGATCTGTGGCGCCCGGCTGGTGCACGTCAGCAGCGATGCCATCTTTCCCGGCCGACCTGAGCCCTACCGGGAGTACGACACGCCGTTCCCGATCACCGACTACGGCGTGATGAAGCTGGAGGCCGAACGGGCCGTGGTTTCCGAGTGTCCGAGCGCAGTGTTGGTGCGCACGTCGTTGCTCTATGGCACCCGACGACCGGCAACGATACAGACCGAGGTTGAACTGGCGATCACGGGCAAGAAGGCGATGAGGTTTTTCACCGACGAGTATCGCTGCCCCGCCCACGCCGCCGACGTTGCCGCGGCGCTCAGTTCGCTGGCGACACGTCCGGAGATCCGTGGGCCGCTCAATGTCGCCGGGCCGGAAGCCGTCAGTCGCGCCGAGTTGGCCGCGACATTCGCGCTGTGGATGGGATTCGATCCACGCGCTGTCGCTACCGGGTCATTAGCGCTTGCGGGCACCATCCGCCCGACGCGGGTGGTGCTCGATACCACCCTGGCGGCGGCGCACGGTCTGCACTGCCGTCCGTTGTCGGAGACGTTGCGACGGCGCCCTGGCGACTAGGACCCGCTGAGGGTGACGTCGCGAATGACCAGAGTGACGCCTGCGGCGCGCATCGGAAGCCAGTCGACGTCGCTGCCGATCTCGACAACATCGTGCAGCATGCGCTGCAGCGTCGAAGCGATCGTGAACTCGCGGATCGGGCCACCGACCTGACCGTTGGAGATCGACAGGCCAGAGGCGCCGGTGGAGAAATCGCCGCTGATGGCATTGACCCCGGAATGGAGGCCAGTAACCGATTGAATCAGCACACCGTCCTCGACATCGGCGATCAGCGCATCCTGATCGCGATCGCCCGGCAGCAACTGCAGCGCCAGGCAACCGACACCGGGGGTTCCCTTGAATCCGCCACGGATCGCGTTGCCGGTGCTCTTCGTCCCAACACGCCGAGCCGAATAGGAGGAGTGCACGAACTGCTGCAGGATTCCGGCATCGATCAATACGTTGCGGCGAGCGGCGAGCCCTTCGCCATCGAGATCGGTTGCCGTGTACGCCTTCGGATTGGTCGGGTCATCGACGAGTGTCACGATCGAATTGGCGACACTCTCGCCCAGGCGGTCCTTGAAGAGACTGCGGCCCTTCGCGACGCTCTCACCGTTGAGCGTGCTCGAGATGATGCCGAGGAAGCTGGCCGTGACATACGGATCGAGCACCACCGTGGTGCGCTTGGTCGCCGGCTTCGTGGCGCCGAGTAGGCGCGTCGCCCGGTCGCTGGCCTCTTTGGCGGCCTTGGCGAGATCGAACTCCAGCGGCGATCGCCCGACGCTGAATCCGAAGCCGGTCTGTGTCTCGTCGGCGTCGTCGGCCAGCGTGCTGACGACGACGTAGCAGCCGTTCTCGCGCCCCGTGCGGCGGATGCCCGTCGTCGTTGCCACCGCTGACTCGGATGCGGCGTCGGAGTAGTTGGCATCGTCGACGCGAATCCTCGGATCAACGGCGAGTGTCAGTCGTTCGAGTTCTTTGGCCAGGGCGATCTTGCCGTCGGTGGAGTACTCGGCCAGCGTGTCGCTCCACAACTCCTGCTCGATCACGTTGACGCCGTCGAGTTCGGCGAGACCTGCCCATTCGTCGGGAGTGCCGAACTGCACGTTGTCGCGAGCCTCGGCCAACACGTCGGCGACGGCGGCCTCGTCGAGCACACCGGCGTACGCAAACCCTGTACGGCCATCGCGAATGACTCGGATGCCGACACCCTCGGTCTGGGCGGCGACGAAGTATTCGACCTGGCCCTCGTAGACGCGGATATCGGTCTCGGAATCGCGCGAGACGAACGCCTCGATGTGCTCGCCGGGCTGCGCCATCGCCACGACTCGATCGGCGAGTGCCTGCAGTTCAGTCGTGCCTGTCATGCCGCGGTGCCGCCGATTGTCATCGCCTTCACGCGCAGGGTTGGCTGGCCGTCGCCGACAGGCACGCCCTGGCCATCCTTGCCACAGGTGCCGGGATTGCCCATCGCAAAGTCGTTTCCCAGAAGATCGATGTCGCGCAGTACCTGCGGGCCGTTGCCCAACAGGTTGCCCTCGCGCAGCGGCTCGGTGATCTCGCCGCCCTCGATGAGGTACGCCTCGGTCATGCCGAAGACGAAGTCGCCCGTCGCCGTGTTGACGCTGCCGCCACCCAGCTTGGCGACATACACACCGTGGTCTGTGGCCCGCACGATGTCGTCGTGCTCTTCGGTGCCGTTGAGCACGTATGTGTTTGTCATGCGAACCATCGGGAGGTGCTGGTAGCTCTGACGCCGTCCATTGCCGGACTGCTTGCGTCCTTCGTTGCGGGCCCGCAGGTAATCCCACATGTAGTCGGTGAGCACGCCATCTTCGATCAGCACGTTGTACTGGCTGGGATGACCCTCGTCGTCGATGCCGATCGCACCCCACTCGCCGCTCATGGTGCCATCATCCACCAAGGTCACCAATGGCGAGGCGACCAGTTCGCCCTGCTTGCCGCGGTACACGCTGCCGCCCTTGGCGATGAGGTCGGCTTCGAGGCCGTGACCGCAGGCCTCGTGGAACAGCACTCCGCCACTGCCGCACTTGATCACCACGGGCATCGTGCCGCTGGGCGCGGGGCGGGCACCCAGTTTGACCAGCGCCTGCCGAGCGGCGTCGCGTGCGAGTTCCTCCACATCGATGCTGTCGAACATCTCGAAGCCGAAGGTGTGGCCGGTGCTCTGGAAGCCTGTCTGCATTCCCGCATCGCCGTTGGCGACCACGCTGATGCGCACGCTCTGGCGAACCTGCTCGTCCGCGGCAAGCAGCCCGTGGGTGTTCGCGATCATGATCCGCTTGCGGCTATCGGCGTATCCGGCACTGACCTGCACGATGGCCGCACCGCTGGCACGAGCAGCCTCGTCGACCCGCTGCAGAAGCGAGACCTTCTCGGTCTTGGAAACCTCGTCGGCGAAGCGCTCGACCGGACTGACCCGGTGTTCTGGTTGTCGCGTGAGTGCGACAATGTTCGCGCCTCCTGTGCCCTGGCTTGCCGCCGCGGCCGCAGCCTCGGCGGCCGAGCGCAGACCGGCCTCGCTGAGGTCGGCGGTGTGGGCGAAACCGGTGGTATCGCCCTTGACGACGCGGATGCCCGCGCCGCGGTCACGACCACTGGTGACCTGCTCGATTCGACCATCGTCGAGCCCGGCCATCGTGGACCGCTTGTCTTCGATGAAAACCTCGGCGAATTCGCCTCCGGTGCGCATTGCTGCGCCGAGAACCCGTTCGAGTATGTCGGACTCAACAACATCGTGTGCGGCCATTCCTACGGCTCCAATCTTTGGGCAAACATCCCGGCGATCATCTCGGCGAGCCTACCGAGAACCTCACAGCCGACTCTTGGGGCACCAGAAAATCTCCGCTTATCGGTCACCACGAACCGCCGATACATGAGACATGAGAATGAGCAGCTGGCCAACGATCGGTCTGGTGATCCTTGCCGTTGGTTCAGTGACCTCCTGCAGTCCAGCGCAACGGGCCAAGGAGGCTCAGGTCGAGATCGCCAGCGGCAACGCCGCGGCGTGCACGCAGGAGCGTTCGACCATCGAGAAGGCCGTGCAGACCTACACCCTCTTGAATCCCGATTCACCGATCAGCGAAGCAGCAATGGTCGCCGACGGGTTCATCGTCGCCGAGTCCGTCCTCATGGACCTCACCGCCGACGGCACCGTCGTGCCAGCACCTGGCACGGCCTGCGCCTGAGCGACGTCCATACGAGTGCTACGCGCCCGCCCGGGGTGGCTGGAAACACTCTGATGAGGTTGGTCTAGCCGGTCTAGCGGGTCTAGCCGAGGTTCGACGTGCGCGGGTAGACGTCGGCGGGCTCGGTGAGCACGTTGACGAGGTAAGGAACGCCGGATGCGAACGCGCGATCCAGCGCCGGGCCGATCTCCGTGGGATCGGTCACCAGTTCGCCGGCGCCGCCCAGCGCCTTCACAACTTCGTCATAACGACAACCCGGTTGCAGATCGCAGGCCACATCCCAGCCGTAGATCGCCTGCATCGGATGCTTCTCGAGACCCCACATGCCGTTGTTGCCGACGATGATCACGACCGGCATCTTGTGCCGCACCATCGTGTCGACGTCCATCAAACTGAAACCGGCGGCGCCGTCGCCGAGCAGCACCGCAATCTGGCTCGACGGACGCGCGACGCGAGCGGCGATCGCGTAACCCGGCCCGTTGCCCAGGCAACCGTACGGCCCGGTGTCGAGCCAGCAACCCGGTTCGAAGACCTCGACGAACTTGCCGGCATACGACGCGAAGTCGCCGCCGTCGCAGATCACCACGGCGTCGCGCGCCAGGCGCTTGGCGAGCTCTCCGTAGATCCGCGACGGTCGGATCGGCGCGTCGGCTACGGCCAGCAGCACCTGATCGGCTGTGCGCCCAATCGACTCGGCGGCACGCAATTCGTCGATCCAGTCGTCGTGCGCGACGCGCGGCCCGGCATACTCGGCGAGCGACCGTAACACCTGTGCGGTGTCCCCGACCACGGTCGCGACCTCGACGTGATGGGCAACTTGCGACGCGGCATCGACAACATGGGCGACTTGGGCGTTGCCGAAGCGGCCAAACCCCAGGCGGAAGTCGAGCGGCGTGCCGAGCACCACGACAAGGTCAGCGCGCTGCTTCAGCACTCCACGAGTTCGCAGGAACGCGAGGTCATGGTCTGCGGGCAACAGGCCGCGGCCGAGCCCGTTGAAAAAGCACGGCACCCGAAGCGCTTCCACTGCGGCGTGTAGTTCGGCCCACGCCCCATCCCAGTAGACATCGCTGCCGACGATGAACGCCGGCCGCTCGGCATTGGCGATCAACGCCGCCAATCGAGCAAGAGATTCCGGGTCGGGAGTCGAGCCGCGCCGGCAGTCTTCGACGACGTCGGGGAGTTCGCCAGACGACGGGCCAAAGACGTCGAGCGGAAAGTCGAGAAAGGTCGGGCCGCGGTGCGGCGTCAATGCCAGCCCTGCCGCAGCATGGACCATGGCCGCTGCCTGACTGGCGTCTTTCACGGTGAGGGCCGACTTGGTGATCGAGGTGACAACCGGAACGGGATCCATCTCCTGCAGCGAGCCAGAACCCCAACGCAGCTCGGGCGCACGTCCACCCATCACCACCAACGGCGAGCCGTTGAACTGCGCGGTCGTGATCGCAGACACACCGTTGGTGATTCCCGGTCCGGCGGTGAGCGCGGCAAGGCCGGGCCGACGGGTCAACTTCGCCCAGCCCTCGGCGGCGAAGGTCGCCGTCTGCTCGTGCCGGGTATCGACAACCCGCATACCTTGGTCGCGTGCCGCCTCGTACAGCGGCCAGATGTGGCCACCGTTGAGCGTGAACATCACGTCGGTGCCGAACGCCAACATCGCCGCGATGGCTTGCTGGCCCGCATGTCCCTCAACTACTCGGGTCGTCATCGGCCCAGTGTTCCAGACGACGGTCGGCCGACCTACTGCTCGTCGTTGTAGCCGGCGATGCGGCTGGTTCCCCGATCGGGTGGACCGAACTGGATGTCGCTGATCGGCATCGGTCGTCCGAGGTGCAACACACCGAGCTGGGCAAACACCGCCAACCAGTCGATGAAGCGGTGGAACACCACCGTGCCACTGCGCAGCACCGTCTCGAGGTCGGTATCGACCGGCTGGCCGGCAACCCTGTTCTCCACCAGCGTCAGGCCCGACACCGACACCAGGTTCTGCGTCGGCGGAATCTCGGTGTGCCCGAAGCCGGGGATCGGCCGCACATGCTGGCCATCGAACCGCCAGCGAATCGCAAAGAACTCCGTCTCGCCGTTGCGCCAGGTCGAGTCGCCGAGCGACTCATCCCGGCTGAACTCGCCGTCGAGGAACGCGCCGATTACACCCTTGGTGTCGAGTTGCACTGCGGCATGCGCGACGGCGAGGTCGAACAATTGGCCTTTGGTCGGCTTGGTCGTCATGGTGCCACATACCTCGGCTTGATCGCGTTGATTCCGCCACTTCGGGCGGCTGGCTGAACAGTCACGACATCGCAGAAGTTCTCAGGGGCGATGATCGGTAGGAGCGGCGGTCCCCATTCCAGGTAGCTGGACGGCACCGAAGTATCGAAGACGCTGAGCCGCTTGTGGTCGCGGTGGGTCACCACCCACACACCCTGATGCGGTTCGCCGTTGGTATCGGCGGCAGGAGCGCTGAGCGGGTCCTCCATGAACTCGCCATCGTTTCGCAACGTCGGCACGAGGTCGTCCCTGTGGTCATGGTTGTTGTCGATGGGTATCGGATGATCCGACACCGGGTGATTGTGGCCCGGGGTGGCGAAGATCACGGTGACCTGCCCGGCCGCCCGGCGGTTGACACTGTGGCACTGCCACGTGACCCACCCCTCGAAGAAGGGCTGCTGGCATTTGAAGAAGAAGTAGAGCGGCCAACTGCGTGGCGGTGCGGCACTCGGAAGCGGCGCGCCGTGATCGAGCCCGAGCGAGACCTCGATCGCCCGGATGAAGACGTTGGCCATGATCCGCTCGACGTTGCCTTGATAGCCATCCCACATGCCCGTCGGCTTGTTGGGCTGGGGTTTCGTGTTGAGGCTGCCGTCGGCCCTGATCCGATATCCGAACCATTCTTCAGCGACGGCACGAAATGCCCCGAACGAGACGTCCGAATCCGACATCCATCCCGGCCACATCAACGAGCTACCGACCTCCGACTCGCCCGTCGTCAGGTCGCACGGACGGTCGACGACACCACGCATGTACTCGAGCATCGAGTAACGCCGAACAAGACCGGGAAAGGTGAGTGCCGCGTCGTTGTCGACCACCGCCTCGATGCCCTCGTTCAAGGTGTCCTCGAGCAAAAGGAGAAAGTGGCCCTTCTCCAGGTGGTATGGCATTTGGCCCACGGTGGGCTCCTCTCGGTGACGGTCGTGTTCTAAGAGTCGGAAACCGCTGATCGTGATACTGCTACGTCACAACTTGTTGCGCCACCTCGAAGACCTCGATTGGTTTCGGCAGGCCCTTCAGCGTATGCAGCCCGAGCGAGCGACCGATGTGGACGTCGAGGCCATGGTCGATGACCGACTGGGAAACATGCGTTTCGCCGGTGGTCGCCGTGGCCATCACGCGCGCTGCCTCAGCGACCGCAAGACCCGACGCGTCACCTCCCAAGTCGAACACCGAGCCGCTGGCCAAACCGACGCGCACAGCGACGGCTCCGCCGGCGACCACCAGCGCAGCGTGTTCGATGGCCTGATGGAGCGCGTTGGCGGCATCGACCGCGTCGCGTGGATTCTCGAACCACGAGGAGAATCCGTCGCCCGTGGATGTCATGATCGAGCCGCGGTACCGTCCCACGACGGATCGGACAATCCGATGATGTTCACCGAGAATGACCGCCCATGCGGCATTGCCGGCACTTGCCATCAACCTCGTCGAGTCGACGATGTCGG
>JANPBZ010000143.1:0-17693 GCA_031430695.1 Ilumatobacteraceae bacterium
CCTCGCGACGCGAGTGGCTCGACACAGTGACACACCTTCCCCGCCACGACTTCAGCCGCGACGAAGTGTCCGGCGCAGTCGTGGCGGGCCGCGTCCGCCAGTGAAGGTGGTCGACGCGTCGGCGATGATCGACATGCTCACGGGGGGACCTCGCAGCGACCAACTCATTCCGATCCTCAACGACGATCTGTTCGCTCCCGACCTGCTCGTTCCCGAGGTCCTGGCGTCTCTGCGGCGCATGACGTCGCACAACATGCTCACCGCTCTCGAGGCCGACCAGTTGGCTCAGGTATTTGAAGGTGCGCCGGTCGAGTATGTCCATGTCTGGCCTCATGCGGTTCGTGTCTGGGACCTGCGGCACAATATGTCACCGTATGACGCATGCTACGTGGCGGTCGCTGAAGAACTGGGTGCCCCGCTGGTGACCACCGACCTGCGTCTCGCCCGCGCCGCCGCCGGTGTGGTGCCCGTCATCGTCGTCTGAGGTCAGACCGCTGGCTGCTGTTGGGTGATGCAGTGGATGCCGCCGCCGCACTGGAAGATCGGCCGCGCCTCGACCAAGACCACCTCGCGATGCGGGTACAGCCGGCTCAGCGTGGCCGCCGCATCTTCATCGCGCTCGTCGCCGAATGAACACAGGATCACTGCGCCGTTGCACACATAGTGGTTGATGTACGACCAGTCGACGATGTCTCCGTCGGCGTGTGTAACGGTCGGCGCCTGAATCTCGACGACCTCCAATTGCCGGCCGCGGGCATCAGTACTGGCCCGCAGGATGCCCAGGTTCTCCTTGCACACCTCATAGTCGGGATGGTCCGAGTCTGGCTGCGAGTGGGCCACCACCAGCCCTGGTCGCACCCACGCGGCAACGATGTCGACATGTCCGCGGGTTCCGTAGCGCATGTAATCCTTGGTCAGGCCGCGCTCCAGCCACAGGACCTTCTCGACACCGAGGAAGGCCTTCAACTCGGCTTCGACCCGTTCGGCATCCCAATCCGGATTTCGGTACGGGTCGAGCTGCACCGTGCGCGTGATCATCACCGTGCCGTCGCCGTCCACGTGGATGCCACCGCCTTCGTTGACCATCGTGGAGTTGAACAGCGCCGCGCCGCTGAGGCCGGCAGCAAACGCGGCGACGTGCTGCTCGTCCGCCCACACCGTGAAATCCTGTTGGCCCCAACCGTTGAACCGCCAGCAGACTGCGGCGAGGCGACCGTCAGGATGCGTGACGAATGTGGGCCCACTGTCGCGGAACCACGACTCGTCGATCGCTGTTTCGTGGATGGTGACCGTCGGGTCGACCAGAGCACGCGCCGCTTGGCCATCGCCGAGATTGCAGATCAGAGACACCGGCTCGAACCGAGCGATCGCGTTGGTGACCGCGGTCCACACGCCGCGGTAGTGGCCGAGTTCGCCATCGGGATCGTCGCCGAACGTCGTGCAATCACGCGGAAATTCCATCCAGGTGCGCGTGTGACGCACCCATTCCGGTGGCATGGAGAATCCCGTCGGCGCGCCCGTCGTCATCCCGCAACTATCACAGGAAGTCCACGTTCAGAGGAAGTACAGCCGGCTCAGCGACACCCACTCGGCCGGCTCGCTGTAGACGGCGTCGCCATCCAGTGACACCATCCCTGTCTTTGCATCGACGTCGACGTGCCCGAGTCGATTGTTGTGCACGAGATCGGCCGGCCCGATGTTGCGCGTGCCTCTCACCGCAACTCGTCGTCGGCGGGTGGTCATGTGATCGTCGCCTGCGTCGACAGCGGCCTGGCTGACGAAGGCAACCGAGAGATCGGCGGCGGTTGACCCGAACGAACCGAACTGCGGGCCGAGCACCAGTGGTTCGCTCGAATCAGTCGCCGCGTTTGGATCGCCTGTGACTCCATACGCGGGGAATCCACTCTTCAACACCAACTGCGGCTTGGCCCCGAAATGGTCTGGGCGCCACAGCACGATGTCAGCCAACTTGCCCACGTCGAGCGAGCCGATCTCGTGGCTCAGACCATGGGCGATCGCCGGATTGATGGTGAGCTTGGCCATGTACTGGCGAACGCGGTCGTTGTCGTGGCTGGTCGGGCCGTGGCCGAGACCACTCTTGATCTGTTCACGCTTCATGTGGGCTGCAAGCTGGAAGGTGCGGCGCACGGTCTCGCCTGCCCGACCCATGCCCTGCGCATCGCTGGACGTGATGCCGATGACGCCCATGTCGTGTAGCACACCCTCGGCCCCCATCGTGCCGCCGCGGATGCGATCGGCAACCAGGTGATGGTCGCTAGGAGAGTGATGGTTCAGGCCATGAGCGGCGAAGATCATCTCGTAGTGCTCGTCGAGCGCGTCGCGTCCGAACGGCAGCGTCGGGTTGGTGCTCGAACCGATCACATTGGGCACTCCCGCAAGCTTCAACACGTTGGGCACATGGCCGCCGCCGCAGCCCTCGATGTGGAAGGCGTGAATGGTGCGGCCCTGCAGCACGCGCAGTGTGTCGTCCACCGACAGGCACTCGTTGAGGCCGTCGGTATGAAGCGCAACTTGCACGTCGTACTGCTCGGCCACCGTGAGCGCGGTGTCGAGTGCCCGTGTATGCGCGCCCATGTCCTCATGCACCTTGAACCCGCACGCGCCTCCCTCCACCAACGCCTCGACGAGGGGCGCCTCGTTCGACGACGAGCCACGACCGAGGAATCCGATGTTGACCGGCCACTGATCGAAGCTGTTGAAGGCGTGTCGCAACGCCCATGGCGAGTTGACACCGACACCCCATACAGGGCCGAACTCCTGACCGATGATCGTGGTCACGCCTGAGGCAAGTGACGCCTCCATGATGCGCGGCGACAACAGGTGAACGTGCGTGTCGATCGCTCCCGCTGTGGCGATCATGCCCTCGCCGGAGATGATCGTCGTGCCCGTACCGACAACGACCTCGACGTCGTCGATCATGTCGGGGTTGCCCGCCCGGCCCACCGCGCTGATACGCCCATCGCGAATTCCGATCGACACCTTCCCGATGCGTCGAGTGGCATCGATGACGACGACGTTGGAGATCACCACATCGCAGGTCTCCCTCACCGCCGCGGCCTTCAACAGCAGTCCGTCGCGGGCGGTCTTACCGAACCCGGCGAGAAACTCGTTGCCTCGTTGCTGCGAGTCGTACTCGATCTCGATGACCAGCCCCGTGTCGCCAAGGCGAACACGATCACCCACCGTGGGTCCGTGGATGGCGGCGTAGTCGTCGGGAAGGATCTCGTCGGGAAGGAGGTGGTCGTGTGGCACGCCACCGTCGTCGTGGCTGTGTTCGAACTTGCCGTGCGAGTGCCGGTTCGAATGTGGACGGTCGGTCACGGGTGGGCTCCGAGGTAACCCTGCTCGGTGGCTCGAGCGAGCGCAGCCTGCTTGGCGCCAGGTGCGTCGAGAGGACCGTCGACCAGACCGGCGAAACCGATCGCCACCCTTGCGCCGCCAATGGGCACGAGAGGCGTGTCGGTTGCAACACCAGGCTCGAAGCGAAGTGCTGAACCGGCGGGGATTGCCAGGCGCATGCCGTACGCCGCTGCACGGTCGAACGACAGTCGCTGGTTGACCTCGAAGAAATGGAAGTGCGAAGTGATGCTGACCGGCACGTCCGATGTGTTGGTGGCAACCAAGTGCACAAGGCCAGGCGGAGCACCGGCCACGCGCTCCGCCGTGATGACAGCGCCCGGCGCGTCGGAGCCAAGGCTGCCGCCCTCACCAAACGGGTTGCGCACAACGACCATGCGCGTGCCATCGTCGAACACGGCCTCGACTTTCACCTCGCGCACAATGTCAGGCACTCCCGGCAGCACGTCGGTGTGAGACAGCACGCTGGCACCGGCGACGGCGGCTTCCATCAGCCGTGCACCATCGCGGGCGGCTTCACACACGGTATCGGCGATCAAGGCCGTGGCTTCAGGCACGTTGAGCCGCAAGCCCCGGGCACGTCGTACCCTGGCCAACTCGGCCGCAGTGAAGATGAGCAGCCGATCGCGATCCGTCGGGGTGAGGCGCATGACAGCACGCTATTCGGTGAGACCTAGGCTCCACGGGTGACCGCCGCGCAGCCGACACCCCAGATCGACAACGACCGTGTCCGAGTGACCGAATGGCGGTTCGCGCCGGGTGCCGAAACGGGATGGCATGTGCACGAAATGGACTACGTCGTCGTGCCGCTCTACGACGGAACACTCCGAATCGAAGCGGCCAGCGGGATTACCGACGTCGAACTGCGCCGTGGCGTTTCCTATAGCCGGCCTTCGGGCGTCGAGCACAACGTGATCAACCACAACTCGTTCGAGTTCGCATTCGTCGAGGTCGAGCTGAAGGGTGATTCGCTCACTCTATGAGCCTCCACAACCAGCCTTGACATTCGCGTGCTACCGGTGATCTGATCGACTGGTGCGCCGCGCTGGGGTTGACGCTGGGGAGTCGCCGGTCGTACTGATCACATTTCCCGACTACGCCACCGATCATCCGCAGCACGGCGGAGCCCTGACCGCAGCCGGCTACACCATGCGCATCGCACCCAAGCGCGGGCTGCGTACACCTGATGAACTGCTCGACCTGTGCGCCGATGCAGCCGGTGCCATCGTCAGTACCGATCCGTTCACGGCAGATGTCCTTCGGAACTGTCCCGGTCTGCAGGTGATCGCGAGGGTTGGCGTCGGTGTCGACTCGATCGACGTGGCCGCGGCGACCGACCTCGGCGTCGCCATCACCACCACTCCGGGAGCCAACGAGGAAACCGTTGCCGACCACGCCATCGCCATGATGCTCGCCCTGCTGCGACGGATCCCGCTGAACGACGCCGAGGTTCGCAGTGGCGGGTGGAATCGCACTGGGCCGTACACGCCGCTACTGCTGACCGGCAGCACGGTCGGCTTGATCGGATACGGCAACATCGGCCGACTGGTCGCTCGCCGGTTGGCGGGCTTCGATGTCGAACTACTCGTCACGGACCCCGCGATGGCGGGTTCCGAGTCGCCTCGTGCAGTCGATCTCGACGAACTGTTGGCACGCGCTGATGTGGTCTCGCTGCACTGCCCGTTGATCCCGACCACTCGCCACCTCATCGGCCGACGCGCCTTGAGTTTGATGCAACCGCACGCCGTGCTTGTCAACACCTCACGCGGCGGGGTGGTCGACGAGACAGCATTGATCCGAGCCCTCCAGGACGGCGCGATCGCCGGGGCCGCGCTCGACGTGTTCGAGGTCGAGCCACCGCACCACTCCCCCTTGCTGGCGATGCCGAACGTCGTCATCAGCCCACACGTGGGCGGTCTCAGCACCAAGTCGGTTGATGTGATGATTCGTCTCGCGACGACCTCGGTGATCGAGGTGCTCGCAGGCCGCGTGCCCGATGGGTTGGCGAACCCGGCGATCCTCGACGAGCGATGAGCACTCGACCGTGGTGGCGTCGCATCGACGCGTTCGTAGCGTTGGCCATTGCCGTGACCGCCATCCCAGTCGTCGTCGCGGTCGTACGCGCTCTCGTCGACGGGTGGATCCCGCTGGGCGATCAGGAGCAGTCCGCACGCGATCGCATTCGCTTCGGACCTATCCGAGGGTGAGCGCGGCGAGTTGCAGACGCTGGCCATCGAGATCGAATTCTGGCTGCTCGAAGGCCGAATCACGCTTTCCGACACCGGAGAGGCGACCGTGGATGCCGGGTTCGGTGATGAGTGGCTGCGGCAGCTCGACAGCCCCGAGCTCGACGCCACAGCGGTGAGCCGCTCGAATAGCTTGGCGACAGCGATTCAGTTCGGACTCCTCGATGCCGACCCGCAGATCTCGACTGCGCTCGCTCGGTTCGCGACCTTGCGACGAGTGGTCGAGACGTCGACGCTGGTCGTGCTCCTCGTGCCCCCGATCTAGCCCGCGGTCATCCTGCGAACCGATATGGCAGGCGCCCGGCCACACCCACGTCGCCGAGTTGCAGTACGGCACCGGCCAGCGGCTCGCGGGCGAGTTGCTCGTCCGTCAGGCGATGACGGGCTGTCGTGATGTAGAGCGTGCCCAGGTCTGCACCACCAAACGCCGGGCACGTCGGGTTGGACAGTGGAAGCATGATGTCCTCGTGCAGCGTGCCGTCGGGGCGGTATCTGCGAACGCGACCTCCCCCGAACAGACACACCCACACGCCACCCTCCGCATCGACGGTGAGGCCGTCAGGCAGCCCATCGGTCGGCTCGACATCGGCGAAGATCCGGTGGTCCCCCAGCTGGCCGCTGTCGAGGTCGTAGTCGAACTCGAGAATTCGCTGCGTCGTGCTGTCGATGTAGTACATCGTGGTGCCTGCCGGGCTCCAGCCGATCCCATTGGAGATGGTTCGCTCGGGCAACACCAACGTCAGCTCTCCACCCGAATCCAATCGATAGAGCGCCGCCGCGCCTGCCTGCCGCTCGCGGTGCAGCGTGCCGGCCCACAGCCGGCCACGCGGATCGGCGCGGCAGTCGTTGAATCGCACACTCGGCGTCGCCTCGGCCTCGGCGAGAAATATCCACTCCCCCGCGGCGTCGACGCGCCACAGTTCGAGCTCCACGGCAAGTATCAGCGCGCCGTCTTCACACAGTACGGCCGCGCCAACGTCTCCTGGAGTCGTGAAGGACGTGGCCAATCCTGTCGTGGGACTCCACCGGTGAACGAGCCGACCGGAAATGTCGACACGAATCAACTCTCCGCGACAGTCGTCCCACACCGGTCCCTCACCCAAGTAGTCGGGACCTGGTACGGCGATGGTCGCTGCGGCGGACGGCTTGTTCGACATCGGGGCATTGTGATCTGATCTGGCCCGCAGCTCAAGTCGAGCGCCCAACGCGGAGGGACCCATGTCTGACCACACGTCACTCGCCGGAGAGATCGCGATCATCACCGGTGGCGCACGCGGCATCGGGCGGGCCATCGTCGAGGTCTTCGTCGCCCACGGCGCGTCGGTGGTGTTCTGCGATCTCGATGACGAACTCGGGCACTCTGTCGAGCAGGGGATCGGCGAGCGCACCACGTTCGTCCGCGCGGACGTCGGTGTCGAAGCCGACATTGCTGCCGTGGCCGCAGCCTGTACAGCGGCCTTCGGACCGGCGACGATTCTGGTCAACAACGCCGGCGTCAATGCCAACTTCGACGCCACCACCATGACCGGCGACGACTGGGACCGCTTCATGAACGTCGATCTCAAGTCCGCGTGGCTCGGCGCCAAGTATGTGCTGCCGCACATGCGCGAAGCGGGCCGCGGCGCGATCGTCAACGTCGCCTCGATGCACGCTCTCGCCACCCTCGAGGGCTTCTTCCCGTACGCCGCAGCCAAGTCGGGCCTCGTCGGCCTGACCCGCAGCCTGGCCCTCGACTATGGCCCCTACGGAATCCGCGTCAATGCCGTTGCGCCCGGTTTCGTGCGCACCCGCCTCGTCCAGGACAGCATCGACCGGAATCCCGATCCACATGCTGCCGAGCAATCCATCGTGAAAGCGATCGCCCTGCGCCGCATCGCAGAGCCTGTCGAGATCGCCAATGTCATCCGCTTCCTGGCATCGGACGATGCCAGCTACGTCACCGGCACGACCATCCACATCGACGGGGGTGCGACAGCGCGCCGCGCCGGTTAGTACCGACTTCACGAATGGCTGCACTGACGGGCATGCGGCCCCGCCACTGCTCGTGGCATCATCGACAGCATGGCGAACGAACCGACGTTGCGGCCCGGCGACCAGTCAGTCGACGGCTGGGTGGAGTACCTGCAGACGCAGCTGAAGCTGCTCGGCAGCGGTGTGATCAACATCCCCGACGACTACCAGTCGACCGGCGTCTTCGACGACGCGACCGAGCGCTACGTGCGGGAGTTCCAGCGGTACCACAACGCGCAGGTCGACGGCATTGTCGGCGACGAGACGTGGAACGTGCTGCGCGGCAACCTCGACAACCTCGACCCGCATGCCGAAGGTCGGCAGCCGCACACGTACGTCGAGGAGACTCCTCGTCTCGAGTGGGAGAACGACGGACACTACGACGTCAACACCGATTCGTACACGTACATCGCGATGAACGTGGGACAGACCGAACTCGAAGGTGTCGTCGCGACCGTCAGGATCGTCTTTGGACCGGTCGGCCTGCGCGCGGATCACTGCATTGGCTGGACCGACAGCGGGCAGCCGGCCGGCCCGGGTCAGCCGTTGAAGTTCACGTTCTGGCTCGAGCGCCAGCTGACCCGAGACGAGGACGTCGACATCGAACTGCGACTTCCCGACGAGAACGGCGGCGCCACATTCGGCCCGACTCTGTCGGGCTACCTGCAGGCCCACGCCCGAGGCGAACCGCTGGAGTGACGAAGCGGGAAGGCTCCCGGCGTAGCACCGGGAGCCTTTCGCATCGTTGGATACTGGGGTCAGTCGACGTAGGCGACAACACCCATCTCGGCCATGTTGACGCCGGCGATCTCTTCTTCCTCGGGCGGGCGGATGCCGCCCTTGGTCAGCTTGTCCTGGATCTTGAAGAAGGCGTAGGCGATACCGAGAATGACCGTGAGAATCACGATGGCTCCCAGAAGCTGGGCGCCGAACTGACCGAACTCGCCCTTGATCAGGCCTTCGATCTTCTTCGGCTCGCCAGCGTCGTCAACAGCAAGGTTCCAGCCTGCGCCGTAGTTGCCATTGGCGAAGATCCCCACGCAGAGCACACCGAAGATCCCGCCGACGCCGTGCACGGCGATGGCGCCTACCGGGTCATCGACGCCCTTGCGCTCGATGAACAACGCAGCTTCGATGACGAGCACGGCGGCGACAGCACCAATCACTGCAGCAGCCCACGGTGCCACGAACGCACACGGCGCAGTGATCGCCACGAGACCGGCAAGCATGCCGTTGACCATCATCCCGGGATCGGGCTTTCCGGTTTTCGCCATCATGTAGTACATCGCCACGACCGAGCCGACCGCGCCGGCGATGGCGGTGTTGGCTGCAACCGTTGCGAACTGGATATCGGTTGCGGCGAACGTCGATGCAGCGTTGAAGCCGAACCAGCCGAACAGCAGGATGAAACAGCCGAGCTGAGCCATGGGGATGTTGTGGCCGGGGATGACGTTGGGCTTGCCGTCGGGGCCGTACTTGCCGATGCGCGGGCCAAGAATGATTGCGCCGGCGAGTGCGGCGACGCCGCCGACGGCGTGCACCACGCCGGAACCGGCGAAGTCGACATAGCCGGTGCCCAGGCTCATCGTGTCCCACGTCTTGGCCAGCCAGCCGCCACCCCATGTCCAACTGGCGAACAGCGGGTAGTAGATGGCGCCACAGAACAGGCCCCAGATCGCGAAGCTCTTCCACTTCCAACGCTCGGCCATTGCACCCGTCGGGATGGTGGCTGTGGTGTCCATGAAGGCAACCATGTACAAGAAGAAGGCCAGCAGCGCCGGAGTGGCGCCGTTGCCGAGATGATCCCAGCCCTTCCAGAGAAAGATCCAGTTGTCGGAGCCGAGCAGCGGATCACTCATCGGATCATTGAGTCCGAAAGCCGAGTAGGTGAACCCACCGAACGCCAGCGGGAACCCCAAGAACAAGAATCCGACGAAGCCGAGGCCGAAGATCATGAAGTTGGTGCTCATCACGTGAGCCGCGTTCTTCTTCTGGGTGAATCCCGTCTCCACGAGCGCGAAGCCCGCCTGCATGAAGATGACGAGGACGGCTCCGATCACCACCCACAACAAGTTGACCTGGGTGCCGAGCACGGCAACCGGGTCTTCGTCGGCCGCGAACGCGGTACCTCCGATGAAGAGTGTGGTCAGTCCGGCGCCGACGGCACCGCCAACGATGTACTTGAGTGCTTTGCGCACTACGTCCTCCCGATCTGTAAGGGGCTAGGTAAGAGACAACTGCCGACTTCGTTGGCGTCAGTCACGCGCACGATAAGTGGCCCACGTTTCCCTCAGGTCGCCCCTACATTTCGGTTATGTGGCTATCGTGCGCGCTCGCCACGGCAGCGTCATCTGATGGAAACAATGCGGCGACAATTCAGACACACTGCCCAAGTACGGTCCGCACTTCATGCCACGTTCAGCGATGACAGGCGGTAGCCACGAGCCCGACATCGACTTCGTTGCCTCCAGGCTGCGGCTCCACAACGATGCCGGAAGCCTTGTCGTGGTGCATGACGCGGCAGCGAACCCGGCTCCGCTCGCGGATCGGCTGCGCGACGTCGCGTTGGAACTGAACGCGGTCGCTGTTGGCGCTCGGGCGCGGACGACTTCGCGTTGCGATCGCTGTCGACCGGCGTACTTGCCGCTCGCATCCGAGCCGGTCTCCGCAGCGGCGCCCAGCGCCCGCGGATCGAGACCATCTCACATGTCGGCTACCGGCTGGTCGTCGACGACGTCACGTCGTAGCAAGCCACGCCTCGTGCGCCGTGCGAGCGCTCATCCACAGCCGGTCCTTCGCATCTGCGTCGACATCGTCGAGGCGAAGCAGGAACTCGTCAGCGAGCAGCGCAAACCAGTCGTCTCGTGCTGTCACGAAGCTCGTGACAGCGCCGTTGGAGTCGCGTCGTCCGTAGGTGAGCGCACGAATCCAAGCCACGCTGTGTTGCTGTCGACGCTGCGCAGTCACGTTTCGAACGAAGCCCGAATCCGCTGAGGTCGACAGGTACGCGTGCCGGCTCGCGAAGTCGTCGACGGCCGCGACCGACGAGCGGAAGTTCATTCCGGCAAACGAGCCCTCTGGGTCGTGAGCCAGGTGCCAGTCGCCGATCCCGCCCGGCGTCTCGGTCAGTACAAACGTCATCGGGCCCTGCTCGTACGTCCCAGCCAACAGTGGCAGTGGTTCGTACAGCGCGTCGCCCAGCCCGGCATCGACGTACCACCTGCCTGCCGGGTTGCCGTCGGTCGGAAGGCCGGCGACGGTCAGCACGAGGTGGTTCGTCAGATCGTCGGGCAATGGCTCGACGCGATGCACGCCACCGATATGCAGTGACACGTCGTACCCCGATGTTGCGAGCAGACCCGCCAACGAGCCGTTGAGGTGGAAGCAGTAGCCGCCGCGCCCGCGATAGGCGATACGTTCCATCGCTCGGCCGGTGTCGATGTCCCATCGCTCGCCGAGGTGGATCCAGGTCGTCTCGTACGGCACGCGTTCGACGTGGGCGCGGTGAATCCGGAACAGCGCCTCGACCGATGGTGGCTCAACATCCACGCCGAGCCTGCGCAGATACGCATCGGTCAACTCCGTTCGGCCCTTCACACTCGCGCCCATGTCACCGTCAAGCTAGACGGTGCGGAAGCGAGGAGTTCGCTGACGCGTAGGCTCCCCTTCGATGATGCGGTGGTCGGTCGGCGGCAGGGTTGGCGGATTCATCGTCATTGCCTCCATCGTCGCCGCGTGCTCAGGGAGTGACGGGGCAACCATCGCGCCGGCCACCACTGCGCCGACGATCGTCGCAGCAACCGATCCATCGGCGGCCACGAATGACCCGGTCAATACGCCGCCACCTGACCGCCGGGTGTGCGCGCCCTCGCCTGGAGCGGCGTGCTCGCTTGCCGAATCGTTCGATCCGCCGCTTGGGCCAGCCGCCGACCTCACCGGCATCGATCTACGCGGTGCCACCCTCGGCGAAGAGATCGATCTCAGCGATGCAGTGCTCGTCGGTGCCCGACTTGACGATGCCACCGTTCTCGGCAAGCTGACTGGTGCCGACTTGACCAGCGCCTCGCTCGCCGGTGCCGATCTATCTGGAACTGATCTCACCAACGCCACGGTGACCGGTGCGACGCTGACGGGTGCACAGGTGAACGCAACACTGTTCGATACCACCGACTTGTCGACGGCGACGATGACACAGGTGACGGTAGGGGTCCGCAGCGGCGAGACATTGGCAGGTGTCGACCTCAGTGGATTCGACCTCACCGGCGTGAGTTTCAGCAGTCGAGCGAGCGGAACAATCTCGATGTCCGCGGCGCGTTTCACTGGTGCCACGCTCACCGGTGCCTCGTTCTCACGCGTCGACCTCACCGCTGCAAACTTCACCGACGCGGTGTTCGCCGTCGAGGGCGGCGCTGAGCCGAGCTTCACCGAGACACGGTGCCCTGACTTCCTGCCCTCCGACGACACGCTGACGGGCCGAGCCGGTTGCCGCCTGTAGGGCTCCACTATCGGGTGATGTCAAAGGCGGTGTAGAACCACAGGGCCGAGGTCAGCCACGCCACGGTCAACGTCAGCACCAGCAGGGAACCGAACACCGGGATCGCCCACCGCGGCAGCCGTTTGGATCGCAATGCGAGCAGCTTGGTGGTCATCGCTCCATAGAAGGCGCAACCGAACAAGCCGTGGACGAGCGGCCGTGGCTTCGGTGTCGTAGTGAGCAACGGCAGCCGGCCGAACATCGCCAGCGCGGATGCGATCTGCACAACCACTAGGCCCATCGCGACATTGGCGAGAAACGACTTCATGGCTTTCATGGTCTGGAAGCCGAGGTCGGCGATCTGGCCTCCGGTGGGAGTGTGCACCCGCCCGTAGACGCCGAGGGCGGTGGCAACGGCGCCACCGGCTGCTGCGAGCCCGAGCAGCGCGACATGGTTCGAGCATCGGGATTCCACAGCGTCGGGCTCGGCAATGGTTGAAGCGGTCATAGCCACCAGTACGGCGACGGACCGTGATCGGTTCGAATCGCGAACCGATCACCGGCGGATGACGTACGCACCGGCATGAAGATCACCGGCTCACTCATCGTCTGCGTCGTCGCCGCGGGATTCACCGCGACCGCACTGCTCGTCAATCCCGACCCCGTCCCAACAAGTCGTCCCACCAAGGAGCATCCAATGAAAAAGCAGTTCATCATCGCCGTCACTGCGCTGACAGCGCTCACCGCATGCGCCGGTAGCGAAGCAGTGGTCGCCCAGGGCGGAACGCCGGGTGTATCGTGACCGGGTGAACCGTTGCCGCGACGGTGGCCGTTCTGTACATCCGGGATGGTGCCGCGATGGCCCAGAGGCCGAGTATGCCGATCAGAAAGACGAAGTCTCCGAGCGTCATCGCCACGCAACCGAACGGCGCCGTCGACGAGGCATTGCTGGAAGTCGTCGACCGTCCGGGGACGATCTTCAAGATGGCCTCGCTGCCGGCACGTGGAATGCGGGCGATGCACGCAGCTATCAATCGCGATCTCGGTGTCACGCTCACGACGACTGGCCGCGGCCGCACGCTCGCTCAGCAGTGGATGATCTTCGGCGGCGCCCAGGCGCGCTATCGACCGTGCTCGCCCGAGGAGTTCAGCAGCACTCGCGCCCTCGACAGAGAACTGACGAAGGTCTTTCCTGCCCAAGATCGTGCTGCTGTGGAAACGTTGCTGCCGGGTGTCGTGATCGCCGACAACGATCATTGGACGAAGATCCAGTTTGCAAACGGGAAGTTCCCGGCCACGGCCGCTGTGCCCGGCACGTCACCGCACGGACTGTGGTGCGCCGACGATCTAGCCCTGCCCGATGGGGCGGACACGGACAGCGCGCTGGACAACCTCACGGATGCAGTCGTTGACTGGCTGTTCACGCACGAACTCGACTTCGGGTTCGCCCATGGAACGAGGAGCGAGAAGTGGCACGTCCAATGGTTCGTCGGTGACACGGTTCCGCCTGCGGTGCTGACCTTCGAGGAATCACATCCGCAGGCAAGAATAGAGTTGGTTCCGCCCGAAGAGGCGGACGAGGAGGACGACATGGTCAAGGCAATCAAGGCAGCGGACTCCGACGCAATCTTCACCGCATCCGGCATCGTCGCGTCCTGGGTGAGCGACCCTGTCGACTACGAGAACGCAGTCCGCGCCGGACTCGCCCCGCCGATGGACAAAGTGGAGACCGTGGACCGAGCGATCTTCGGCGCCCTGAGACTCGTCGGCCAGATCCCTCCCGGTTTCACGGCAGCCGACTTCCAGGAAGTCATCGACGATCAGCCTGGCTAGTCTCATAGCCGTCGTTGACATCCTCGCCAAGGACCCGGTCCTTCTCGCGTTCCTCGCCATTGCCCTCGGCGCCGGTGTCGGTGCTGTCCGCATTCGCGGTATCAGCCTGGGACCGGCAGCGGCGCTGTTCGTCGGGCTCGCCATCGGAGCGGTCGACGATTCGTTCGGGAGCACCCAAGGTCTCACTGTGCTGCGCGAGCTCGGCCTGGTGTTGTTCACCTACACGATCGGGCTGGCCTCGGGACCGACGTTCTTCAGCGGCATCCGGCGCGGGGCGTCGTGGCGTGCACCATGACGGTCGGATTGATCCTTGGCCTCGCCGGCTTGTGTTCGGCGGTGGGGTCGGTGCTCAGCCTCACCTCGGCAGAAACAGCGGGGCTCTTCGCAGGCAGCACCACCAACACCCCTGCGCTGCAGGCTGCCTCCGATGCGCTGACCGCTGGCGATCCAGTCGTCGCCTACTCACTCGTCTATCCCGCCGCGGTCGTCGCGATGCTCGTGATGACGACATTGGTGCTCGGTCGTCGCCTGCCTCTGCCGGCACCGCCCGAGCGCTCAGCGGGTGACGATCGGCTCAGCCGGGCCTACGAGCTCGTGTTCCCCGTTGCGATGATCACCAAGATCGTCGTCGTTCAGTTCCTGGTCTGACTGCTGGGTAACGTCGGAGCGTGACGAGGATCATGCTCATCGATCTCAGCCATCCGATCACCGACGGAATGATCACCTACCCCGGCCTACCCGCACCGGTGATCGGAACCCATCTCAGCCGCGAGGAATCCGAGCACGTGTATGGCCCGGGAGTTCGATTCCACATCGGGATGATCGCCATCTGCACGAACACAGGGACATACATGGATGTGCCCTTCCATCGGTTCGACGAAGGCCACGATCTCGCGGAACTGGCGCTGGAACGAGTCGCCGCGGTTCCCGCGGTGTGCCTCGACTGCCGAGGGTCTCGCGCCATCGACCTCACCGCCGAATCCTTCGACACGCTCGGCGGACATGCCGTGTTGATCCGAACCGATCATTCCCTTCACTTCGGCACGCCGGCATACGCCGAGAACCATCCGTACCTGACGACGGCGGCTGCCGAGGCACTGGCTGCCAGCGGTGTCGCGTGTGTCGGGATCGATTCGCTCAACATCGACAGCACGGACGACATGCAACGCCCAGTGCACCGGGCACTGCTGGGAGCCGGGATCCCGATCATCGAGCACCTCACCAACCTGGCTGCGCTGCCACGAGATGGTTTCGAATTCACTGCCGTGCCCCCCAAGATCGTTGGCGCAGGAACATTCACTGTGCGGGCGTACGCCTCATTGCAGCACGTCGGGGAAGCCGGGAGCTCGTAGATCGGTGCCCACGGCGTCCTCCAGCAACTTGACGACCTGAGACGACCACGCCCCACCGCCATATTGAGCCTTCGACCGAACGAAGGTCTGCTCGACCAACCCGGCGACCTCCAGTGGCACGCCGAACTCGCGGCCCATTTGCATCGCGAACCCCAGATCCTTGAGCGCGAGATCCATGGTGAACCCGATGTTGTAGCTGCCGTTCAAGATCAGCTGGCTCTCGGTCTCGTGGACGAAGCTGTTGCCCGAGCTGTTGACGATCGCCTCGAACGACTTGGCCAGATCGAGACCACCTCGCTTGGCCAGCATCAGCGCCTCGCCGGCCGCAACCAGATGGACGAAGGCAAGCATGTTGGTGATCACCTTGATGATCGCTGCGTTGCCGAGTGGACCCATGTACAGGATCGGGCTTCCCATCGCCTCCAGCAGGGGGCGGTGCCGCTCGAACACCTGCTCGTCGCCACCGACCAGCACCGTGATGTCGCCTTCGGCGGCCTTGTGGACTCCTCCGGTGACCGGGCACTCCAACACGTTGACGCCGCGCTCGACGCACCGCGCCGCCAGCCGCAGCGTCTCACTGCGGTCGTTGGTGCTGTTGTCGATCCACGTCCCACCGGCCGCCAGGCCCTCGAGTACTCCCTTCGAGCCGCAGACCACGGCGTTGACAGCTGCAGGCGACGGCAGGCAGGTGAACACGACCGTCGACCGTGCGGCGACCTCTGCAGCGGACTCGGCCCACGTGGCACCGGCGGCGATCAACCCATCGGCAAGATCACGATCGAGATCGGTCACTGTGATCTGATGGCCCGCTCGCAGCAGGCTCGTCGCCAGATGAATTCCCAGATTGCCGAGTCCGACGTATCCGACCTGTTCAGCCATCGCTACAGTCTTCATCGCCGGTGAGCTTCGATCAAAGTGGGGATTGACAGCACGAATGACGATCACAGAATTTGCCATGGGGTACTTCGGGCTCGCAGGCAAGAACGCCATCGTCACCGGCGGCAACACCGGTCTCGGGCAGGCATTCACACTCGCCCTCGCCAAGGCTGGCGCCAACGTGTTCGTTCCCAGTTTGATGGACGACGCCACGACTGATGACAAGGGCGGCACGCGCTCGATGGTCGAGGCCGAGGGTGTGCGCTACGAGTTCATGCAGGCCGACATCACTGAGTCCGGCACACCGAAGCGGATCGTCGAGCGGTGCGTTCAGGAGTTGGGCTTACTCGACATCCTGATCAACAGCGCGGGCGTGTGCCCGCTGGCGGAGGTGCTCGATTTCGGGCGGGAACTGTGGGACGCCAGCGTCCAGGTCAACCTGACTGCCGCGTTCGAGATGAGCCATGAAGCCGCCCAGACGATGGTGCCGCGGCGCAGCGGCAAGATCATCAACATCTGCTCGATGTTCAGCTTCCTCGGCGGTCAGCTGTCGCCGGCCTACGCGGCGACCAAGCACGGCATCGCCGGCCTCACGAAGGCCTACTGCGACGAGCTCGCCCAGTACAACATCCAGGTCAACGGCATCGCCCCCGGCTACTACGCGACGGCGATCACCGCGAACACCCGGAGCAACCCGGAGACCAGCCGCCGCGTGCTCGATCACATCCCCGCCGACCGCTGGGGTGACCCCGTCGACCTGATGGGCACCGTCGTCTTTCTCGCCAGCCGCGCCTCGGACTACGTCAACGGCCACATCCTCGCTGTGGACGGCGGCTATCTCGTCCGCTAGGACGAGGAACTCAGGATGATGGATGGTCCCTATCTCATCGGCGTCGACTGCGGCACGCAGAGCGCGAAGGTCGTCATCTACGACGCTGACGGGAACGCGGTCGCGCGGGGCCAGCATGCCCTGCAGCCGATGGGCAGACCCCGGCATGGCGTCGCGATCCACCCGGATGACGACCTCTGGGTATCGATCGCCGCGGCGAGCCGCCAGGCGTTGGCCGTGTTCAACGGCGACGTCAACGAGATCGTCGGCGTCGGGCTCTGCCCGATCCGGTGCTGCAAGGCCTTTCTCAAGGCGGATGGTTTACTGGCTGAACCGGTGATCAGTTGGATGGACGACCGCGCCTACCAGCCGTACATACCCGACGACATCGCTGTCGCGTACGCCACGACCTCGTCGGGATATCTGGCCCATCGCTTCACGGGCATGTTCAGGGACACTGCGGCCAACAACATCTTGCTGCAATGGCCGATCGACACCGATACGTGGAAGTGGAGCGAGGACCCTGTTCTGTACAAGCAGTTCGGTGTCACGCGCGACATGCTGTTCGAACTACAGATGCCCGCCGATGTCATCGGCGGGGTCACGCCGGAAGCGGCCGAGGCCACCGGCATCCCGGCCGGCGTACCGGTGGTCGCCACGGCCAACGACAAAGCAGTGGAGATGCTCGGTTCGGG
>JANPBZ010000144.1:0-43312 GCA_031430695.1 Ilumatobacteraceae bacterium
CCGTGACCACGGTGACCCCGGTGGGAAAGTGGCCGAGCACGAGGCGATACTTCAACGGATCGATCGACATCACGGTGGACTGTACTGCCGGGCCACGTTGCGTTGACAGCCGTGGCACGCTGTGCGGGTGATCGACAAGGCGGCCCTGCGCAAGCGGATGCGAATGGTCCGCGACATGGTCGATGATCATTTGATGCGCAGCGTGCAGTTGTGGGCGTTGTTGGCCGAACTGCCGGAATACCAGCAGGCGAATAGCGTGATGGCCTTTGTCGCCTTCAACGGCGAACCCGACACCGACCCGTTGTTCGCCCGACTGACCGTCGAAGGCAAACGGCTGTTGCTGCCGCGGGTGGAGCCGTCGGGGATCGTTTCCGCCGACGGTGACGGGCCACTGGTCGCCAGCCGGTTCGGCGTGCAGGAGCCGACCGGTCCGGCCGTCGCGCTCGACGAGATCGACCTCGTGGTCGTGCCGGGCCTGGCCTTCACGGCGGCTGGTGATCGTCTCGGGTTCGGTCAGGGCTACTACGACAGGTTTCTTCCCACCCTGTCGGCTCCATCGGTCGGGGTGTGTTTCACCGATCAATTGGTCGATGAGCTGCCGGTCGCCGCTCACGACGTGCGGGTCGGCTCCGTCATCGCCGCCTGATCTCTGCCTGATATCTGCCTGCTTCTGGGGTGAGATGTGTGACGGACGTCACATCGACCTCACAGAGTTGTCTCAGAGTACCGATTCATTGTGAGTCGTGTCCGGTGAACAACTCGCCGGCGTGACCGAAGGAGAGAGCAATGACGACCCCCCGTCGTATCAAGTCCGCAATCATGGTCGGTGCCGCCGTAGTGACAGCCGGTGCCGCCCTGATGGTGCCGAGTGCGGCTCAGGCAGCGAGCACGACTGACACCACTAGCGAGCTTCCCGTGCGCTACCAGCGAGCCTGCCTGCGCATCCCCAACCTGCAGCTTCGTACCGACAACTTGATCACCCGTCTCAACGGCGATGCCACCGTCCGCGGTTCGCTGGCGTGGTTGCAAGCCCAGATCGACGATGCGAACGCAAAAGGCCGCACGCAGCTCGCGACGGTGCTCGAGAATCGCCTGGCGGTTCGCACGCAATCCCTCGAGGTGCTCGCCCAGCGGCACGAGCGGCTGGCGAACCTGGCCGAGCGGTGCCGCAACCACGGCGTCGAGGTGTGATGAGTCTCCGCGACCGGAATCGCCCGATGGCGGCCATGCTGGCGGTGCTGGCAGTCGCCATCGGGCTGGCGGCCTGCGGGTCGTCAGATGCCGGCGACACTGCCACCGTGCCCTCTGCCCCAACGGCCACCCAACCAGCTGCCACGAAACCGGCTGTCTCAGCACCGGCTGTCACAGTTCCGTCTGCAACGGTGCCGTCAGCCACGGCGGCGGCCGAGATCGTGCCGAGTGAGACCGCGCCGGTCGCTTCCACGACGGCTCAGGCGCCGACAACCGCAACCACCGAGACTGTTGTAGTAACCGACGCGGAGGTCGCCGATCTCGAGAGGCAACTCGACGAGATCGACCAGCTGCTCGCCGGTATCGATGCGGATCTCAGCCAGGACTGAGTTCGGCAGCACGGTGACCGCGCTCAGGTCGGCAGATGAGGCGCGATCAATCGTCGGCCCGCCGCCGCCGTTGAACTGGGCACGCCCAGAACGCTACGTACGGTTCTGGGGCTGCCCAGTTCGTCCGCCCGCCTTCGCGCAGGTGCCGAAATCCACGCCGAGCGGCAGTTCTGGCGCTGCCGCGGATCCCACTCGAAGACCGAACAATGGGTCGCGTCGCGGAGAGTTCGCCTACCCGAAGCTCGACGAATCCTTGACCCGAACGCAATCGGCTTCGCCATCGCACGACGGCCACCAGTCGTCCCGCGCAAGCCACTGTGGCTCACCTAAGCCGGCGGCTGTGGTCCGAGAACTGAGCCTCGACCGATCAGCTGCGCTTGCGTCTTCAAAAAGCAGGATGCGGACTCCCCAACCGCGATCGCGGTCGCGCGTTGTAGCTGCCGACGCGACCCCCGGAAGCAGGCCCGAGGACGTGCATAGCGGATCACTCTTGCAGCTCAATATCCGATCCCAGGCGACCGGATCCAGGCCTTGTTTGCCGACGAAGACGTACGCGGCGACGGCATTCTCGGACGTGGCAACAACCGCTGAATCTGCCCTCTCGCCACTACAGGCACTCCCAAGAGTCCACGCAACCATCAAGGGGACTGCAGCTCGCCTTAGGACACCGGATGGCACGCCACCATGGTAGGGAACTCATGACGTGTTGGCCCCTGCAAGCTCGAAGCCGGCATGACTGGGCGCTAGCGCCGATTGCCCGAATTGGAGCGCGATGGCAAACGACGGCTGCCATCAAATGGTGATGCCTCACAGCTGGAAACCACTATATGTAGTGGTGAATACTCCCCCATTCATCTCACCTTGCTGCCGAACTCAGCCAAGACGGAACCGCAGCGACCACAATGTGTCTGTGTCGACGACAGTGCGGCGATGAGAACCCGATGTCGGTGAGCTCGAGCGACGGCGGACGCGTGCTCGTTGTCGAAGACGACGATGCCGTGCGCACGGCGGTCGACCGCGGGCTGGGCGTGCACGGGTTCGATGTCTCGTCGGTGCCCGACGCCGAGTCTGCGATCGAGATCATCGCTCGTCGCCGACCCGATGTGATGATCGTCGATATCGGCCTTCCCGGAATGTCGGGCGTCGAGTTGTGCACACGGCTGCGTGCGCTCGACGTCGATACGCCGATTCTGATCCTGTCGGCCCGCGATCGGGTTGGTGATCGAGTCGCCGGTCTGCAGGCCGGCGCCGACGACTATGTCGTCAAGCCGTTCTCGCTCGACGAGCTGGCGGCTCGTGTTCATGCACTGCTTCGGCGGGCGCGGCCATCCGCCGGGGTCACGTCGGTGTCGGCCGCTGGACCGTTGTGGATCGATCTCGATCGACGAGTCGCCACCGCCCACGACGCCCGGCTCGATCTGTCGAGGCGCGAGTTCGATCTGCTCGCGGTCTTTGTCGCCAACCCTGGGATCGTCCTGTCCCGGATCCGACTGCTCGAGCTGGTGTGGGGATATGACTTCGATGTCGACACGAATGTGGTCGACGTCTTCGTCGGATATGTGCGACGCAAGCTGGAGTCTGCCGGCGCCCACCACATGATCGAGACCGTCCGCGGCGTCGGCTTCGTGTTGAGGGCCGAGTAGATGCGCCTGGCAACTCGTACCGGGCTGGCGTCGTTCGTGGCTGCCTCGATCACCTTGCTGGCCGTCGGGGCCCTGTTCCGTGGCTACTTTGCAAGCGTCCTCGTGGAACGTGTCGACAAGCAGCTGGAGGAACGCGCCGAGACCGCGCCGATTCTCGCTGCCGTCGCCGAGCGGCTTTCGCAATCCGAGCTCCGCACGACGCTCGAGGGAGCGCGGGTCGTGATCGATGGCGAAACGATCTCGCTCGGGCTGTTGCCGGATGATCCGCTTCCCGTCGAGATCGTGCCTGGGTGGTCGACGGCGCAGGCCAGCGGCGATCGGTGGCGGCTGTATGCCGTCGAGGTGGTCGATGTGCCCAGACCCGGCGACAAGGCTGTGGTGCAACTGGTCGCACCTCTCGGTGACGTCGATGCCCGGGCGGTGGAGCTGCGCCGCCGGGTGATCCTGGTGATGCTGCTGACAACGATGGCTGCTGGACTCGTCGGTTTCCTGCTCGGCAAGATTGCCACCCGACCGCTCACGGCACTGCGCCGCGACACCGAGCGAATCGAGGACGCCGAGCCAAGCACATGGCGAGTGGGCAGTGCCTACGGATCGACAGAAGTCGACGATGTCGCCGCGACGTTGAACGAGAACCTCGAGCGCCTCGCGGACGAGACCCAACGGCGTGGCGCCGCCCTCGACGCGGCCAGGGCATTCGCGGCGTCAGCCACCCACGAGTTGCGCACGCCGCTGCAGGGTGCGCTCACAAATCTCGATATCGCCAGAAGTAGGCGGATCGCCGAGCCGGATCGTACGGAGGTGCTCGGGTTGGCGAACGAACAGTTGCAGCGCATGGCTGCCGCGTTGTCAGCGGTGCGCGCCTTGGCCGACGCAGAGTTTGCGGATCCGTCGTGGTTCGACGAGGTCGATCTCGCCGACGTTGCCGACGCAGCCGTTGCCGATGAGCGTCGCCGCTCGCCAGATGCATCGATCGAGATCGAGACGACGCCACCAACCACGCTGATCGCGTGGCGCGACGGGGCACGGCTGGCCATCGCCAACATTGTTCGCAACGCACTGGTCCACGGAGTGCCTGTCGACGGCGCGGCTCAGCATGTCGTCGTATCGGTGGCGGGCGCGACCGTTACCGTCGACGACAACGGGCCCGGCGTGCCGGCCGCTGATCGCCAGCGTGTGCTCCAGCGATTCGAACGTGGTGGTGCCGGTCATGGTTCGGGGCTCGGCCTGGCCATCGCCCAGCAAGTGGCGATCGCTCACCGTGGCTCCGTATCGATCGGATCGAGCCCACTCGGCGGAACCCGCGTCGTGCTATCGCTGGCGCCCTCTGGACCCGTTGCCGGCTAGGCGTCCTCGTAGTACTCGCGGCCGAGGTGGGTGATCTGCGCCTCGCCCATCATCCACCGCAGCGTGTTCTTCAGCTTGGTGAGCTGGATGAACAGGTCGTGCTCGGCGTACAACCCCGGGGCCACCATCGGCGCCTTGTAGTAGAAGCCCAGCCACTCCTGGATGCCGAACATTCCGGCGCGCTGCGCCAGGTCGCTGAACAACACCAGGTCGAGAGCGAGTGGCGCGGCCAGGATCGAGTCCCGGCAGAGGAAGTCGATCTTCAATTGCATCGGGTAGCCGAGCCAGCCGAAGAGGTCGATGTTGTCCCAGCCCTCCTTGTTGTCGCCTCGCGGTGGGTAGTAGTTGATTCGTACCTTGTGGTACACGTTGCCGTACAGCGCCGGGAAGACCTCGGGATCCAAGATGTGCTCGAGCACGCCGAGCTTGGACTCCTCCTTGGTTTTGAAGTTGTCGGGATCGTCGAGCACCTCGCCATCGCGGTTGCCGAGGATGTTGGTCGAGTACCAACCCGACAACCCGAGCATGCGCGCCTTCAGCATCGGGCCGATCACGGTCTTGATCAGCGTCTGGCCGGTCTTGAAGTCCTTGCCGCTGATGGGAATCTTGCGCTCCATCGCCAACTCTCGCAATGCGGGAATGTCGACGGTCAGGTTCGGCGCACCGTTGGCGAACGGAACGCCCTCGAGAATCGCCGCGTAGGCGTAGAGCATGGACGGGGCGATCGTCGGGTCGTTGGCATCGATTGCTGCCTCGAATGCTTCGAGGCTCATGTGCGCAGGACCGGGCTCGATGAAGATCTCGGTGCTGGCGCACCAGATCATCACGACCCGCTCGACCCGCTTGTCCTCGCGGAAGCGGTTGATGTCTTCGCGGATCGCATTCAGCATGCTGCGCTTGTTGATCGTGTGCATCGTGTTGTCGGCGTCGATGCGCTTCACGTATTCGCGATCGAACGCAGCGGGCATTGGCCGAACCTCGCGCAACGCGTCGCTGACGGCTTCGATGTGCTTGCCGCCTTCGAGCACGCCTGCCCGGGTGGCGGCCACGTAGGCATCGTCGGGAAAGGGATCCCATGCGCCGAAGACGATGTCGTCGAGCGAGGCCAGCGGAAGAAAGTCGTTGATCAGCGGCCGACGGTTGTCGGTGCGCTTGCCCAGGCGAATCGTGCCCATCTGGGTCAGCGAGCCGACGGGTGCGCTCATGCCGCGTTTCACGAGCTCGACGCCGGCGATCAATGTCGATGCGACGGCCCCGAGGCCGACGGTCAACACGCCGAGTCGGCCTTCAGCGGGCGCGACGGTGGGGGACGGGGGAGTGGTCATGGCTGATCAGGCTAGGAATGTGGAGCGCTCTAGCGTTATTTTGCCTTGTCGAAATCTCAATCCGCCGACATCTAGGATCGACTTCGACGAATCGAGGAAGTGATGGCCAAGCCAGATTTCAAGTCCGTCGACGACTACATCGCGACGCAGCCCGACGATGTGCAGTCGATCCTGCGACGGGTCCGCACCACGATCCGCAAGGCGATGCCGAGTGCTGAGGAAGTGATCAGCTATCAGATCCCCGCGTACAAGCTGCACGGTGGCGCAGTGATCTTCTTCGCCGGATGGAAACAGCACTACTCGCTGTATCCGGCCACCGATCGGGTGATCGAGGTTTTCAAGGATGACCTGGCACCGTACGAGGTCAGCAAGGGCACGATCCGCTTTCCGCTCTCCCAGCCAGTTCCTGTGAAGCTGATCGAGGCCATCGCCAAGCTGCGTGCCCAGGAAGTAGCCGAACACTCCGGGACGAAAGCGACAGCGCCGAAGAAGCGCTAGGACGCGGAGCGGCTCCCACCCCGAGGCATCGACGAGGTGGGCCAGTCATACTTCCTCAACGGGGATGCAGCGGTTGCTCTCGCGCTCAGCGCCCTGCGGATCGATCTCGTGCGGTGTTTCACTTCATGCCCTTCCGTTGTCTCACTCACGACCCTCGGATCACACTCCAGATACAGCTGGCCTCTACCGTTGGACGTACGCCGATTGGGTCGGGGGCGAGTCTGATCTGTGTCAGCTCCCAGAACGACCCGTCGGTTTGTGCGCTGACACAGAAGGTGGACGAGCGCAGCGCTGGACTGGCCGCGGCGCGGCTGCAAGCGGGCTGTCAGGCCAACAGATCTTTCTGCATGGGTGCAGGAAAGCGCGCGTTGACCCGCGCCTCGCCGATCAGTTCGCGCAATCGCTCGGCCTCGGCGGCGATCGCCTTGGCCCGGGCTTTCGGAACCTGGGCCAGCAGCTGGTACACCACCTCGCCAGACTTGCGTTGCGCCCAGCCGCCGGCGACATGCCCATCGACCCAGATCGTCGGGCCGGCATTGCCATTGCGGTCGAACACCGGTCCACCGAAATCGGCAAGATCGCCGAGGTACCACTCCCGCTGCTTCCAGCCCATCGTCGTCGGGTCGAGCCCACCACTGCAGATCGGCCATCGTCGCCGGGCCGAACCGGACGAGGTAGCAGCGAGCCAGTTCGGCGGCAGCCGACTCGAGATCGGCGCCGGCGATCCCGCCCGGCAGCCATTGATCCGCAACCGACCAGGTGTATTCGGAATTGGTCCACGTGCCGCCGGGTCGGCCGCGCACGATCGCGCCGTCGAGCCCGAGGTTCAACAGCAATCTCGTATGTGCACCCTGAGACGCCGTATACGACTTGCCGACCGCCAAGTGCAGCTTTTCCGTCAGCGCAGGTACGGCCTTGCCCAACTGCCGCGCCGTGGCAGTCCCCATCGATGTCAGTGCGGTCAGCGTGTCGGCTCGTGCAGTCGCAGCCCATGCCGCGCCGTCCGCGGGACGCCGCTGTCCTCGACCATCTTGGCCAACCGCTTCCACTCGGTTACGGCAAGTGCTGTCGTGCACGCGGCGTGCGCCCACCGAGCCGTCTGCGGTGTGCACACCCACAACGTGCGACGCATCGCGTGATGCCGCACCACCGTGCGGTCGTTGTAGAGCGCCGTCGAGACCGCCTCGACCGAGGGCCGTTGCATGCGCGCCATCGCCGAGAGGTACACCGTCAACGGATCGGTCGAGTGCAACGCAACGACCGAGTCGGCAATGGCGGCGACATCGTCGGTCTGCGCGCTCGGTATCAGGCCATGGCTTGCCGCCAGTCGCGACCGACGTTGCGCGGCGGTGATCGTTCGTCTGGTGGTCACCATGCGATTGTCGGGCCGGGAGGTTGCGCGTTGGCCAGGGAGCATGGCACACTACGATCAATGCGTGCCGAAATCATCTCGATTGTCGTAGTACTCATGTAGATGCACGCCCACATATGCGTGCATCTTGGCCTCCCATCCGGGGGGCCGTTTGGTTTTTCGGGGCAACTCAGGAAGAGGGAGACGACAACATGAAGATCACAGGGGCCCAGGCCCTGATCAAAGCGCTCGAGATGGAGGGCGTGGAAGTGATGTTCGGCCTGCCCGGCGGGTGCATCCTGCCTGCCTACGATCCGCTACTCGACAGCTCGATTCGCCACATACTGGTGCGTCACGAGCAGGGCGCCGGGCACATGGCCGAGGGCTACGCCCATGTCACCGGTCGTCCCGGCGTTGCCATGGTCACCAGCGGCCCAGCGGCGAC
Organism: Ilumatobacteraceae bacterium; assembly: GCA_031430695.1. GTDB lineage: Bacteria > Actinomycetota > Acidimicrobiia > Acidimicrobiales > Ilumatobacteraceae > JAENVT01. The sequence continues at coordinate 8,190 of JANPBZ010000144.1, forward strand.
CAACATGGTCACACCGCTGTGCGATGCGTACATGGATTCGATTCCGATGGTGTGCATCACCGGGCAGGTTTCCACCACGGCGATCGGCACCGACGCCTTTCAGGAATGCGACACCGTCGGCATCACCCGCAGCGTCACCAAGCACAACGAACTGGTGATGTCGGCCCAGAACCTGCCCATGGCCGTGCGCCAGGCCTTCCGCGTCGCCACGACTGGCCGGCCCGGCCCGACGTTGATCGACATTCCAAAAGATGTGCTGCAGAACTCGATGGAGTGGTACTGGCCGACCGACGCCGAGGTGATCGACAGCCTGCCCGGCTACCGGCCCAACGTGAAGGGTCACCCGCGCATGATCAAAGAGGCGGCCAAGCTGATCCTGGCCGCCGAGCGGCCGATCCTCTACGTCGGCGGTGGCATCTTGAAGGCGCGCGCCGCTGAAGCGCTGCGCGAATTGGCCGAGATGACCGACATCCACGTCGTCACCACCCTGATGGCGCGCGGCGCGTTCCCCGACGATCACCCGCTGTGCCTCGGCATGCCCGGCATGCACGGCAACGCGACGGCGATCACGGCCTTGCAGCGCAGTGATCTGCTCATCACACTCGGTGCCCGCTTCGACGACCGCATCACCGGCAAGGTGTCGACCTTCGCGCCCGATGCCAAAGTCATCCACGTCGACATCGACCCGGCCGAGCAGGGCAAGGTTCGCCGACCGGATGTGCCGATCGTGGGTGACTGCCGGCTGGTGATCGAGGAGCTCATCAAGGCGATCCGTGATCTGCTGCAGAGCGGTGTGGAGCAAACCGACATCGGTGCGTGGAAGAGTCGCATCAGCGGCTGGCGCGAGCAGTTCCCGCTGGCATACGAGGCCAGCGAGCCCGGCGAGGCGTTGAAGCCACAGTTCTGCCTCGAGCAGTTGCGCGACAACGCGCCTGAGGGCACCATCTTGGTCAGCGGTGTTGGCCAACACCAGATGTGGTCGTCGCAGTATTGGCGGTTCAACGAGCCGTACACGTGGGTCAACTCTGGTGGGCTCGGCACGATGGGGTTCAGCGTTCCTGCGGCAATCGGCGCCAAGGTCGGCCGCCCCGATCGAACTGTGTGGGCCATCGACGGTGACGGCTGTTTCCAGATGACCGCGCAGGAGTTGGTCACTGCCAGCGTCGAGCGCATTCCGATCAAGGTCGGCATCTTGAACAACAGCTACCTCGGCATGGTGCGGCAGTGGCAGGAGATGTTCTACGAGGAGCGCTACAGCGAGGTCTACCTGTCACCCGAACTGCCCGACTTCGTCAAGTGGGCCGAGGCGATGGGTTGCGTCGGCATTCGCGTCGACTCGCCTGAGGAGGTGCGGCCGGCGATCGACAAGGCCAACTCCATCGACGATCGACCGGTCGTGGTCGACTTCAGGGTCGACGCCCGCGAGAAGGTCTTCCCGATGGTGCCCGCCGGCATGGGCAACGACGACTTGATCCTGCCCGATTCTCAGATGACCAGAAAGAGTGCGCTCAAATGAGCACCGACATGAATCACCACATCCTGTCGGTGCTCGTGCAGAACCGCCCCGGCGTTCTCGCTCGGGTCGCCGGGCTGTTCGCTCGTCGCGACTACAACATCTTCTCGTTGGCCGTCGCGCCGGCTGAGGAGCCGGGCTTCAGCCGCATCACCATCGTCGTCGACGTCGACTCATCGCCGCTCGAGCAGATCACCAAGCAGCTGTTCAAGCTGATCGAAGTGGTCAAGATCAGCGAGCTCGACCCGCGCCGGTCGGTCGAACGCGAACTGTTGCTGGTGACCGTGCGCAGCAGCCCCGAGAATCGTGGCCAGGTCGTGGAGTTGGCGACGATCTTCGAGGGCAAGATCCTGGCCGTCGGCACCGAGGCCATCACGATCAGCCTCGACGGTCACCCCGACAAGCTCGACGATTTTGAAGAACTGCTGTCCGGATATGGCATCGTGGAGATGCAGCGAACCGGCCGGGTGGCGCTACCCAAGCTCGATCGCGAGGCGCGCCTGCGTGCCGCGAACTCCAACTCCAAGAAGAACGAATACGGAAAGGCTGGCTGAGATGGCCGCGAAGATGTACTACGAGGCGGACGCCGATCCGTCGATCATTCGGGGTCGCAAGGTGGCCATCATCGGCTACGGCTCGCAGGGACACGCGCATGCGTTGAACCTCAAGGAGTCCGGTGTCCCTGTGGTCGTCGGGCTGCGCGAGGGCAGCAAGTCGGCCGCCAAGGCCCAGGCCGCGGGTCTGACCGTGATGGAGATCGGCGCCGCCGCCAAGTGGGCCGACGTGATCATGCTGACCATGCCCGACACCGAGCAGAAGGCCACGTACGAGGAGTTCATCAAGCCACACATGCGCAAGGGAAAGGCAATTGCCTTCGCCCACGGCTTCAACATCCGGTTCAAGCGCATTCGGCCGCCGAAGACCGTCGACGTCATCATGATCGCTCCGAAGGGCCCGGGTCACTTGGTGCGCCGCACCTACACCGAGGGTGGCGGCGTGCCCTGCCTCATCGCCGTGCACCAAGACGCAACGGGTGGCGCCCATGCGTTGGCCCTCAGCTACGCCGAAGCCATCGGCGGCGCACGCGCCGGCGTCATCGAGACAACGTTCAGCGAGGAGACCGAGACCGACCTGTTCGGCGAGCAGGTCGTGCTGTGTGGCGGCTTGACCTCACTGGTGCAGGCTGGGTTCGAGACACTGGTCGAAGCCGGCTATCAGCCGGAGATGGCCTACTTCGAGTGCTTGCACGAAGTGAAGTTGATCGTCGATCTGATGTACGAGGAAGGCATCGCCGGCATGCGTTACTCGATCAGCGACACCGCCGAGTACGGCGACGTCACGCGCGGTCCCCGCATCGTCAATGCCAAGACCAAGCTCGAGATGAAGAAGATCCTCAAGGAGATCCAGAACGGCAAGTTCGCCAAGGAATGGGTCGCCGAGAGCGAGACCGGCCGCATCAACTTCAATGGTCTGCGCGAAGCCGGCCGAGTACACCAGATCGAAGAAGTCGGTGCACGACTGCGGGCGATGATGCCCTTCCTCGGCGCCGGACGCCAGAAGGTCGCCGACGCCAGCGGCGGCTGACTTTCACCAAACCTGCGCGACGCATGGGGGGACAATGACCATGACCTGGGAAGAGGCGTGCGCGCGGGTGTGCGCGCCCGGCTCGCTGTTCGAGATTCTCGAGGACGACGTCGGCAATCGTCGCTTCAAGCATGCTCCACCCAACCTTCGGGGAATCTTCGACATCGCCCGACAGGGCGGCGACGACATCTTCCTCGTGTACGAGGACGAGCGGTGGTCGTTCGACGGGGTCTTCGCACAGATCGACGCCCTCGCTGACGCACTGGTCAATCGCTACGGCATCGCCAAGGGTGACCGTGTGGCCATCGGTATGCGCAACTATCCCGAGTGGGTCATGTCGATGCTTGCGATCATCTCGATCGGCGGTGTGTCTGTGTCGCTGAACGCCTTGTGGGTCGAGGATGAGATCGATTACGCGCTCGCCGACAGCGGTGCTTCGCTACTGATCGCCGACGAGGAACGAATCGGGCGATCGATCAACCCGTGCCGGCGACTGGGAATCCGCATGCTCGAGGTGCGCGCCGCGACGCCGTCGGGCGACGATGTCGATCGGTGGAACGATGTCGTGGTGTCAGGCGCCGCGATGCCGGCTGTCGACGTCGGCTGGGACGACGACGCAACCATCCTCTACACCTCGGGCACCACGGGCAGACCGAAGGGTGCCGTGTCGACCAACGGCGCGATCGTGTCGTCGGTGATGGCGTTCGGTAGCCGTGCCGCGATCGATGTCGTGCGCAACGAGGCGGCCTTGCCAGCGGGCGTCGCGCCGGCGCCCGCCGCACCGTTGACCTTCATCCTCATCGTGCCCTTGTTCCACGTCACCGGTTGCGTGCCGGTGTTGCTGAGCTGCGTTGTCTCGAAGTCGAAGCTGGTGATGATGCATCGGTGGAATGCCGAGAAGGCACTGGAGCTGATCGAACGCGAGCGGGTCACCAACTTCATCGGTGTTCCCACGCAGAGCTGGGACCTGGTCAACTCGCCGCGATTCGGAGACTTCGACACGTCGAGCCTGCGCGGTGTGGGCGGAGGCGGTGCACCAGCTCCGCCAGCGCTGGTCGAACGCGTCGCCGGCAGTGTGAAGAGCGGCGGACCGACTCTGGGCTACGGAATGACCGAGACCAATGCATACGGGCCCAACAACACCGGGGTCGACTACCTGACTCATCCGACGTCGACCGGCAGGGTGATGCCGATCATGCGCATCGAGGTGCGTGACCCTGACCGCCGACAGGTGCCGACCGGCCAACGTGGTGAGATCTGGTTCAACGGGCCGATGCTGATCCGTTGCTACTGGAACAAACCGGAAGCAACGGCGGAGACGATCGCCGACGGCTGGCTGCGTAGCGGCGACATCGGCCGGGTCGACGAAGAAGGCTTCTACTACGTCGAGGACCGGTTGAAGGACATGATCCTGCGCGGCGGCGAGAACGTTTACTGCGCCGAGGTCGAGGCCGCCATCTATGAGCATCCCTCAATCCACGAAGCTGCAGTCTTCGGTATCCCCGACGAACGGCTGGGGGAGGAGGTCGCCGTGGCGATCCATCTGGTCGAGGACGCAACGCTGACGCCCGAGGATCTGCGTGCATTCCTGTCGACCAAGATCGCCGCCTTCATGATCCCGTCGAGGGTGATCATCGTGTCCGACCCGCTCCCCCGGAACCCGGCCGGCAAGTTCTTGAAACGCGAGCTTCGGCAGCACTTGGCGTCGCAAACGACAGCGAATCCTTTAATTCCGACTTGATTGGTCGGGATTTACGTCTGTAGCGTGTCCCGCCATGAGTGACGCATGGGGATTCGAGACACGCCAGATCCATGTCGGGGGAGATCCCGACCCAACAACAGGCGCGCGTGCCGTGCCGATCTACCAGACCACGAGCTACGAGTTCCGCGACTCGGCGCACGCGGCCAACCTGTTTGCCCTGGCCGAGGTCGGCAACATCTACACGCGCATCATGAATCCCACGCAGGGGGCGCTCGAAGCACGTCTGAATGCGTTGGAGGGGGGCTGCACCACGGCCATCGGCATCCCCGGCACGCTCGTTGTCGGCTCCGGTCAAGCCGCCGAGATGCTGGCGATCACCACGATCGCCGAGGTCGGCGACCATGTCGTTGCTTCGCCGTCGCTGTACGGCGGCACCTACAACTTGCTGCACTACACGCTGCCCAAGCACGGCATCGAGGTCACGTTCGTCGACGACCCCGACAATCTCGATCAATGGCGCGCCGCAGTGAAGCCCAACACCAAGTTGTTCTTCGGTGAGGTGCTGTCGAACCCGAAGAACGACATCTTCGACATCGAAGGCGTCTCGAAGGTCGCCCACGATGTCGGGGTTCCGCTGATCGTCGACAACACGGTGCCGACGCCGTACCTGATCCGTCCGATCGAATGGGGTGCCGACATCGTCGTGCACTCGCTCACCAAGTTCATCGGTGGGCACGGCACGTCGATCGGTGGTTCGATCACCGATGGCGGCACGTTCGACTTCGGTAACGGGCGGTTTCCCAACTTCACCGAGCCCGATCCCAGCTATCACGGTCTGTCGTATTGGCCGGCGCTGGGCCACGGTGCGTTCATCTTGAAGGCGAGGGTGCAGGGATTGCGCGACACCGGCGCAGCGGTATCGCCGTTCAATGCGTTCCTGTTCCTGCAGGGCCTCGAGACATTGAGCCTGCGGATGGAACGCCACTTCTCGAACGCTGCCAAGGTCGCCGAGTTCCTGCAGGGTCGCGACGAGGTCGAGAGCGTCATCTGGGCCGGGCTGCCGTCGAGCCAGTGGTACGAGCGGGCCAAGAAGTACGGCCGCGACAAGGGCTACGGCTCGATCCTGTCGTTCATCATCAAGGGTGGCAGGGACGCCGGCACGAGGTTCGTCGAAGCGCTCGAACTGCACAGCCATGTCGCCAACATCGGCGACGTGCGCAGCCTGGTGATCCAACCTGCGACCACCACCCACAGCCAGCTCAGCGAGGAGGAGCAGGCCTCGACTGGTGTCTACCCAGGGCTCGTGCGGCTCAGCGTCGGTCTCGAGTCGATCGAAGACATCATCGCGGACCTCGAAGCAGGCTTCCGCGCCGCCAAGGGCTAGCTCCATGCGCATCACTGGTGTTGGGCTCGTGCGCCTTACGTCTCGTCGTCGCGCTGGTCGCGCAGGAACCTCTCGAATTCGGTGGCGAGATCGTCGCCAGATGGAATCGCCTCCTCGGAACGCTGGTCGTACTCGCGTTCCAGCATCGCCACGTAGGCGGTGGCCTGCTCGTCGTCGGCCACCGCTTCGTCGTGCAGCACCCTTCGGCGCGCCGCCTCGGCGGCAAGTCGTGCAGTGTGCACGGGTACACCGAGCACGTGGTGGAGGTGTTGCAGCAAGGCGATGGACGACTGCGGATGCTGCGCGTTTCCCAGGTAGTGCGGCACGCCAACCCGTAGCGAAATGGCCGGCATTCCGGCTCGATCGAGACGCTCCTGCAGCACGCCGACCAGACCCGTGATGCCCTGGTACCGCGGCGGCGACAGGCCAAGGGCAGTGAGCAGATTGACGTTGGTGGTGCTGCCCACCACGAGCGGAGGTCGCGTGTGGGGGATGGTGTCGGCCACCGCGCCGACGGTGACGACGACTTCGCACTTGGAGCGCCTGGCAACTTGGAGCACGCTGTCGGCGAACGTCGCGTAACGCAGGTGAGGCTCGACCCCGGCCAGCACGACGAGATCGTGAGGCGTGCCCGGGAAGCGGGCGAACCGAAACTCGTTGTCGGGCCAGCGGATCTGGCGAACCTCGTCGTGGTCGAGTTCGACGTGCGGTCGTTCCTGTGTGAAATCGAAAAACGGATCAGGATCGATCGAGGCCACGATGGGAGCGATTCGATCGGCGAACAGTTCGTTGATGGCGGTGGTGGCGACCTCGGCGATGTCGAACCAGCCACGTAGGGCAAGCACCATGATCGGCCGGTTCAGCGGCGCGACCCCATCGAAGTGGGTCGACAGGACGTCGGCGACATTCACCCGGCGAGGGCCCCGACGACGTAGTCGATGCAGCCAGTGAGCATGGCGACATCATCGGGTTCCACCGCAGGAAACATACCGATCCGCAGCTGATTGCGGCCGAGCTTGCGGTAGCTGTCGGTGTCGACGATTCCGTTGGCTCGTAGCGCCGCACACACATCGTCGGCGCGTACTGTGTCGTCGAGGTCGATGGTGCCGACGACGGTCGAGCGCTGCGCTGGATTGGTGACGAACGGGGTGGCATACGCCGATGCTGTTGCCCAGTCGTACAGGTGGCTCGACGACGTGCGGCATCGGTCGACGCACCACTGCAGGCCGCCGTTGGCGAGCATCCACTTCAGCTGTTCATCGAGCAGCACGAGTGTCGCCAGTGCCGGTGTGTTGTACGTCTGGTTGGCCAGGGAGTTGTCGAGCGCGATGTTGAGATCGAGCGAGGCCGGCGCCCACCGCCCTGTCGCTCTGATGCTCCGCGCCCGATCGATGGCAGTGGGCGAACAGGCTGCCAGCCACAACCCGCCGTCGCTGGCAAAGCACTTCTGCGGAGCGAAGTAGTAGACGTCGACGTCGTTCGGCGACCACGGCAAACCACCGGCCGCGGAGGTCGCATCGACGATGACCAATGCGTTGCCGCCGGGCCGCCGAAGGTGCATGGCGACGCCCGTCGACGTCTCGTTGTGGGTGAGCGCAACGGAGTCGACGCCGTCAGCGGCCGTATCGATGTGTGGATGTGTGCCGGGCTCGCTACGGGTCACGATGGGATCACCGACGTGGGGTGCAGACGCAGCCGCCTCGGCGAACTTCGACGAAAATTCGCCGAACACGTAGTGCTGGCTGCGATCGGCGATCAGCCCGAACGTGGCGACGTCCCAGAACATCGTGGATCCGCCGTTGCCCAGCACGATCTCCCACCCGTCGGGGAGCGAGAAGAGATCGGCCAATCCACGCCGTACCGATCCGACCAGGTTCTTCACAGGTGCCTGACGGTGAGAGCTGCCGAGCAGCCTGCTGTTCGCCTTGGCGAGCGCCAATGCCTGTTCGGGGCGGATCTTCGACGGTCCGCACCCGAAGCGCCCATCGCTCGGCAGCATCGAGCGAGGAATGTCCAGCATCGTCGGGGTCGTCGTCACCGAACCAGTCTCGCCTGCCGGAACTGAGTGGCCAACGGAGTGTGACGAAAATGTCGCCCGCGTCCGGATGAGGGTGGCCAGTAGCATCCGGGTCGCAACTCCATCGAAAGGCTCATCAGTGAATCGCACGTCCGCACGTCTCGCCGCCATCGCCGAATCGGCCACGCTTGCCGTCGACGCCAAAGCCAAGGCACTGAAGGCCACAGGCGAGAACGTGATCGGCTTCGGAGCGGGCGAACCGGACTTCCCGACCCCCGACAACATCGTCGAGGCCGCGGCTCGCGCCTGCCGCGACCCGAAAAACCACAAGTACACGCCGGCGGCCGGTCTGCCCGAGCTCCGCGAGGCGATCGCCGCAAAGACGCTTCGCGACTCGGGCTTCCAATGTCAGGCCAGCCAGGTGTTGGTGACCAACGGTGGCAAGCACGCGGTGTTCACCGCCTTCGCTGCGTTGTGCGACCCGGGTGACGAGGTCATCTGCCCTGCCCCGTACTGGACCACGTACCCCGAAGCCATCACGTTGGCCGGCGGTGTTCCGGTCGTGATCCAGACCGACGAGTCCACTGGCTTCAAGGCGACGATCGAACAACTCGATGCGGCGCTGACACCGCGCACCAAGGTGTTGCTGTTCGTCAGTCCCGACAACCCGAGCGGAGCGATCTACTCACCCGACGAGGTCGAGGCGATCGGGCGATGGGCAGTAGACAACGGTGTATGGGTCCTCACCGACGAGATCTACGAGCATCTCGTCTACGGCGACAACAAGTTCGTCAGCATGCCGACGGTCGTGCCCGAGCTGACCAACCAGTGCGTCATCGTCAATGGTGTAGCCAAGACCTACGCAATGACCGGGTGGCGCGTCGGCTGGATGATCGGGCCCAGCGATGTGATGAAGGCGGCGATCAACTTCCAGTCGCACAGCACCTCCAATGTCGACAACGTTGCGCAGGTGGCGTCGCTCGAGGCCGTCAGGGGCGATCTGTCGGCAGTGGCCATGATGCGCGAGGCCTTTGCCCGGCGCGCTGTCACGATGCATCACATGCTCAACGACATTCCCGATGTCACCGCCATCGTTCCCCAGGGTGCCTTCTATTGCTACCCCAACTTCAAGGTGTTGCTCGGTCGACCGTTGGGGCCCAAGGGAACGGTCAGCGGCAGCACGCTGGAACTGGCCGACAACATCCTCAGTGAGGCCAGCGTGGCGTTTGTGCCCGGCGAGGCCTTCGGCACGCCGGGCTACGCCCGATTCAGCTTTGCAATGGCCGACGCCGACATGGAGGAAGGCATCCGCCGGATCCACGAGTGGGTGAAGGCCTAGCTCACCATGGACGAATGGATGGAGCGAATCGCTCGTCGGCGCGCCAGGTGGCTTGCTGAGGGTCGTCATGTCGAAGTCGACGCGGCCGAGGCGGTTCGGGCCGCTCGCTACGAAGCCGACGGACCGTCGGAACTACATGGTTGAGGCTGCATCCAAGACCGTGGCCGTGGATGCCTCCGCTGTCGTCGATCTGCTGGTCACCTGCCCAGGCGTGTTCCTGCGCCCGCACACGCTGATCAACAGCTCCGTCACAGCGCCGCGGGATGCCATGCAACGCCCGGCCGTGTTCACCGCACCAACGTTGCGAACGTTCGTGGCCAGAGCACTAGCCCGAGCCTGCACCGACCAGCGACTGTGTGCTCTCGTCGATCCGAGCCCCTAGCTCTGGTCAGTACTCGATGCCCTTCTTGGCGGTGATGCCCTTGTCGTAGGCGTGCTTGACCTTGCGCATCTCGGTGACGGTGTCGGCGATCTCGACGATCTCGACGGGGCAATCGCGTCCCGTGACGATGACGTTGACATTCTCGGGCCGGTCACGCAAGGCGTCGACGACCTCGCCGGTGTCGATCCATCCCCACGTGCACAGGTAGGTGAGCTCGTCGAGGATGACGAGTCGGTACTTCCCGCCGGCGATCGCGTCGGCGGCCACTTTCCACGCCTTTTGGGCGACGTCCTTGTCGTGCTCGAGGTTGGTTGAATCCCACGTGAAACCCTCGCCGAGCGAGTGCCATTCGACCCCGAGTTGGCGGCCGATCTTCTCCTCGCCGACCTTCCACTCACCGCTCTTCACGAACTGCAACACCGCCACCGGCCAGCCCATAGCCACCGAACGCAGCATCACCCCAAATGCGGCGCTGCTCTTCCCCTTGCCATCGCCAGTGTTGACCAGCAACAACGAATCGGCGCGGGCCAGCCCCTCTGGGCGAGGGTCTTCGGTGGGTGGCGCATCGGTCGGCTGATTCATGACGGCACGAACCAGCTGTCGCCGTCGAGTATCCGATCGGCTTGGGCGGGCCCCCATTCGCCACGGAAGTACGGATGCACTGCACCGGGAGAATCAAGCGCAGGTTGCATGACCCGCCAGGTCTGCTCGACCACGTCCTCGCGGGCGAAGCGGCGCGGCAGACCGGCCATGGCGTCGTCGAGCAGGCGTTCGTACGCTTCGCGTCGCTCACCGAGGGCAGCGGCAAAATCGACGGCGACGTCGACGCTCTGGCTGTCGAGGTGCGGTCCGGGAGTCTTGGCCTGCAACGTGAATGTGACACCGTCGCTCCTGCCCAACCGGAACCGAACGAGGTTTCGCGACGGTGTTGGCCCGCCGGCTTCGTCGAACAGCAGGCTCGGTGGCTCGCGAAACTCGACGACGACCTCGGTGGCCGCCGTTCTCAGTCCTTTGCCACAGCGGACGAACCACGGAACACCCGCCCAGCGCCATGAGTCGATCTCCAGACGGGCAGCGGCAAATGTCTCGACCGTGGAGTCGGCGGCGGCACCTGGCTCGTCGCGGTAACCCACGTACTGGCCTCGCACCAGCATGGTCGGATCGATCGGACGCATCGCCGCGAACACCTTGGCCTTCTCGTCTTGTAGATAGCTGGAATCGGGGCCGACCGGCGGCTCCATCGCCGCCAGAGACAGGACCTGCAGGAGGTGGTTCTGCATGACATCACGGATTGCCCCGACGCTGTCGTAGAAGCTGCCGCGACCTTCGACACCGATGGTCTCGCTCATGGTGATCTGCACACTGCGCACGTAGTTGCGGTTCCACACCGGTTCGAGCAACGTGTTCGAGAACCGGAACACCAACAGATCCTCGACGCTCTCCTTGCCGAGATAGTGATCGATCCGGAAGATGCGTTCCTCGGGGAAGACTGCATGCAGCGTGGCGTTGAGCTCCACGGCACTGGGCAGGTCGCGGCCGAACGGCTTTTCGACGACGATGCGACCGCGCTCGTTGAGGCCGACAGATGCGAGGGACTGGGCGACGGAGGGGAAAATCGTCGGCGGGATCGCCATGTAGAAGACGGCGGTCTTGCTCTTGTGCCGATCGAGCGTCCTATGCAGGGAGACCCATGTCTTGTGGTCGCCGTAGTCGCCCTGGATCAGGTCGAGACGTTGCATCAACGAGTCGATGACGGCGGCCTTGGCATCGGGGATGGCGGCAATGATCGCGTCGTGGGCGTTCTGGCAGAAGGCCTTGTCGGTCCAGTCGCTGCGCGCCACACCGATGACCGGCACCTTCAGACTGCCATGGCGCTCGAGGTGATACAGCGCGGGGAAAAGCTTGCGCTTGGCCAGATCGCCGGTGGCACCGAACAGCACGAGCGCATCGGCGGGAGGTTGCGTGGCAACACTCATTTGGAGTGACCTGTCCCTTCAATGTGGCCGCCGAACTGAGCGCGCAACGCCGACAGGATCTTGTTGGCGGTGTCGGCCCTGCCCCGAGAGTCGAATCGCTCGTACAGCGCTGCGCTGAGCACGGGTGCGGGCACACCCTCATCGATGGCCGCGTGCACCGTCCAACGCCCCTCGCCGCTATCGCTGACGCGCCCCTCGAAGCCGTCAAGCATCGGGTCGGCAGCGAAGGCCGCGGCTGTGAGGTCGAGCAGCCAACTCGACACCACGCTGCCACGTCGCCACACCTCACTGATGGCTCCGAGGTCGAAGTCGTACTGGTAGTACTCGGGGTGGGTGAGGGGCGCCGTCTCAGCATCCTTCGGCCGGTCGACGGCACCGATGTTGGCCTGCGACAAGATGTTGAGACCCTCGGCGTAGGCGGCCATCAGGCCGTACTCGATGCCATTGTGCACCATCTTCACGAAGTGGCCGGCGCCGCTGGGCCCACAATGCAGCCAGCCCTTCTCCGCCGGAACCCGTTCGCCCGAGTAACCGGGTGTGCGTTCGATGGCTCCTGCGCCAGGGGCAAGATCGTCGAAAATTGGCGTCATCTCCGCCACCGCATCGACGGGTCCGCCAACCATCAGGCAGTAGCCGCGCTCGAGCCCGAACACCCCACCGCTCGTGCCGACGTCGAGGTAGTTGATTCCCGCGGTGCGCAACGGCGCCGCCCGATCGACATCGTCGCGGTACCACGAGTTGCCGCCATCGATCAGGGTGTCACCGGCCGACAACAGCGGAGCGAACGTGTCGATGGCGCTACCGACATACGCTGCGGGAACCATCAGCCACACATGTCGTGGCGGGGTCAGCGAGTCGACAACGTGTTGTGGAGTGAGTGCGCCACGTGCGCCGTGGGCCTCGGCGGCCTCTACAGCGGCCTGGTTGAGGTCGTAGGCGACGCAGTCGTGGCCGGCACGCTGCAACCTGCGCACCATGTTGGCGCCCATGCGCCCGAGACCAACCATTGCGATTTGCATGTCGCAAGGTTGCCACGTTCGGACGCAGGATACGGTGAGAACCCGATGAACGATCTCGACCGCGATTGTGCCGGTGCGGCCAGCGCGCACCGCCGTGTGATTGCCTCGTTGGGTGATCTGACCGACGACCAGGTGAAGCAGCCGTCGCTGTTGCCGGGCTGGACTGTTGGTCACGTCGTCACTCACATTGCCCGAAATGCAGAGGGACAGCTGCGCATGCTTCAAGCCGCACTTCGTGGTGAGATCGGACAGATGTATCCCGGCGGACTCGAACAGCGCACCTGCGACATCGAGGCAGGGGTCCACCGTTCGGCTGCCGATCTGGTTGCCGACGTTGTCGCCACCAACGCCCAGCTCGAATCGACATGGGCGGCGATGTCAGCCGAAACCTGGACAGGTCGTGGGGTGTCGATAGCGGGGGAGGTGACGATGAGCGATCTGCCTTTCATCAGATGGAGGGAGGTTGCCGTGCACCACGCCGACATCGGAATCGGCTTCTCGTGGGCCGATTGGGAACCTGAGTATGTGCGGCTCGAACTGGGCAGGCTCACGATGTTGTGGGCCAGCCGCAAACCGATGGGTCTGACCGACCTCCCATCAGCAGCGGTCCGGGTCGGGCCGCACCACCGCGTCGCATGGCTGCTCGGTCGAGCAGAGATCGACGGCTTGTCCGCAGCGGGGATCATGGGTTGATGCGCTGGAAACGGTTTGCAGTCGGCGTGGGACTGGCGCTTGCCGTGCTCGCGCCTGCCCGACAAGCATCGGCCCACCCCGGTCTCGAGGTCAGTGTGCCGGCGGCAGACGCAGTGTTGGAAGTCGGTCCACCGAACATCGAACTCGACTTCAACGAGACTGTCGATGCCCGACTTGCCAGCATCCAGCTGTACGACGCGAACGCCATACTGATACCGACCGGCGCACCGGCGAGCATCACTGACGACACCGTCCTGCAGGCCTCCCTTCCCACGATCGGCGATGGCGTGTACGTCGTGGTATGGCGCGTTCCATCCGCCGATGGCCACGTTGTCGACGGCGTCTTCAGCTTTCAGGTCGGCCGGCAATCGGGAGTTGATGTCGGCGCGCTCATCGACCGCGTCAGCGGCAATGCGGCGGCCACTTCCTCCGTTGGCAGGCTCGATACCTCGGCCCGGCTCCTCGCGTTGATCGGCTTGATTGTCGTGCTCGGTGGCGGCGCGTTGGCGATCCAAACGCCTGGGGACGAATCGGAAGGTTCCCCCAACCGCACGCTGCTGTGGATGGCGTGGATCTTCCTCCTCGTCGGCTCACTGGGATCGTTCGGCCTCTATGGGGCAAAGGTGGTGGCCGGCTCGCCGTCTGATGCGATCAAACCGTCGGTGTGGGGCAAGGTCGTCGGGTCGCACACGGGATCTGTGCTGCTCGTGCGCATCGTCCTGGTGCTCGCAATCGGCGGGCTGCTGCTCGCCTTCGCTCGTCGGGCCGGCGACATGTGGCGCGGCGCGGCGCTGGCCCTCAGCACGGCACTGGTGCTGACCTACTCGAGCATCGGCCACGCCAATGCCCAAGATCCTGCAGCGCTGTGGATCGCGATCGACGCCGTGCACCTGACCGCGATAGCGCTGTGGATCGGCGGGCTGCTGATGCTTGCCTTTGGCACGAGCGCCTGGTTGACCGATCCAGCCACCGAGCCCATCGTGCGTCGCTTCGGAGCGACGGCGCTTGTGGCGGTTCCCGTGATTGTCGCCACCGGTGTGGCTCAGACGATGAAACTCGCCGGCAACCTCGATGATGTGGCGAGCACGTCGTGGGGGCGCACGTTGCTGGTCAAGGTCGCAGTTGTCACGGTGCTGGTGGCGATCGGCGGAGTGTCGCAGTGGATGTTGCGCAACGAAGGCCCCTCGGCGTTGAAGCGCATTGTGCTGGTCGAGGCGTTGATCGGCATTGCCGTGCTCGGTCTCGCTGCAGCGCTGGTCACGCTGCCGCCGCAGCCCGTCGCGGCTTCGAAGGTCTTTACTGCAGCGCTCATATCCGACGGTGTGATCGCCGACGTCACTGTGACCCCCGGCCGCGTTGGGCAGAACGAGATCCATCTGGTGATCACTCCGCCCGGCGGCAACATCGACCCGGTGGTGTCGGCGACGGTGGAGGCCGAACAGCAGGCCGCTGGAATCGACTTCGTGCCGGCAACCATGGAGGCCATCGGCCCGAACCACTACACGGGCACGATCCAGCTGTCGGCAGCCGGTAACTGGAATCTGCAGATCACGATCGAGCCGACGCAGGGACAGCCGGTGGTGTTGAGTTCGGTGGTATCGATCCCGGGATAGCTATGTCTCGGTAGCGGTGGCCTCGATGACGGCTCGCAAGTCGGTTGGCACGCCGGCCGGGTTTCGTTGGAGGTTCTCGGCGACCCGCTTGCCGAGATTGTTCTGGTCGGTGATCGCCCGCACCACGATCGGGCCGAGTCGACCGCCGACGGGTATGCGTCCGGCCGCCACCGCAGCAATCAGGGCGCTCGAGACCTGTGCCGCCATGGGCTGCACTTTGGCCCAGTCGACATTCCCGGCAAGCGACTTCATTGTGCGTGCCATATCGCCGGTGCGTTCTGTCGTGGATGCGCGTACTTCGGCCCAGTTGACACTGCGCAGCGTCTCGGCAACTTCTTCGGCGTCGTTCTCGAGTGTCTCGTCGTCCGCGCCGGTTGCACGGGCTGCCTGCCGCGCCGGCGCGGCGTGAAACAGGTGCTTCAGCGCCTCGAGCTGTTGCCTGGGCGTCGGCCAGACCGGTTCGGCCGGGGAATCGTCGCCGGCACGACCTGCGGCGTGCTGAGCCTTCAACGAGGTTGCGATCTCCTTGGCTTTGGCGCCCCACTTCGTCGTCATAACGTCTGCGACGTTACCCGGAGTGCAGCCAGGTCTCGGTGAAATGGCGGGCTCCCTCGATTGTCGCAGCGGCCGAGCCGACAGCAAACGTGGTCACCGACGACGGTTGAGTCGGGATCTCGACGACCCGCAGGCCGTCGGGCGGACGAGCGACGACTGTTCGGCCGTGAGCCTCTACACCCCAGGTCGACGAGCGCAACACGACGGCAAGCGGGTGCTGCGGCACCGTCGCGGGTGCCAACGGTGGCACGGCGACGACGACGACACTGGCCATTCCCAAGTCGACGGCGACGTCGAGCGGCACATCGGCAACGACGCCTCCATCGATCAACGTGTGGCCGTCGAGTTCGATCGGCGGGAACACACCCGGGAACGCTGAGCTGGCCACGATGGCGACGACCACGTCACCGGACTCGAGGATGAAGGGCCTTCCGGTGGCGAGATCCGTGGCGATGATCGTCAGCGGAATCGGCGCGTGCTCGATCAGCCGAGCACCGAGATGTTTACGGTCGCAGCCCCGCGGCGGTCAATGCGTCGAGCACGCCAACCTGGTACGCGGCAAGCGCGCCACCGCCCGGTAGGACGTAGGCGAGCGGTCGTGGCAGCGACCGCAGCGTGTCGATCTGCATCACTGCATTGTGGCGGAGTCAGCGGCAGTACATGAAAGAGGTGTTTGTCGATCAGTCACGCGTTCGCTTCATTGTCCCCACGTGCCCCATCCTTCCACCATCGGCCCGTTCGACTTCGTGAAGGTCCACTCCGGCTCGCCCACGAAGCGCGCCTCGTGAGTGATCGGTTGAAAAGCGGGTGGCAAGTCGGGATAGAACATGCCTGTGTACGACGACGAGGTTTCCGAGATGAGCTCGGCGTTCTGGGTTGGGTCCTGTGTGTCGGGCCCGATCGACGCACTGACCTCGGCCGTCGCCGTATCGACCAGGGCGATCATGTAGCCGGACATGATCGCTTCCTGTGTCTGGTCGAACAGCGTCTCCGGGCCTTCGTCGCGATCGTAAGCAGACAGCACGTGCACGCTCGACGTGACCCGCACATTCGACAGGTAGGTGATCGTCAGCGTCTTGTTCTCGCGCCATCCGATGGGCAACCCGTCAGAGATGAAGTCCAGGACCTTCAGCAGGTTCGAGGTCACGTCGGCGTGACCAACTGGCGTGCCCGCCCCGGATGCGAACGCGATCGAGGTGTAGTGGGCCCCCGCCCGCCCGTGTGCATCCAACGGGGCCGCCATGGGGACGAGCGTTCCCGACTCGACGCGGCTCAGCACCTCGTCGAAACTCAATCGACGCGGCACCTGTGGCCCATACGCGCCAGGCGAGTCGGCGGACATCTCCCAGCCCGGATCAAACACGTACGTCAGCCCCGGCCGCTGGGAGACGTCGGCGACGCCGATCGCGGAACGGCGGCACGATGTCATCGCTGTGGAATCGAGGATGTCCTGCACCCTTGGCAGCCATACATCGCCAAGTGTTCGGCAGGCGCCGCTGATGGTCCTCATCGCGTCGGTGGCAGCGGCATCATCGCTGCGAATGCCGCGCAATTCGTCGACGGCCGCGCCGATGCCGGCTCGCAGCGAGGCGAGTCGAGTGCGGTCGAATGCCATCAATCCCACTACGACGCGAGCCGGGTGCTCGGAGGCTGACACTCGAGTTGGTCGGCGCGCCGATCGAGAGCGCGGGCGGCGTCGTTCAGTGTCTGCTGGTTCGACTGCAGTTGCCGGCGTATGGCCAACAAGGCATCGCTGCACGACTGCGGCGTGGGACCGATCCACGTGTCGGAGCCGGCCAGGTTGTGCACGGTGAGGGCTCGACTGGCACCGATCACGGTGGAGATGCGGCGCAGGTGAATGGCTCTCGCGCGGAGGTGCTCGAGGTGCGGTGTTGTACTCATTCACCGCATGGATGCGCACCGACAACGTCAGAGCGGAAGGTTCATCAGGGAGATGCGAGGTGGCGCACGATCAGGTGGTGCGGCTTCTGGGTCTGCTCGTCGATGAAGCTGTCGCCTTCGATGGTGAAGCCATGGCGCACGTAGAAGGGCAGCGCGGCATCGCGGGCGCGGGCCCACACCAAGGACGTGAGCTTCGATGCCCGCTCGCAGCCCGCCTCGAGCAGGATCGCACCCACACCCTGGCCTTGCATGTGTGGGGCCGTGGCCATCCCTCGCAGTTGCACCCCAGCTTCGTCGTGGTGCGGGCGGGGTATCCACGTGGAGATGGCGACGATGCCGCCCGAGTCGCGTACTCCGAGGTGCACGGTGCCGGGCCAGCCGTCCTCGGCAAAGGTGACGCTCTTGCTCGGCGTGTCGGCGCGCAGCACTGCGAGTCGCAGCGGATGGGTTTCGTCCGCCGTCAGCTCGACCACGGTGTAGTCAGGCACGCGCGACCTCGCCGACGCGTTCGACCGGCGCCGCGCTGTGGCGCAGGCTCTTCGAGTGGTACGTGGCGATCAGCCCAGCTCCGAGGAAGCCGACACGTAGTTGGTCACCCATCGGGGCGACCGTACCCGATGGCTGCCTGGAAATTCGTGTGTATCAACAACGTCCGCTGGCGACTCCAATGACGACACAAGCAGAAGGAACCTTCGATGTATTCGAGGATCGTGGTTGGCACGGACGGAACCGATCGTTCACTGATAGCGGTTGATCACGCTGCCCGACTGGCTGCAGCATTCGCAGCAGAACTACACGTTGTGGCGGCGGCATCACCCAGCGCTGCCAGCCATCAACCGCCCGAATCGATGACGGCGGCGATGGCCAAGCTGTCGGATGCATCGGCGAAGACGGCTGCCAAGATCGGCCACGATGCCAGTAAGCGCCACGGCGTCCGCGTCATCGAGCATCCACAGGTTGGCGAGCCGGCTTCGGTGTTGATGGCCGTCGCCGACGCCATCGACGCCGACCTGATCGTGGTCGGCAACAAGAGCATGACCGGCCGAATCCGCAAGTTCACCGGCTCGGTCCCCAGCCGGCTCGCTCACCAGTCACGCCATGCAGTCCTGATCGTGCACACCGGCTGAGTCAATGTAGGTCGCTCCATTGCAAGACCCTGGTGGCCAGCGCGGCCGCTTCGTCACCATCGTGTGTGACCAGGACCGCCGTGGTCGCCGTGAGGCGCAACACGTCTGCCAGTTCGGTGATCAGCCGATCGTGGAGCTCGCGGTCGAGACCGGTCAGAGGTTCGTCGAGCAGCAACACGGCGGGGCGGGGAGCCAATGATCGGGCGAGCGCCACACGCTTCTTCTCACCTCCGCTGAGTCGATCAACGTGTCGACTCCCGAAACCGCGGAGACCGACGATCGTCAAAAGCTCATCGACGCGATCGGTGATCGCCGCCGACGGCCAGCGACGCATCCGCGGCCCGAACGCGATGTTGGCGGCAACGTCGAGGTGCGGGAACAACTGTTCATCCTGAAACATCATCCCTATGTTGCGGAGGTGCGCCGGCCGATCGGTGATGTCGACACCATCGAGAGCCACCACGCCGGAGTCCGGCCGCATCAGGCCGGCGATCACCCGCAACAGGGTGCTCTTGCCTGCGCCGGACGGGCCGAGTATGGCGACGACCTCACCGTCGTCGACATGCAGTGACAGCCCATCGATCACAGCGCGCTCATTGAATCGCACGTCGACATCGACGACGTCAAGCATCATCGTGACCATGCGGACCGAGTCGCTCGTGCGTGCCAGAGGCCATCACGATGGCGGTTGTCAAGACCAGAAGGATCGTTGCCATCGCGAATGCCTGGGCCCTCGGCAAGCCCCCGGCTCTTCCGAGCAGTCGCCCGATTGCGATCGGAAGCGTCTCGGTTCCAGATCGGGTCAGGATCGTGGTTGCGCCGAACTCGCCGAGTGAAATCGCCGCCGAGAACCCCGCCCCGGCGAGCAGTGGTCGGCCCAGGGCGCGAGCATCGACCTGCCACCAAGTTCGGATGGGCGTTGCCCCCAATGTGGCCGCGGCGGCGCGCAAGTCGCGCGGAATGGCTCTCAGCACGCCGAGCATGGCTCGCACCACGAAGGGCACGGCCACCAGCGCGTGGCCGAGTGGCACGAGCCACCACTGTGCTCGCCAGTCGAAGGGCGGCGTGTCGAAGGTGATCAGCATGCCGAGGCCGATGGTGACGGCCGATGTGCCGAGCGGCAGCATCAGGCTGGCGTCGAGCAGCTTGCCGAGTCTCGGCGAGATGCTGATCGCCGTTGCTGCAAGGAAGCCGATCGCCGTCGCGATCAGCGCGGCCACGACCGCAAAGCGCAGCGAGGCAGCGATCGAGCCCACTGGGTCGACACCGAGACCCGCACCCGGACGCACTTCGGTGCGTCCGAGTTGCGTCCATGCCGACAACGACCAGCCGGTGCCGACCTTGAACGACCGACTTACGAGAGCGAAGATCGGCGCACCCACGAAGAGGCCAACCGCACCACCGACCATGCCGACCAGCAGGCGCTCGCGGCGGCCGCGCGGTCGCCGTCGCGCCGTGGCACCCTGCAGTTCGAGCGCGGCGCGTCGTTGCCGGCGCATCGACCACACGATCACCGCACCGAGCAAACCGAGTTGCAGCGCCGACAGCGCCGCAGCACCACTGACATCGCCGAGTTGCGTGGCTCGTCGGGCGATCTCGACCTCCAGCGTCGGGTGTGTCGGCCCGCCGAGCAGCTTGGCGACACCGAACGATGTGAAGCTGAACAGGAAGATCACCACAGCGGACGACCACAGCGCCGGCCTCAGCAGCGGCATCATGACCAGTCGTGCGGCGCGGGCGGGGGACGCGCCGAGTGTGCGAGCTGCACCAACCAGGTCATGCGGAATCACGGCAATCATCGAGCCAACGAGGCGGACAACGACGGCGAGGTTGAAGAAGACGTGCGCCACGATCATCGCCTGCGCCGTTCCGTGCCACGACTCCGGAAGCAGGGCCAGAAAGGCCGCGCCAACAACCACGGTCGGGAGTACGAAGGGCACGGTGGTAGCCGCCATCAATGCCCGACGTCCACGGAAGCTGTAGCGGGCCAACACGTACGTTGGCAGCATCCCCACGACCAGGGTCAACACGGTGCTGGTCGCGGCTTGCCACGCGGTGAACCACGCAATCGCTGCAACATTTGTGAATGGCGAGGTATCGCTTGTTCCGGTTCGCAAGGTGGTCCACAGCAGCGTTGCCACCGGCCATGCGTACAGCGCTGAGATGAACAGCACCGGGGCGCCCGCGAGGACTGCGACGAACCAGCCTTGCGGGCGGTTCAGCGCAGCACGATGGTCGTCCACTCGTCCTGCCACTGCTGCCGGTTCGCGGCGATGTCTTCTGGGTCGATTGTCAAGGTGGACGACGGGACGACAGCGAAGTCGGTGAACTCAACCGGCAGCGTTGCATCGATGCGCGCTGGGTAGACGAACAGGTTCAGCGGCAACTCGTTCTGGAACGACGGGCTGATCAAGAAGTCGACCAGTTTGCGAGCCTCGGTCTCGTGTTCGGTGCCGCGCAACACGCCCGCGAACTCGACTTGGCGAAAGCATGTCGATTCCACGACTGCCGTCGGCGCGTCGGTGCGCGGGGGATCGGCGAAGATCACCTCGGCCGACGGACTCGAGCCGTAGCTGACGACCAGGGGTCGCGTGCCCGTCGACCCCGCTGCGCCACTGAATTCCTCCTGGTAGGCAGTGGTCCAGCCGTCGACGATCTTCACGCCATTGGCGCGCAACGAGGTCCAATAGTCCTTCCAACCGTCATCGCCCGCATGGGCGATCGTCGCCATCAGAAAGGCCAGACCCGGCGACGAGGTCGACGGATTCTCGGCAACCAGCAGATCCTTGTACTCCGGCTTCAGCAGGTCGTCGAGGCTCTCGGGCGGAGCCACATTGTTGGCCGTGAACCATTCGATGTCGTAGTTGACGCACACGTCACCGAAGTCGACAGGTGTCAGCTCGTGGCCCGGCACCAGGGCGGTGAGGTCGGTGGCGATCGCATGCAGGTCGAGGGGTTCGTACTCGGTGAAGACGTCGCCCTCGAGTGCAGCCGAAAGCAGTGTGTTGTCAACACCCCACATGACGTCGCCCTCCGGGTTGCCGGCGGTCAACCTTGCCTTGGTCACCATCGTGCCCGCATCGCCGGCGATGACGACCTTCACCGCAATGCCCGTCGACGTGGTGAACGCGTCGAGCGCGGCATTGAGGCTGGTGTCGGCCGGCGGAAACGAGTCGTAGGCGACCAGCGTGATTGCCGCCGGTTGGTCGGACGCTGAGTCCGAACTGCAGCCACCAGCGATCGCAATCAGAGCAACAACAGCGAGTAGACGTTTCATGGAACCACCAGAGTGAGAATTCCGTCGGTGAGGGCGACGTACAGAAGTGCGGTTGACTCGTTGCTGATCCCGCGAGTGCTCGACGACTCGAGTGTCGCGTCATTCAACGGCCATCGAGCACCCGTCACCTCGACACCTCCGCAGGGTCCGTGCAGGGCGAGCAAGGAGAACGACGAGTTCTGTGGGAGGTCGAGGGTGACCGAGTGTCGTGAATGGATCACGTGAATGACGGTGTCGTCGAGCAACAGTTGGATCGTCTCGAAACGGCCGAGCGCAGGGTTGCCGAGTGCGGCGAGTGTGCCGAGCGCGTGATCGAAGCGATCACCCGCAGCACCGAGAACAAGCAAGTCGGTGGCGTCGGTGGTTGCTGCCCGAACGAGAGCCAACTCGGTGTCGGTTGCGCCCTTGTCGACGGGATGCTGGTCGATTTCCAGCTCGTGGGCGTACGCCCACATCTTCCCGTGCGCGGAGATGCTATCGAGGTCGCCGACCAATACGGTCGGTCTCAAACCGGCTGCGACGGCGTGATCGAGACCGCTGTCGGCGGCGATGACCGTGGCAGTGGGCAGTACGTCGGTCACAGCCCGCGGCGACAGTGGGCCACCGCCGACTACCACCACCACTTGCGACATCGCATCCCTCCGCTGGCATTACCCAGATCAGGTTCCGGTCGGTGGCGGCGCCCACCCTCTCAGCCCGCCGATCCTGCGAGCTCCCCGTTTTCGGTCGCCAGTAGCCTAGCCGTGCGCCGCTGGGTCTGCACCACGACGGTGGCAAGCCCGAACACCACCATGGCCATTCCCAGGAGTTGCAGCGTCCGAATCGACTGGCTGAGGAAGATCGCCGACCATACGACTGCCAGGGCCGGCTGGCCGACCTGCATCATCGACATGATGCCGATCGGAACCTTGCGTTGGGCGAACACGATCAGGCCATGGGCGATGACTCCGGTCAGCAGTGTCAGCACGACGATGTAGACCATCGATCGAGTGTCGAATCGGCTGATGTCGCCATTGATCACGACGAACGGAAGCGTGATCAGTGTGGCGATGGGCAGAGCCGAGGCCATCAGTGTCGCCACGCTCATGCCCTTGCGCAACTGGCGGCTTGCCAGCAGATAGCTGCACCACGTCACGAGCGACAACACGGCCAACCCGTTGCCGGTCCACGTCGCTGCGCCGCGCTTCGGGGCGTCGAACAGCACCAGCGCCAGTCCTGCGATCGAGATGAGCCCGAACAGCGCGGCGCGCCGGTCGACCTTCTCGTGGAACAACATGGCGCCGGCGGGCATCAACAACAATGGAGCGAGGGCGCTGATGAACTCGAGATTGGCCACGCTGGTTCTGGTGGCGGCCGTATAGAACAGCAAGATGTTGAGCCCCAGCACGACGCCGGTGACCATCGCCCGTCGCCACTCCTGACGCGTCACGTAGTGACCTTCCTTGAGACGTAGCAGCGCTGTCCAGATGATGCTGGAGCCGAGCATTCGCCAGAATGCGATGGTTGGCCCGGGCGCACCCGCTTTTCGAATGATCGTCGAACTGGCGCTGAATGTCACCACAACGGCCACCATCGCCACGAGGCCGATGGGGCGGGCGTGACGTACCGGACCGCGGACACCGCTCACGCGGAGTGCTGCCGGCGAATGTCGGGTTCGATGTAGATCGATGTTGCTTTCGGCACGGCTGCTCGCACAGCGGTCTCGGCCTGGTCGATGGCCTCGGCGAGTTGCTCGATCGACAGCGAATGCTCGAAGTCGATCTTGGCGGTCAGTAGCAAGTTGTCGGGACCGAGGTGCATGGTGCGCATGTGGATGATCGAGTTGACGCTGGCGGACGACTCGAGCGCCGCGATGATGTGCTCGAGGTCGGTGTCGTTGGCCGCTTCGCCGATCAGCAGCGGCTTCATTTCCTTGGCGAGCACGATTGCGATAGCGACCAGCAGGACTCCGATTGCGATCGACCCAACGGCATCCCAACGCGGATTGCCGGTCACCTCGGCGAGGATCAGTCCGCTCAACGCGAACATCAGACCGATCTCGGCGCCGACGTCTTCCAGCAACACCACCGGCAACTCGGGTGACTTGGAACTGCGGATGAACGACGCCCAACTCATGCCGGGCAAACGCACGTGGTTGGCCTCCTTGATCGCCGTGCGCAGTGAGTAGGTCTCGAGGCAGATGGCGAGCAGCAGGATGCCGAACGCCACGGCCGCGTTCTCGACTTCGTGTGGATCTCGCAGTTTGTTGATGCCCTCGTAGAGTGCGAACAACCCACCCATGCTGAACAGCACGAGGGCCACGACAAACGCCCAGAAGTAGCGCTCGGGGCCGTACCCGAACGGGTGGGCCTCGTCGGCTGGTCGCTTGCCGCGTTTGGAGCCGAGCATCAGCAGCGCCTGGTTGCCGGTGTCGGCAAGCGAGTGAGCGGATTCGGCCAGGAGGCCTGCCGATCGTGTGATCAAGAACCCGGTGAACTTGGCGATCGCGATGCCGAGGTTGGCGAAGAACGCGGCGATGATTGCTTTCCGGCTGCCCTCTTGCATAGGCGCAAGGTTGGCATTGCCGCCA
This sequence comes from Ilumatobacteraceae bacterium, assembly GCA_031430695.1. Classification (GTDB taxonomy): domain Bacteria; phylum Actinomycetota; class Acidimicrobiia; order Acidimicrobiales; family Ilumatobacteraceae; genus JAENVT01. Next base: position 32,842 of record JANPBZ010000144.1, read on the forward strand.
GCGAATCACCAAGAGGAGCAGTCACATGAATCAGCTCGATGGTCGCGTTGCATTGGTCACCGGAGGCGCCAGGGGCATCGGCCGCGGTATCAGCGAGTTGCTGGCCGCAGAAGGTGCCAGTATCGCTGTGAACTTCCGCCGCGACGCCGATGCGGCCGCCAGCACGGTTGCGACCATTTGCGCCGCCGGTGGTGTAGCGGTTCCGTTTCAGGCATCGGTCGACGACGTCGACGCGTGTGCCGCGATGATCGATGGTGTCGTCGCCGAATTCGGCGGGCTCGACATCCTCGTGTGCAACGCGGGTATCGCTTCGCGTGGCAACGCGGTCGCTGACACCGACCCAGCCGAGATGATGCGCGTCGTCGCGGCTCATGCGTTCGGGCCTCATCACCTCGCTCGTCTGGCCATGCCACACCTGCGAAGTCGCGGGCGCGGCGACATCGTGATGATCTCGTCGATTGCCACGACGAACTACTCAGCCAATGGTGCGCCGTACAACATGGGCAAGGCGGCGATGGAGGCCTTGGCCTTCACGCTCGCCAAGGAGGAGCGGGCCAACGGCATCCATGTGAACGTTGTCGCGCCCGGACTGGTCGAGACGGATATGGGTGTTCGCCTGGCGCGCTCGTTCACCGGCAACCGGAGTCTCGAAGATCTGCGCTCGCTCGACGCCGCGTCGCCGTTTGGTCGTGTGTGCCAACCACTCGATGTCGCCAACGTCGTGCTCTGGCTGTGCAGCGAGGGTGCCGCGTACATCACCGGACAACGCATCGAGTGCAACGGCGGTGGTGTTTGATCATGGGCGATAGCCTTGCTGCCGTGAGTCCACTTGCCGCAGAGGCCGCGCAGACAGAAGTTGGCCAGATCATCTCGGTCACACCCGAGGCGTTGCAGGAATTGGTGAAGCTGCGCGACAGCGAGCCGGAGGGCGATCGTCTCGGGTTGCGGCTCGAGATCGTCAGCAATCCAGGTGAAGACTTCAAGTACGACCTCAGCTTCGACATCGTCACCAAGGCAGCGTTCAGCGACGAGGTCCGTACCCATTCGCTCCCCGACATCGGAAGCATGAAGGTCATCATTGCTGCTGCGGCCATCGATCTGCTAGAAGGTGCGACGCTCGATCACACCGCAACCCAGGGCCTGGTCCTGCGCAACCCCAACAAGCCGAAGGCTCCATCGGTTGACGGACTGACATCGAACGACTCGTTGAGTGCCGAGGTCGAAGCGCTGATCAAGACCGAGGTCAACCCGGCGCTTGCTGCCCACGGCGGTTTCGTCTCGTACGTCGGCCACGATGGTGAGGGCACTGCGTACCTCACCATGGGCGGCGGCTGCCACGGATGTTCGATGAGCCGCATGACCATGCTCGACGGTGTTCAGACGATGTTGGTCGAGCAGATCCCGGAGATCGAGCGGGTCCGCGACCTCACCGATCATGCGTCCGGCGAGAACCCGTACTATCACTGACCCCTGATGAACTTGACGATCGCCCGCTGCAGAACGTCCCGTTCGCTGTCGAGTGTGGCCACGTGACCGCTGCGGCGTAGTCGCAGGCGCTTCACGTCACCCGGCAACGCATCGGCGATCACGTCCGACGACGCTGGGTCGACGACATCGTCGTTGGCGCTGGTCACCAACAGGACCGGCCGGTCGACGGCCGACAGATCGAGCGACGCGACGCCTTCGGCCATGGTCCTGACGGCCTCGATCGGCAAGCGGTCGTAGGCGATCTCGCCGACTGCCGACGCAGCGACGTCGATCCACGCCTGACCGCGGCTCGCGCGCCACTCGAGCCCGTCGAGCGCGTCGGGGTCGGCGGCGAGGGGGTTGATGCACACCGCGGCGAGACACCGGTGTTCGGCGGCGAGTTGCAGGGCCAGGCATGCCCCCATCGATTGCCCCACGACGACGTCGGCTTCCCACGCCCGGGCGGCCTCCAGCCAGTCGTCCCAGGTGATCCCGGCAAGATCGGCGGGATCGGTGCCGTGCCCCGGAAGTGTCGGCGCCAGCGTGGTGAACCCGGCGTCGATGCAGGTGGCCACGATCGGCCACATCGTCGCACCGGTGCCGCCCAAGCCGTGCAGGCACAGCACCCGAGTCATCGATGAAGGGCGTTGGTGAGATCGCTCACCAGATCGGCCGTGTCTTCGAGACCGACCGAAATTCGCAGCAGACCTTCGCTCACACCCATCGCCGTCGCCTCCTCGGCGGTGAGACTGGCATGGGTCGACGTCGCCGGATGGCAGACCAGGGTCTCGGGGCCGCCGAGCGAGGTGGCGACTCGGGCGAGTTGTAGCGAATCGATGAAGCGCTCGGCCTTGGCGCGTCCGCCGGACAGTTCGATGGCCAACACCGTGCCGCCATGGCGCATCTGACGCTTGGCCAGATCGAACTGCGGGTGCGAGACCAGGCCGGGGTAGTGCACCACGGCGATCGCCGGTTCCTCGACGAGGACCTCGGCGATATGTAATGCAGACGCCGCCTGATGGGTTGTGCGAACCGCCAGCGTGCGGATGCCGCGGATGGCGTTGAGCGCGTCGTACGGTGACGGTGTCGAGCCGTGCAGCACTGAGTATGCCCAGATGGCGTCGATCAGTTCCTGCTCGCCGGATATGACTCCCAGCGTGGCGTCGTTGAGGCCGGCGATGCCTTTGGTGGCCGAGTGCAAGGACAGGTGCACGCCGTGCGCCAATGGCTGCTGCCCGAGTGGGGTGGCGAAGGTCGAGTCGACGACCGTGATCGGTCCCCGTAGCGAGCCGAGTTCGTCGAGATCTACCAACTCGAGCCGGGGATTCGACGGGGTCTCGGCCAACGCCAACATGGTGCGACCGGGTCGAACGGCCGCCGCGAAGGCCCCGGGTTCGGTGCCGTCGACCAAGGTGGTCTCGATGCCCATCCGTTGACACGGGCCTTGCAGGAAAGCCAGCGTGCCGGCGTACAACTGGCGCTGGGCGACGATGTGATCGCCGGAGGAGCACAGGGCGAACACGACGGTGGCGATCGCGCCCATACCCGAGGCGAATGCGAGGGCGTCGTCGGCCCCTTCGAGCGTGGCGATCGCCTCCTCGAAGGACCGCACGGTTGGGTTCGAGTAGCGGCTGTAGAACTCGCCGGCACGTGTGGCCGTCGCCCGTCGGTTGGCGTCGGCGAGGCCATCGGATTCCCACGTCGTGCTGGCCCACAACGCCGGCGCCAATGAAGTGCGACTATGGGCGCGCCCAGCGGTGATGGCCCTCGTGGCCGGTTGCTGGCTCTCGCTCATCGGACTAACGCTACGTGGTGCGCACTGCCTGTTCCTACCGAGTTGCCGACACATCATCGGCCCACACCGTTTGATGACTCACGCCCCGTGACGGGGCCGCAACCATCAAACGCATCGAGTGAGCTGTGGCGTTTGATGACTCACGCCCCGTTACGGGGCCGCAACCATCAAACGCCGATTTAGGGCCGACGATTAGCCGAGGGTGTTGATGTGGTGATGAAGCAGGCCGTTCGAGGAGATGGCCGAGTCGTTGAGATAGGTGCGCTCACCGTGACGGTCGGTGAATGTTCCACCGGCCTCCTCGACCACGACCATGACGGCGGCGAGGTCGTACGGCGCCAGTCCAATGGCGTCGATGGCCAGATCGATGGCGCCCTCGGCCACCAGCATGTGCTGCCAGAAATCGCCGAAACCGCGGGCACGGTAGGCGCCCTGTTGCAGAGCAACCAGCTTGTCGGTGAGGCCGGCGTCGTCCCATCCACTCGAGAACGTCACGCACACCTGGGCGTCATCGAGCTGGGCAATGGATGAAACGTGGCACGGCCTGCCATCGGCGAATGCACCGAGGCCCGTTGCGGCCCACCAGCGCCGACCGAGCGCGGGCGCTGAGACAACGCCGACCACCGGACCATGATCCTGATGCGTCAGGGCGATGAGCGTGGCCCACACCGGGATGCCGCGCACGAAGTTGGAGGTGCCGTCGATCGGGTCGATCACCCATCGCCATGGCGAATCGGCGTCGCCGACGACTCCGTGCTCCTCGCCGAACAACCCGTCGTCGGGGCGTCGTGTGCTGACTTCATGGGAGATCGCGGATTCGGCCTCACGATCGGCCTCGGTGACCTCCGTACGATTGGTCTTCCAGTCGAGGTTGAACGATCGTTGCTCGTAGTACGGCAACGTGATGGCGTCGGCGATGGTGGCTAGCTCCAGACCGAGAGCGAGATCGGCGGCCAGATCGCGGTCGATCCTCATTGGGGAAATTCGGGCCGCCGTTTTTCACGCAGGGCGCTGAGGCCTTCTGCGGACTCGGGACCGAGGAAGCTGAGCATCTCGTAGGCCAGCGAGGCCTCGAAGTTGGGGAGCGCTTGCCGCAACCAGTGGTTGAGCGCTCGTTTGGTCAGCATGATGGCCTCGCGCGGCCCGCGTGCCAATCGTTCGGCGATTGCCAATGCATCGGGTAGCACTTGGTCAGCAGGCAATGCCTTCGACACCAGTCCGATTCGCTCGGCTTCGCGTCCGGTGATGAAATCGCTCGTCATCAAGTAGTACTTGGCCTTGGCCATGCCGCACAGCAACGGCCAGATCGATACAGCATGATCACCCGCGACGACGCCGATGCGGATATGGCCATCGGTGAACGTCGTGTCCTCGTCGATGATCGAGATGTCGGCAAGCAACGCCACCGCCAGCCCGGCACCGACCGCCACCCCGTTGATGGCGCTGATGATGGGCGTGTCGCATTCGATCATCGTTCGCACGATGTCGCCCCCTTCACGCATCGCAGCCATCGTCCGCGCGTGGTTACCGACCTGCAAGGAGATCCAATCGAGATCGCCACCAGCGCTGAATGCCGTGCCCTCGCCGGTGATGACGACGGCGCGCACCTCCGGGCTGGCGTGGATGTCGGCAAAGATCGTCGCCAACTCGGCATGCATCACCGCGTCGGTGGCGTTGAGCTTGCCCGGATTCGACAACGTGATCAGCATCACGCCGTGTTCGCGGTGTTCGATGACCAGCCGCTTGTAGCGGTCGAAGCGTTCGTTGGGCACGGCCCGCACGCTACAGATCGGTGAGGCGCCGACGCACAGTCGCGGCGATACCGTCGGCGTCGAGTCCGAGTTGGGCCAAGATGCGATCGGGCTTGCCCTGTTGGATGAACCTGCCAGGCAGGCCGAGTACGTCGACAGGCACATTGCCGGCGATGTCGTGGATCTGATCGGCGATGGTCATACCGATGCCGCCGTCGCGAATTCCGTCCTCGCATGTGACAACGGCGCGGTGCGTCGCGGCGTCGGCGATCATCGCCGGGTCGAGTGGCGCGCAGGATCGCACATCCCACACTGTTGCGTCGATGCCCTGCTCGTCGAGGATGATTGCCGCACTTCTGGCGAAGCTGACCAGCTTGCCGATCGCCAGGATGCACACTGCGCCGTCGCCGCGCCGAAGTTGGTTTGCGTGCAGCCCGACACCGACCTCGAGCTCACTGACCTGTGGGGCGGTGCCGTTGGGATAGCGGATTGCAACAGGGCCCTCGTCCGCCAGCTCCAGCGCATCGTGCAGCATCGCCTGCAGCTCTTGGGCGCTGGATGGGGCCAGCACGCGCATGCCGGGCACCTTGGAAAGCAGGGCCAGGTCGTACACGCCGTGATGGCTGGGACCATTGTCGCCGGTGATGCCGGCGCGATCGAGGCAGAACACCACGGGCAGTCGATGCAAGGCCACGTCGTAGACGACCTGATCCCATGCCCGATTCAGGAAAGTGCTGTAGATCGCGACGACAGGGCGCAACCCGCCCATGGCCATTCCGGCTGCACCCGTGACGGCGTGCTGCTCGGCGATTCCTACATCGAAGAATCGCCCGGGAAATCGGTTCTGGAATGGGATCAGGCCGGTGGGGCCCGCCATGGCCGCGGTGATGGCGACGACGCGAGTGTCGGCTTCGGCCTCTTTGATGATGCCCTCGGCGAACGCCTGTGTATACCCAGATGGGATGGCCGGCGGGGGACCGACAGCTGGATCGAACACCGGTGCATCGTGCAGGTGCTTTTCGTCGTCATCCTCGGCGGGCGAGTAGCCGCGACCCTTCTGGGTGACGACGTGGACCAGGATCGGCCCTTCGGCCGACAGCTCGATGGCGTTCAGGAACGTGCGCTCCAACTCGGCGACGTCGTGGCCATCGATGGGGCCGACATAGCGCACTCCGAGCGCCTCGAAGAACGAGGGAGGCTGCAGGAACTCGCGCACGGCAGCCTTGAACGCCTCGACACCTTTCTCGGCCTGCGGACCGACATATGGCAGCTCGCGCAGGAACTGCTCGAGCTTGCGCTGCCGTTTCACATACACCGGGTTGAGGCGAATGTTGGTGAGGCTGTGCGACAGTCGATCGGTAATGCGCGCCGGCAGGCTGGGATGATCAGCTATCGACTGATCGAGGGGCGTCGGTCCAGCGGTGAGGTTGGAGATCGTCGGTGCGTAGCTGCGTCCGTTGTCGTTGAGGACGATGATGACCCGTTGCCCGGAATGGCCGATGTTGTTGAGTGCCTCGTACGCCATGCCCCCCGTCATCGAACCATCGCCGATCACGGCCACAATGTGCCGGCGCGGATCGGTGCCGGCATCGCGGGCGACGGCCAGCCCGTAGGCATACGACAGGATCGTCGATGCGTGGCTGTTCTCGACGAAATCGTGCGGGCTTTCTTCGCGGCACAGGTACCCGGAGAGCCCGCCGGCCTGGCGGAGTTGATCGAACCGATTCTGTCGACCGGTGACGATCTTGTGGATGTACCCCTGGTGACCCGTGTCCCACAGGATCGCGTCGACCGGCGAGTCGAACACTCGGTGGAGGGCCAAAGTCAGCTCGACGGCACCGAGGTTGGATCCGAGATGTCCGCCCGTTTCGGCGACCGCTTGAACAACAAAATCTCGGATCTCTCCGGCAAGTTCCCCGAGCTCGGCGTAGCTCAATGCCCGCAGGTCTGCGGGCTGACGGATCTCGTTCAGCGACATGACGGTGACGACGTTACCGCTCGCCAAGCAGGGCCCGGTATTCAGCTGTGATTTGAAGCCTCGGGCGTCGAGATGGTGGCGTAGTGTCAATTGCGGAGGTCAAGGTGGCAGTCGACATCGTCGGGCGAATCCTGCAACGCGCCCAGCTGTCGCGATGGTTGGCCGCTGCTATCAACGGTCAGCCCGTCGTTGTCGTGATCGACGGCCCGCCCGGTGTGGGCAAGTCCACACTGGTTGACTGGCTCGTCTGTCAGGCAGCGGAACTGGGCGCCGATCACCAGATCGTCACGATTCCGGAAAGCGGCGACGTTTCTACCGGGATGCCACTCGGCACCCCAGGAATCGACGAGCAGCTGGGCAGTGGTGTGCCCCAACTATTGGTGATCGACGATGCCCACTGGCTCGACGAAACAGGCCGCCACAACGTCGAACATCTGGCATTTCGCCTCGGCACAGCGTCGGTCACCGGTCAGCCGGCGCGGGTGTGTCTCGTACTGGTGGTCCGTGACGAGGCGACGGCGTCGCCACTCGTCGCCAGATTGATCGACGAACCGATCACCCGTCGGCTGTCGCTCGGAGCACTCGACGATCGTGAGGCACGCGAGCTGGCGAGACGGATGTCGCCGGGTGTCACGGACCAGCGCACGATCGCTCGACTGGTCGAACTCAGCGGCGGGAACGCTCTCACACTCGGTGCTCTCGCCGACTCGATCTCCGTCGGCGAGGTGTTGCCGCCGCCGTCGTCGACGACCGGCACCATTCCTGTCGAGGTCGCCTGGCGGGCACGTCTGGCAACAGTGACAAGCGACGCGCTGCGAACGGCGGTCATCATCGCGTTGGCCGAGCAGACGGCGTCGCGGCAGCCCGGAGGCGCCGACCTCCTCGAAGATCGACAGGCTGCGGTCGACGAGTTGGTCGCGATCGGAGCAGTCAGGCGGACCACGGGCGGCGTCAGTTTCACTCACCCGCTCCTGCGCACGACGGCGTTGGATCTGGCTCCGCCCGATGTGGTGCGCGACGTCGCTGCTGCTGTGCTCGATCAGCTCGAAGCTGCCGCGAATGTGCCGACGGCCGCTGGCACTCTCGTTCGCTTGTCGGCGACTGCGCAGCGATCGGGCACGGCTCATCACCGTGATCTCGTGCATGCTGCGTTCGACGAGGCGATCGAGCGCGGCTCATGGTCTGCCGCCGGCGACCTCGCCTCCTACCTGATCGAGACGGCCGCCGATCCGCACGACCGGGCCGGCTGGCTGGAGCGCCTTGGCAAGGCTCGATTCAACGAACTCGACCGTGATGAGGCGACTGTTCGGTTGATCGATGCCGCCGATGCGTATGCGCAGTGCGCGAGCGACACGTCCGACGACCACGTGGTGGCCACGAACCACGGCTCCCGCGCCGAGTGTCTGCTGTTGGCGCTTCGCACCGACTTCACCAGAGGTGGTCCGCGCCGGCACGCAGAACTCGACACAATGGTCGGGGCCCTTGTCGACGATGTGGGGATCGATCGTGTCTGGCGGGCTCGGGCGGCAGCCATCCTCGCCGAGGTTTCGTTCGCGACTCCGCAGCACGATCGTCGGCAGCATTTCATCGACACGGCCGTGTCGCTTGCCCAGGATCTCGATGATCCGCTGACCGACAACATGGTGCAATTTGCGGGTGGGCTGCATCGCTTGGCGACGCTGGATCTGGACGGCGCAAGGCAGGCATTCACCACTGCCGACCGGGCCTCGCTGGCCCAGGCCGATCCGTGGTGGTTCGGCGGCAGTTTGGCTCGTCGCGCCCTCGTCGAGTTGTCCGCGGGTCACCCGATGGAGTCCGTCGGCAACGCAACCACCTCGATCGATCGCTCGGCACGAATCTCCAATTGGGCCGAGCACGGAGCGGGCCTGGCCGTTCGCGCGGTCGCCAACACGAGGCTCGGCAGGTTTGCCGACGCCGACAACGACACCGAATCGACCATCCTCAGCGCCCGACGTGCCGATTCAGGCGATCCGTTGGCCGTGTCGCTGCCAACAGCGATGTGGCGAAGGGCCGCGCGCGGCGACGAACCCGGTGTCGCGTCGATGGTTGGCCTCGCCCGGCAGCACCAGATGTTCATCCCGTTCGCCGAGTTCGTGGCGACCGCTCTCCTGCGTGGTGTCGACGGGGCACTCGAGGAGCTCCGTCCGCGTTGGATGCCTCCGCGACGAGGACTCGGAGCGCGCAACATTGGGTTTCATCTCGCCCAGTTCGATGCGGCGATCCTGGCCGGCGAGCTGGAAGTGGTCGACGCATTGTTCGCCTCATTCGAGCCGGTGCACGAGCGCGGGGTACGGGCCAGCTTTGACTGGCCGCTCGGCATTTCGTTGTTGATGGCCGCAGGCGCGATCGAGCTCGGCGACGGCTCGGCGGAAGCGTGGATACAGCGCGCTGAACAGTCGGCGACGCAGGCCGGTTCGATACTGGAGCAGGCGCTGCTGCGCGTGCAGCGAGCGAGGCACGCATTCATGACCGGCGGTGGCGGTCAGACCGAGCTCGATGAATCGCGAGCGGCGCTGGAGATGCTCGATGGTCTCGGCGCGCCGCTGCTGGCTCGACTGCACCGCGAGCGGCTGACCTCGGTGGCAGGTCGGATCGGAATGCCCTCGGGAAGGGTTCGCACAGTGATGTTCACCGACATCGTCGACTCGACGAGGTTGATGGCAAGTGCCGGCAATGCCGCATGGGCGGTCATTCTCGGTGAACATCATCGGATTGTCCGATCCGTCGTGGGACGGTACCGCGGCTCGATCATGACATCGACGGGCGACGGATTCTCCTCGTGGTTCGAGAGTCCCCGCGATGCGGTCGATGCCGCTAGCGCTCTTCATCAGGCCATCGAACACGCGGCACTGGTGGTTGCCGGTGGAGCCGTCGCCGTACGCGTCGGCTTGGCCAGCGGGTCAGTGTTCGATCTGGGAGGAGACGCGTCGGGTCTCGCCGTTGCTGAGGCCGCGCGCGTGATGGCCACGGCGACCACTGGCGAAACGCATGTGTCCCAGTCGGTCATCGATCACGGCCTCGACGTCCACATCGGCCGCTCGCTCGGGCTGCATTCGTTGAAGGGCCTACCGAAACCAATTGAGGTCTTTGAGCTGGCGCAACAAGTTGTGACGTAGCAGTATCACGAGCACCGGTTTGCGACTCTTAGATCACGACCGTCACCGAGAGGAGCCCACCGTGGGCCAAATGCCGTATCACCTGGAGAAGGGCCATTTTCTCCTGCTGCTCGAGGACACGTTGAACGAGGGCATCGAGGCGGTGGTCGACAACGACGCAGCAGTCACATTTCCCGGGCTTGTTCGGCGTTACTCGATGCTCGAGTACATGCGTGGCGTCGTCGAGCGTCCCTGCGACCTGAAGAAGGGCGAATCGGAGGTCGGTAGCTCGTTGATGTGGCCGGGATGGATGTCGGACTCGGACGTGTCGTTCGGGGCATTTCGGGCTGTCGCTGAAGAATGG
>JANPBZ010000145.1:0-17344 GCA_031430695.1 Ilumatobacteraceae bacterium
GCTACGGCTGGTGAACGATGCCGCCAACGCCGGCGCGGCGGTCCTGTTTGTCACACATCGCCTGTCCGAGGTGTTCCGGGTCGCCCACCGCATCACCGTTCTACGCGATGGCACCTGGCAGGGCACCTTCTCGGCTTCCGATATCGACCAGCACGGTCTGGTCGAGCTCATGGCCGGGACGAGCGTCGACGTCGAGTTCCCTCAACGCCACGAGATCGCCGTTGACGCTGCCGTTGCCGTGTCGGCCAGCGACCTGACCGGTGCCCAGCTCGGACCGTTGAACCTAACCGTCAAGCGCGGCGAGATCCTCGGCGTCGCCGGTGCCGACGGGAATGGCCAGATCGACCTGTTGCGGGCCGTCGCCCGCATCGACGATTGCGGCGGAACCGTGATGATCGACGGTCGAGCGATCACGTCGTATCGCGACGCGGTCGATGCCGGTGCCATCTACCTCAGCGGTGATCGAGCCAACGGATCGTTGCTGACGGCACTGAGCGTGCGTGAAAACCTCACGGTTGGCGTGCTGTCAAGACTTGCCAACCGGGGCGTCTTGCGGCGGTCGAGCGAAGTTCGCCATGCAACCGCCGAGATCGATCGATATGGCGTGCGAGTTGGTGATGCAGAGCACCAGATCACAGCGCTGTCCGGCGGCAACCAACAGAAGGTCGCCATGAGTCGTGTCCTGGCAACGAACCCGAAAGTACTGCTCATCGAGGAGCCGACGCAGGGTGTCGACGTACGTTCGCGAATGGACATCTACCGCTTCCTGCGATCTGCGGCCGACAACGGCCTGGCTGTCGTGCTGTACTCGTCCGACGCATCGGAGCTGGCCGGCTTCGCTGATCGAATCGTCGTGCTGTCGCGCGGCCAGATCGTCGAGGAATTCGACGGCAAGACAGCCACGGAGGAATCGATCGTCGGTTCCTTTGTCGGTGCAACTCATCTCGTGGAACCCTCCGATCCCGCCTCGGGACTTGTCGCAGCGGTTGCCGTCCCGACCGAAAGACCTCCAGCTCACCTCCGCTCGGTCAACGACTTCCCGCGCATGACAGTGCTCGTGGCCGGATTGTTGTTGATCGGCGCCTACGCCCGGTTCAAGAACGACACGTTCCTGACGACCCCAAGCCTCAACAACATCGCTCTGCTTGCACTTCCGATGGCGATAGCAGCGATCGCCGAGTTCTGCGTATTGGTGATGGGCGGTCTCGACATCGCCGTCGCAGGCACTATGGCCTTGACGGTCGTGACGTTGTCGTTCACGTCCGGATCTGGAGGCCTGGCGACGGTGTTGCTGATCGCCCTGCTCGTCGCCCTGGGAGTCGGCCTCGCGGTTGGACTGACCAACGCACTACTGATCGAAGGCGCCAAGGTCTCCCCCGTAATCGCGACGATCGCGACTCTCGGTGCTTCGTCAGGTCTGGCTTTGATGCTTCGACCCACGGCGGGCGGTCTCATCAGTGACAAGCTCGGACGCATCTTCAAAGATGGCCCCGGGTTCCTTCCGTGGCCGCTGATCGTCGTTTTCGTTGCTGTGGTGCTCGGCGACGTCATCCTGTGGCGCAGCGGCACCGGGTTAATGGTGCGCGCCGTCGGTCTCAACCCGGTCAGCTCCCAGCGGTTGGGGCTTCCGACGCGGCGCCTGCGGGTTGCGTCATACCTGGCTTGCGGGATGCTCGCTGCGATCGCAGGCATCACCGTTGCCGCCCAGGTCAGCATCGGCGACGCGACCGTGGGTGGCAACTACACGCTCCTGGCCATCGCGGCTCCCGTCCTCGGTGGGGCCAGCCTCCTCGGAGGTCGAGGCAGCTTCCTCGGGTGCCTAATAGGAGCCATCGTTTTGGCGCTGACACAGACATTGCCGCAGATCCTCGGTATCTCCGACGCAATGGGCTTCCTGTTCACTGGATTCCTGACCCTCGGCGCTCTGATGGCCTACTCCACACGCCGTTCGCCTCGCACCGCACGGCGTACCGCAAAGCCTGAAGGGGCCTGAGGAGGTCGGGATCGAACCATGCGAATGAGCGCCTTCATGTTCCTCACCGACGAGACGATCGGGCCCGCCGAGTTGGCGATAGCGCTCGAGGACCGCGATTTCGCGGGGATGTGGATCCCCGAGCATCCGCACATCCCGACCAAGAGGCAGACGCCCGTCCCGCCGGCATACGGTGGCGGCGAACTGGCACCGATGTACCTGCGTCTTCTGGACCCGTTCGTCGCCTTGACGGTAGCCGCGTCGGTGACGACCAGACTCCGTGTGGGGACGGGCGTCTGCCTCTTGGCTCTCCGCGATCCGATCGTCACCGCCAAGGAGATCGCCACCTTGGATCACGTGTCAGCTGGCCGATTCGAGTTCGGAGTCGGCTACGGCTGGAACGAGGACGAGTTCAGCGACCATGGTCAGGACTTCTCCCGCAGACACGGTGTGGTCCGCGAGAAGGTCGAACTGATGAGCGCCCTGTGGCGCGATGACGTCGCCGAATACCGGGGCGCCCACTCCGAGTTGCAACCGAGCTGGGCCTGGCCGAAACCAGCCCACGGAGCACCGCGCGTGTGGCTTGGCGGGAACGGTATGACGACGATGCGCGAAGCAGCCCGATGGGCCAACGGTTGGCTCCCAACCCCGTCGTCGTCCGATCTCGGCGATCACATCCGAACGTTCCGTCAGATGGTCGACGACGCCGGTCGGAGGTCGAACGATGTCGGCGTGGGGATCGCCGCCGCTCCACCCGATCTCGTGACATTGAACCAATTCATCGAATGGGGAGTTGACGAGGTGTCGGTCGTCTTGCCGACTGCCGGTCGCGACAAGGTACTGGTGGCCCTCGACGAACTGGTCGCAACCCGCAATCGCCTGCTCGGCAACTGAACGAAGAGGAGCAACCATGAAAGCTGCGAAGACAATCGGTCCGCTGACGGTGCGGCGCCCGGCCGCGCTGGACGAGCCGATCCTTGCCCTGCTGCGCGCTCAGAACGTGTGCGTGGTCAACACGCTCGGTTCGAACGGCGTCATCCACTCGCGCGCGGTGTGGGTGGACACCGACGGCGATCACGTCCTGGTGAACTCGGTCGAGGGCCGGGTCTGGGTACGCGATCTTGCACGAGATCCGACCGTGACGTGCACGGTGGTCAACCTTGCCAACCCGTACGAGTTCGCGTCGATCGAAGGCAAGATGATCGAGCGGACGATCGACGGCGCTGAGCAGCACATCGACTTCCTCGCGCACAAGTACCTTGGGCTCGACCAGTACCAGTTCCACAGCGCAACCGAGCCACGCGTGCTGTTGAGGATTCGCCCGGACCGAATCCTGCACATGGCCCCCTAGGGCGTTGACTTGCCAACCAGCAGCTGATTCATCGAGTGCGCCGGCCGATCCGCTGAACGTCCAATCCGAACTCAGCGGGGCGTGTCGGAATGGCACAGCCTCCCGGTCTGATACAGGCTCAAGATGACCACACGCCGACCGGATCGCCCCGTGGCGTCGGGTCGGGGATCGCCGACAGCGGAACCACAACACAAGGGAGTAATCGTCGTGAATGACACAACCACGAGCCGACTGGACGGCTTGGAACTGGACGTCGCGATCATCGGCGCGGGGGTGGGCGGGCTTTATGCGCTGCAACGCGTACGGGATCAAATGGGCATGAACGTCCGGGGCTTCGACGACGCAGCAGGCGTGGGCGGAACCTGGTACTGGAACAGGTATCCGGGCTGCCGCGTCGATACCGAGTCGACCGTCTACGCATACTCCTTCGACAAGGAGATGTTCGTCAACTGGGAGTGGCCAGAGCGGTACGCGCTGCAGCCCGCCGTTCTCGAATACCTCAACGCGGTCGCCGACAAGCACGATCTGAAGCGGTCGATCACCTTCGAGACCAGAATCACCAAGGCGGAGTGGGACGAGAACACGGCGCGGTGGACGCTGACCACCGCAGGCGGCGAGCAGGTGTCGGCTCGCTACGTGATCGAGGGTGTCGGCCTGCTGTCGTCCTCGTATGTCCCGCAGTTCCCCGGTCGCGAGAAGTTCCGTGGCGAGATCTACCTCGCCTCGAAATGGCCCCATCGCGAGCCCGACCTCGCCGGCAAACGAGTGGGGATCATCGGCACCGGCTCGACCGGGATCCAGATCATCACTGCGTTGGCTGACCGGGTCGACCACCTGTACGTGTTCCAGCGCACGCCGCAGTGGTGCGTCCCGCTCGGAGTTGGGCCGTTCCCCGCCGAAACCCGCGAGCGGATCATGAGGGACCCCGACGACTACGTGCGCGCCCAGCTCGACACCGGGACCGTCTTCGGTTTCGTGGAGAGCACGACCCCCGCGTTGAGCGTCTCGGACGAGGAGCGTCAGCGCGTCTACGAGGCTGCTTGGCAGAAAGGCAACGGCTTCGAGTTCATGCTCGGAACGTTCTCCGACCTCGTCGCGTCGGCCGAGGCCAATGACACGGCGACGGCGTTCATTCGCGACAAGATCCACACCATCGTCAACGATCCGAAGACGGCCGACCTGCTGACGCCCACCGACTACTACGCGAAGCGGCCGCTCGCCACGGACGGCTACTACGAAACGTACAACCGCGACAACGTCACGCTCGTCGATGTGAAGTCCGCGCCAATCACGGGCTACAACGAAAGCGGCATCGTGACCACGGGCGGTGAATATGAGCTCGACGTTCTGATTCTCGCCACCGGGTTCGACGCGGTCACCGGCAACTACCTCAAGAACGAAACGGTGGGACGCGACGGAGCCAAGCTACAGGAGAAGTGGGAGGACGGACCGCACGCGTTCTGTGGCATGACAATCGCCGGCTTCCCGAACCTCTTCATGATCTTCGGACCGTTCGGGCCCTTCACCAGCCAACCCCTCGTCCACGAATGGCAGATCAACTGGTTCACCGACTTGATCCGAGCCGCCGAGGAGCGCGGGGGTGTCGTCGACACGGACCGGTCTGCGCAAGACGCGTGGGTGGCTATGTGCCAAGAGCAGATGGCCGGCACTCTTTTCGCCGTGACCGACAGCTGGATCAACGGCACCAACGTTCCCGGGAAGCCGCGCGCCTCAATGTTCTACATGGGTGGCATGGCGAACTACGCGGTCGAGATGAGGAGCATGAAGGACGGGGGATACCGCGAGTTCACGTTCGGCTGACAACACGGCACAGGCGTCCCTCGACGCGATTCCTCTATGTGTCGAAGCGGATCACCGAGCGGGTTGCCGTTCCGGAAGCGAGATCGTCGAGGCCACGGTTGATGTCGTCGAGGCCGATCTCACCGCTGATCAGCGCTCGGAGTTCGATTTCGCCACGATCGTGCAGGTCAAGAATGTGCGGTACGTCCACCTGGGGTAGCGACGACCCATACCAACAACCACGAATCGTGCGGGCGCCGTACACAGTGGCCAATGCGCGCATCGGCAAGGTCGCGTCGCGGTCGGGCATCCCGACCAGGACCGTCTGACCACCGCGACGAGCAGAACGCAACGCTTGCTGGATAGTTGCCTGCAGCCCGATCACCTCGAAGCTGACGTCGACGCCCACGCCGCCAGTCAGCTCCCGCAACGCTTCGACCGGATCGACCTGGCCGGAATGAACTGTGTCAGTCGCGCCGAAACGGACTGCCAGCTCCAGCTTCGCGGGACTCAGATCGACAGCAATGATCCGCTCCGCCTTCGCCAACCTGGCCCCCTGCAGAACGTTCAACCCGACACCACCGCATCCGAACACCGCGATCACATCGCCCGCTCTGATCGAGGCCGTGCGGATTGCCGCCCCGATGCCCGTCAACACCCCGCAGCCAACCAGCGCGGCCAGCTCAAACGGAACGTCGGCGGAAATGCGCACCGCTGACTGCACCGGCACGACCACCCGCTCGGCAAACGTCCCTAAAGCGGACATCTGGTGCACGTGGGTGTCGCCGTGCCGAAGCCGCGTCGTTCCATCGAGCATGCGACCGGCGTCAGCAGCCTGCTGGCCCGAGGCGCACAGATACGCCTCGTCGCGAAGGCACCAGCGGCAGTGCCCGCACGACGGCACCCACGACAGCACCACGTGGTCGCCCTCGACGACCGATGTGACGTCGGGGCCGACACGAGTGACGATGCCGGCACCCTCATGCCCCAACACCACAGGGCGCGGGATTCCTACGACCCCGCGCTGAACGGACAGATCGCTGTGACAGATCCCGGACGCAGCGATGGCGACCTCGACCTCGCCGGCTCTCGGCGCGTCCAGGTCGAGTTCGATCACCTCCAACGGTTCACCGATCTCACGAAGAACTGCAGCTCTGGGCATCCCACCAGCCTCGCGGAACCTGCGGGAGCCGATCTGCCCCAACTTGGCACATCGCGGCATCCAGCACTGGGTGCACGCTGAATGGACCACCCAGGCGACCGTGAGCGAGGAAAACCGATGGCGACACCGAATCCGAAACGCTCCGCATCCGAGGGCGCGCTCCTGGCCGGGCCGTCGAACTGGAACTACGCTGCCGTCCTCCGCACCGTCGCCTCAATGGTGCCCGAGCGCCCAGCGATCTGCTGCTCTGGTCGGCGTATCACGTACGCCGAATTCGACGCTCGCACCGACCAACTGGCGTTGGCTCTGCAGCGGCGCGGAATCACGGCCAACTCCAAAGTGGCCATCGACCTGTTGAACGCACCCGAATACTTAGAAATCTTCTATGCCGCGCTCAAGGTCGGCGCAGTGCCGGTGAACGTCAACTACCGCTACAAAGACACCGAGCTGGCGTACCTCTTGAACTACGTCGAAGCCGACGCCGTGTTCGTCCACGACATCTTTCTGGGCCCGCTGCAACAAGCCCTGCCCTCGGTCGACCACGATCTGCTGACGGTCGTCGTCGACCACGACGGTTCCGATCCGGCAACGGACCTCTTGCACTTCGGTGCGCTTCTCGCCGAAGGGCAGCCCGGCGACGACACGCTGGTCCATGTCCCCGAAGGTGATGATCTGATCTTCGTGTGCACTGGTGGCACGACGGGCATGCCGAAGGCGGTGATGTGGCGCAACGACGACCTTTACGTTTCGCAGTGGATGCTGTCACGACCCGGTACCGAACCCGCGGACCCCCGTCAAGCGATGGCCGATGGCAAGCGAGCCGGCACCACACTCCCCGGTCCACCGCTGATGCATGGCACCGGGTTGTACGCCGCCCTGGCGACGCTCTCCGGCGGTGGCTGTGTCGTGCTGATCGATGCGCTCGGCCTCGACACGACGCGCGTCTGGACCGAGATCGCCACCGAACGCGTCGCAGTTCTGACTATCGTCGGCGATGTCTTCGCCCGGCCGCTGCTCGAGGCACTGGATGCCCTCGATGGCACGGTCGACGTCACGTGCCTCAAGGTGATCAGCTCATCGGGCACGGTCTTCAGCACCGAGATGAAGACTGCGTTACTCGACAGGCTGCCGACCCTCCGCATCGTCGACTCTCTTGGTGCAACCGAAGGAATGATCAGCCGATCGACGGTCACCCATGGCGAGGTCACAGCGACACGATTCACAGTCTCGGAACGGGTCGGCGTCTTCTCGGCCGAGGGCCAGCCGATCGCGGCGGGAAGCGGCCAACCAGGGTTTCTCGGAGTGACCGGCCGTCTGCCGCTCGGCTACTACAAGGACGAGACCAAGACTTCCGCGACCTTCCCGATCATCAACGGACAGCGCTATTCGATCGCCGGCGACATGGCAACAGTGGAGCACGATGGCACGATCATCTTCCTCGGCCGCGGTTCGGCAACGATCAACACCGGCGGCGAGAAGGTGTTCCCCGAAGAAGTGGAGTCCGAGATCCGCGACATCCCCGAGGTAGTCGACTGCTGCGTGGTCGGGATCCCCGACCAACGATGGGGCCAACGCGTCGTCGCTGTCGCCCAACTCGAGCGCGACGCCACCATGACGGGACCACAGATCGTCGACCACCTGCGCTTACGACTCGCCGGTTACAAAGTGCCCAAGCAGGTCGTGCTGGTTCCATCGCTGGAACGCGGTCCGAACGGCAAACTCGACTACCGCCGGCTCACCGAGATCGCCACCGGCGACGGCCACGCTGCCGACACCGTTGGATCACCATGAACGATCTGCCCGTCACCCACGAGACCATGCTCGACCTGCTGGCTGGCACGGTCAGGAACCGGCCCGACGCCCCAGCTATCCACTACTTCGGGTGCACACTGAGCTGGCACGAGTTTGACGAGATCAGCGACGACCTGGCACAAGGATTGATAGCGCAGGGCGTGACCGCTGGGGACCGCGTCGGGCTTCTCATGCAGAACGTACCGCAATACATGCTGGCTCTCGCAGCCATCTGGAAGGTGGGCGCCGCGTCGGTGCCGATCAACCCGATGCTGACGCCAACCGATGTTCGTTTCATCCTCGACGATTCGGGTGCTGCGGCCGTGATCGGCCTCGACACGCTGCTTGAGCGTGTCATGACTCGGGCCGCTCGAGAGCAGTTCACCGATCTCGTGATGATCACCACCACGGCCGAGCGGTATGCAGCCTCGTGGCCCAGTGCCCTCGATTTGCCAGAATCGGTCGACGTACCCGGTGCCGTCACCTGGCAGCAGCTACTCAACGCCGACGACGCGGGACCGCTTCCCACCGTGATTGCCGAGCAGCCCGCGGTGCTGACATACACATCGGGTACGACCGGCCCACCCAAAGGTGCAATCAACACCCACGCCAACGTGGTGTTTGCGTGCAGATTTTACGAGTACTGGATCGATCTCGACGACACCGATGTGATCCTTGCCATCGCCCCGCTGTTCCACATCACCGGGCTCGTCGCACACATGGGTCCAGCAATCACGACCGGCGCAGCACTGGTGCTCGGCTACCGGTTCGACGTGAACCTTGTTGCCGATCTCATCGAGCAGTACCGACCGACATTCACAATCGGGGCAATCACCGCGTTCATCGCCTTGATGACCGACCCCGTCGTCAAGCATCGCGACCTCACATCGCTGACGACCGTCTACAGCGGCGGGGCGCCCATCGCACCGACGACTGTTGCCGACTTCGAACGGACCTTCGGGCCCTACATCCACAACATCTACGGGCTCACCGAGGCGACAGGACCGTGTCTGGCCGTGCCGCGCGGCTCGCGTGCGCCGGTCGATCCGTCCACGGGCGCCTTGGCCGCTGGCGTGCCGGTGTGCAACACCGAGGTCAAAATCGTCCGCGACGACGGGACGACCGCCCTGCCGGGGGAACCGGGCGAGCTGGCCATGCGCGGGCCGCAGGTCGTACCAGGCTATTGGCGCCGCGAAGCCGAGACAGCCAACGCCATCCGCAACGGGTGGCTCTACACCGGTGACGTCGCGGTGCAGGACGACGAAGGCTGGTTCTACATCGTCGACCGCCTGAAGGACCAGATCAACGCCTCCGGCTTCAAGGTGTGGCCTCGGGAGGTCGAGGACGCGCTGGTCAGCCATCCAGATGTCGTCGAGGCGGCCGTCGTTGGCGTCCCTGACGCCTACCGCGGCGAGACCGTCAAAGCATTCGTCGTGCTCCTCGCCGGCTCGACGGTCTCCTCCGACGACCTCATCCGCTATAGCCGAGAGCGACTCGCGGCGTACAAGTACCCACGGCTCCTCGACATCGTCGACGAGCTTCCGCGCACCGCATCCGGAAAGGTTCTGCGTCGAGCACTCCGCTCGACGTAGTCCTCGGCGGCACCGCGTTGTCCAAGTGCCCCACCGATCATGTCGTATCACCTACGACCGACACGGTGGTTGTGCTCGGCGAGTTCGATGGAGTACACCGCGACCATGCTGCACTCGTCGCCGATGCCCTGAAGCTTTCCAGACCCCTCCGTGCTGCCGTGGTGGCAATAGTGGCCGACGGCGGCGAGGGTGTTCCACGGATCATGAACGTCAACCGTCGCTGCGAACTCCTGCTCAGCTGCGGTGTGTCATCGGCGTTCGTCGTCCCGCTACCCCGTCCCGTCGACGTACAGGACGCGGTCGGGGCTGCGCTGGAGCGTATGCGTCCGATTGCAGTGTTCATTGACCGGGAATCTTGGCCGTCGCAACCGCGTGATGCGCTCACGGAGTATCTGCACTGGATCGGCGCCATCGTCCGTGACGGCGCAACGGCGCCAGATCCAGCGCTCGGACCGATCAACACAGCGAGCATCATCGACCTTGTCCGCAGCGGCGACATCCGCACAGCCGGGGAGATGCTCGGCCGACCGCACGAACTCGCCGGCGAGATCGCTGCTCGTGACTTCGACCCGCCACCGACAGGGTTTCAGACCGAACAGGTGGTACCGGCACCCGACATCGTCCTGCCCGGGAGTGGCGTCTACGCGGCACGGACATTGATCGGCCGTCGCTGGGTTGGAGCTGCGGTGAACGTCGGCACTCGTCCCACGTTCGGTTTCTCCGATCGCGTCGTCGTCGAAGGCCATCTGATCGAATTCGAGGGCGACCTTCAAGACACCGAACTGTCCCTCCGGTTCGTGCGCCGGCTGCGCGACGAACTGCAGTTCTCCGGGCCCGACGAACTGGCGGCGCAGATCGAGCGTGACGTGGTCGCGGTGACCGCTCTGCTGCGGTCGAAGGCCTAGAAGAACGCTGCGTCGCGGTCAAGCCCGTAGGCGCGGATCTTGCGGTAGATCGTCGAACGCGACAACCCGATCGTTCGGGCTGCCACAACCTTGTTGCCGTCGGCCTGATTCAGCGCCTTCATGATTGCCTCGCACTCCAGCTGATCGATCGTCGACAACGACCGACGCAGCGACCGGGAGCGGACTTCGACTGGCAGATCCGCGACGGATATCTCTCCGACGCGGGAAGCAGCTACGAAGCGGATGACGTCGTCGAGCTGACGAATGTTGCCCGGCCAGCTCGCCCGGCTCAGTTCGCTGATGGCGTCGGCCGAGATGTGCACCATGCGCCCTCTCGGATGCCGCGCAAGTAGGTAACGAACGATCGCGGCGATGTCGTCGGGGCGATCGTGCAGATCTGGGATCGGCAACACGATGCCATCGAACCGCTCGATCAACCGCCGCTGTTCCGGGGAGATCACGCCGTCCTCGCAGCACAACGTTGCCACGATCCAGGGCGTGTCTGCTGCGCGGAGGTCATCGATGAACGCACCCAGCTCGCGAAGCGTGTGATCGGAAATCGCGTCCAGGTGCTGCAGCAGCACCAGGTTCGGTGTCTGTGCGGTCAGAACTTGACCTGCCAACGGCTTGACCTCGTCGATGTGCGAGCAGTCGATCGTCAGTGTTGTTTCGGCCTCGAAGTCCTGACCAGTCATTTCGCGCACAATGCTCCACTTGCCAACACCTGAAGCACCGACGAGTACGACCGGAACGTGTTCGTCGGCAAATCGGGCCGCCGCATCCAGTGCACCGATCCACTTCGGGTTCTCGCCCGGCAGCTGGAACCGGCGGGTGATCGGCTCGGCACGCCGACGAGTGTGTACGGTCGGTTTCTCAACCGCACTCTCCAAGTCGACGAGCGCGCCGATAAGCCGACCACTGTCGTGGATGGCAATGCACACCAGGCTGACCTCGTCACCGGCGCGCGTCGGCACCACCCGTCGGGTCGGCCCAGAGGACACGCCTACCTGGGAGACGACATCCCAGAGAATGTCGCGATCTACGAGCTGGTCGAGGAGTCGAGTCGCCTTCGCGCCAGCGATCAACAGATCCTTACCGACGGCGGCAACGAGACGGTGCTGGTGCTTCGCCGCCAGGTAGGCGTCGAGTACTCTTCGCTCGTCGAGCGTCGACGACATCAGCAACCGGTTCTCGATGTCGGCCGCTGTGCTGATCATCAGCGGAGTCAGCAGCGCATTGGCTACTTCCGCCTTGCAGGACAAGGTGATAATGCCTTCCAGTCGGCGTGTGGTGGGGCTATGGATGGGCGCACCGACGCATGCGAACGGGATCAGGGCGTCAGCGAAGTGCTCTGGACCAACGATCAACTGCGCGCGCCCGAGTTCGGCAACCGTGCCAATTCCGTTGGTGCCGACTCGGTCCTCGGGAGCACCAAAGCCGGCGTCGGAGCAGATCCGGTCCAGGGAAGGCAGGATAGAAGCGTCGGCAACCCATCGTTGCACGATGTTGGCATCCCGGTCGGCCAGCAGCACTCCCGCATGCAGGCCTGCGAGGCTTGCTGCGAGGGAGCGGAGCACCGGTTCGGCGGCCTCGAACAACCGTCCGGCGGATGCGAGATCCTCCTGGTACGGCAGCGACTTGACGTTCGGCTGGGCACCGAACGCAGAGGAGCGTCGCCAGGACGCAAGGATTTCAGGGCGTACCGCTCGACTGAGCGGCTCGCTGACCGCGCCGGTCTCGAACAGTTCGGTGCGAGCAAGGTGCACTTGCTTCGCGTTGACGATCATGGAGACCTCTGTCTCCTTCCCCCTCGATGACAACTACCCGGATTCCGACGGAACGTGACCCGGATTCGTATCATTCTCGCAACGGGATCGTACTCGGTGTGTCAAATTGCGACACTGTTCGGGAGTCGCCCGGATCCCGGCCGTACGGTGCATCGATTCCTTGAGTGGCGCAGTCTCACATTGGCACATCTCGGTGCAATCAGCGCACCGCATTGTTGCGATCAGCGGCCACATTGGCGCTCTTTCTGCAAGTTTATGTTCGCAGCGCACCTCGACTGGGGTGGGGAGGGGTCACACCATGGAAACCACTCTTCGGGGTCTCAACCTCGGCAACTTCGGTCTCGACATGTCAGCGCTGTTGGACGCACCGGAGTACTACGGCATGCCGTATGCATGCCCGGCACTGGCGTACATCATCGAGCATCCGGAGGGGCGGGTCCTGTTCGAGACTGGACTGTCAGAGCACGCACTCGACGAGTGGCTCCCCGAATGGCAAGAGGGCGCCGACATCTCCACCGTGCTCCCGGAGCATCGCCTCGCCGCTCGGTTGAACCAGATCGGCCTAGGACCAGAGGACTTCCGCTACGTCGTGCTCGGCCACCTGCATACCGATCACTCCGGCGGAGCACGAATCTTCAAAGACGCCGGCGTCGAAGTTGTTGTACACGAAGCCGAGTACCAGCATGTGCGCGACATGCCCGAGGACGCCCTCAACTTCTTTAACAAGGCCGATACGGCGTTCCTCGATCACGTCTCACTGACGACGATCACAGACAGCGAGTTCGAACTGCTGCCCGGGGTCAAGCTGGTGCATCTCCCCGGTCACACCCCTGGACTCCTGGGCATGGTCATCGAGCTGGCCCATTCGGGCACCGCGGTGCTGACGTCCGACGCCCTGTATCGGCACGAGAGTTACGGGCCGCCGCTGATTGGTTCGCAAACCGTGTGGGACCCGCAACAGTGGCGTGACTCGGTGGAGAAGGTCCGCAGCATCGCTAAGGAACACGAAGCGTTGATCTTCCCCGGCCACGACGGAGAGGCGATCAAGCAGTACGCGACCCGGACCGAACTCCAGCATTTCGATTTCACCCCCGACTTCTCATACAGCTGACGATCACAAGACCCACACGAGGAGACGACTGGTGAAACTCAATGGCCGAGTCGCGCTCATCACAGGTGGCGGTTCGGGAATGGGCCGCGCAATGGCGTTGGCGTTCGCTGCGAACGGCGCCCATGTTGCCGTCGTCGACGTCGACGAACTCACTGCCCGGACCACGGCCGAGACCGTGGTCTCGTTGGGAGGGCAGGCGATGGCCCTGCAGTGTGATGTGTCGAGCGCTAGTCCGGTAGCAGCGACCGTCGCTCTGGCCAGCCAATCGCTCGGCCCGATCTCCATTTTGTGCAGCAACGCCGGTGTGCTCGACGACTACGCACCGGTCCTCGATACGAGCGAAGAACTCTGGGATCGGATCATCAACGTAAACCTCAAGGGCATGTATCTCATGGCGCGCTCCGTACTCCCGCAAATGATCCAGCAAGGCAGTGGTGTGATTATCAACACAGCCTCCATTGCAGGGCTTGTCGCCGGCGCTGGCGGCGCTGCCTACACAGCCTCGAAGCATGGAGTGATCGGACTGACCCGGCAGATCAGTTTCGACTATGGATCACGAGGCGTCCGCGCAAATGCCATCTGTCCTGGTGCCGTGGAGACAGGAATGACCAAGGCAATTCTGGACTCCGGCGATGCCGCAGTCATGGACGCCGTCCGTGCAGTTCCCGCCGGGCGACATGCTCAGCCCGAGGAGATCGCGAACCTGGCGCTGTTTCTTGCCAGCGATGATTCTTCGTTCATGCACGGTTCGGCTGTCGTCATCGATGGTGGCTGGACGATTCGATAGCCGCAGTCGATCGCACGACGCAGCTGACGACGGCGCCGACCACAACGGGCTCGCGAGATCGCTAGCTGCGAGCGAAGCGACCGTTCGAGACCGTGACGGCGCGGCCTACCCATTCGGTCAGCGTGACGGATCGCATCAATGCTTGGTCATCGGAGTTCGCCCAGCACCGCGCCCCGTTGTCGAAACGGACCAGAGCGACAGCGCGAAACGGTTCGTGACCGTGGTACTCGACCGTTACGCCGTCAACCACTGCTGGACCCGACGCGTCTGCGGCGGCAGCTGGTCGCGTCGGACCGTTCGGAACGTGCGAAGTGATCTTGAGCGCTCCCGGCGATGGACTTGTCGAGAAGACACCGAAGGCGTGTTTCGACGCGTGTCCTCCGTTCGCTTGAACGACGCCGAGGCTTCCGGGGTCGGAACGTAGTCGTGCGATCATTCCGATCAGCCCTTCGCCGGCCGCAAAGTTGATCGGTGCTCCAGCGAATCCAAGCCCACCTGTCACAGTCAGCGTTCTGTACGGGTCTACGCCTAGAGCATTCGCGGTCAATGTCACCATCGACGGGAAGCAGCAATAGAGGTCGAAGTGCGCAACCCGTTCGATCCCACCGATTGAATTCACGAGCGAATCGCAGGTCGCCCGCAGACCCGGAGCATCCGCCAACTCAAACCGTTCCGCGAGGGTGTCAGTGTCAGCTCCCAAACTGAACAGGTGCGGATAGACGCGCTTGACGGGAGCGATGTCGAGTCGATCGGCTCCGGCAGCACTACACATGATGATTGCACCGGCATGGTCGACCGTGTTGTTGGCGCACATCGCCTTCGTGTACGGCCAACTCACCATCCGGTTCGTCTGGCTTGGTTCGCGGACCTGCTCGGCGGACATGGCCAGCTGAGTAGCGGCATGAGGGTTCGTTGCGGCCGCGTGCGAATAGGTGGCACAGATACGAGCGGACCGCTGTCTTGCCTCATCGAGCGTTTCGCCGTATGCAACGCGAAGTGCACTGTCAAGCACAGCGTATGTGTTTATTGGGAGGTCACCTCCGCGATCCACCGCGCTCAAATCACCCATGACTAGCGGGCTGCCCCAATACTCAGCCTTGCTGTTCGCGGGTTCATCGCGCTTGGCTGGCCGTTGGCCGCCCCGGGTAAGTGCGCGGCGTGTTGCGTTGCATTCACCACCGAGCAGGACAGCCACATCGATTTCTCCCCGCTGGATCTTGTCGGCGATGTCGGCGCAGAGCTGAACCGGAACCTGGCCGCCGAAGTCAGTCAGCAAGGTTCGACCTGGGTTGATGCCGAGCTGCTGGGCTACAAGCGCCGCAGGGTCGCGATAGCTCCAGAGGCCACCGACGACTCCGATGAGGTCAACGTCGTTCAAGACTCGAAGATTGCCGGTGTCCGCAGCCGCTCGCCGTACGGCTTGTGCCATGAGGTCGATCGGATCGGAGGCCTTCTGCATGGCTTCGTTTACCGTCTGGGCGGCTGAGACGAGTGCGGCACCAATAAGGACCGGCGACCTCGACGAGGCTTCGACATTCATGGCACTGGTCATCGTGAAGCGTCCCGCGCCTGCCGAATCAGGCGGTTGAAGTTCGGCTGACCCGTGGCGGCTGTGACGCCGCCATCAACAACGAGGTTGTGCCCGGTGATGTATGAGGCGTCGTCGGAGGCGAGGAAGGCGATGGCCGCAGCGATCTCCTCTGGCTGCGCAGGCCGGCCCATGGGAACGAGCTGTTCGTACTCCTCACCGAACCGCTTCAGCATGCCTGCCAACATGGGCGTGGCCACTCCGCCAGGACAAACCGAGTTGACGCGGACACCGTCGTGGGCGTGATCAATAGCGAGGCTGCGCGTCAGGTTGGCCACGGCGCCCTTGGCGGTGTTGTACGCAACCAAGCCGTAGTCACCGAAGAGCCCCGAGATCGAGCAGGTGTTGACGATGCACCCTCTCGTCGTCACCAGATGTGGCATGGCTGCTCTACACCCATAGAACACCGAGTCGACATCAACTGCCATCACGCGGTGCCATTGCTCCGGAGTGATCTCGGTGACGTGACCGAAGAGGCTGATACCGGCGTTGTTGATCACAATGTCGAGGCGCCCGAAGGATCTGACGGCGTACTCGACAAGGTCCTCGACCTCGTGGGCGACGGCGACGTCGATGCATCGGGAGACGACCGAAATTCCCACTGCCGCCAGCTGGCCGACCACCTCATCGAGCCGTTCGGCCTCGATATCCGCGAGCACGAGCGAGGCTCCTTCATTCCCGAGGCGACGGGCGGTCGCTTCACCGATTCCCGACGCTGACCCGGTCACGATGGCGACGCGGTTCTGAAATCGACGGGCGCGTGGGTCCGTGTCAGCCTCCATCGTGCTCGAGCAATCCCCGGAGACGTTCGACCACGCCGTCGGCGGTGAGGCCGTAGTGCCGATACAAGTGAGTGGGTGGGGCGACGAGTACATACTGGTCATCGATGCCCAGCTTGGCGATCTTCACCGACAACCCGAGCATGGCGACAGTCTCGGCGACGGCAGTCCCGAGGCCTCCGATGACGTTGTGTTCCTCGACCACCAGAATTCGCCCGGTCTCTCGTGCCGCCGCCTCGATCGCCCCGACGTCCAACGGCTTCAGGTAGACGGCGTCGAGTACTCGAATGGTGAGACCCTCGGCTAGCAACCGTGTGGCGGCGCCGAGGGCCGCATGCACGCCGATTCCGGTGGCGATCACGGTGGCATCGCTTCCTTCGCGCACTTCGATGAAGCGGCCCCGGCGGATCACGAGATCGGCTTCGTGCACGTCGGGTTCGCTGCCGCGTCCGAGGCGCAGGTACACCGGGCCCGGTTCATCGAGTGTCGCCCGAACGCAAGCCCGAAGCGAGGCGGCATCGCAAGGTGCCACAACGGTCATCCCGGCGATGGATCGGGTCACGGCGATGTCTTCCACAGCGTGGTGCGACGTCCCGTAGAAGCCCATCGAGATCCCGGCATGATGCGCGATGACGCGCACGGGTAGCCGCGGGTATGCCATGTCGGTGCGTAGGTGCTCGGCGCACAGCAGACTGGCGAACGCGGCAAAAGTGGCTACC
>JANPBZ010000146.1:0-7361 GCA_031430695.1 Ilumatobacteraceae bacterium
GATGGCGACGCCACGATCGTGCGCCTGCATGCCATGTTCGTCGGGCCACAGCGCGACATGATCGAACGTGTTGAGGTATCCATAGCAGTTCGGTCCGAGGAACGGAATGTCCCCGGCCGCGTCGAGGAGATCGCTCTGCAGGTCCGCTTCGCCCGATTCTGCAAAGCCCGATCCGTAACACACCGCGCCACCGGCACCGATGGAACGCAGTGTCGACATTGCCTCGAGGGTGGCATGACGATTGACTCCGAGAAACACCGCGTCGGGAACGGCTGGGAGGGCGTCGAGGGTGGGTATGCAGGGCACACCGGCGAGATCGCCGCGCTTTGGGTGCACCGGCCAGATCGCGCCGGGGAAGCCAAGTTTCAGGCATTGGCGAACAACGCGTTCGGCAGGCGCACCGCCGACGACGGCGATCGAACGCGGGGCGAGCAGGCGATGCAAGTCGGTCACAGGTCAGGCTCCGAACGGGCGCAGCATCGCCCGGGAGATGATGTGTCGCTGGATCTCCGACGTTCCATCCCAGATGCGGTCGACGCGGGTGTCGCGCCACATCCGTTCGAGCGGTAGTTCGTCCATCAACCCCATTCCTCCGAGAATCTGAATCGCCTCGTCGGTCACGAACTGGCACATCTCGCTGGCGAACACCTTGGCGATTGCCATGTCGCTGTCGGTCGCGGTTCCGTGTGCGTCTTTCCAGGCCGCTCGCAGCGTCAGCAACTCTGCAGCCTCGAGTCGCGTCAACATGTCGGCCAGTTTGAAGGACACACCTTGGAACTTGCCGATCTGCTGGCCGAACTGCACTCTGGTTGCGGCCCACTCTGTGGCGATCCGCAGGGCGCGGCGAGCCCGGCCGACGCACACCGCGGCGACCTGCAGCCGGGTCGAGCCGAGCCACTCGTTGGCGGCGTCGAATCCGTGATGCTCCTCGCCGAGCACCTTCGACACCGGCACACGGCAGTCGTCGAAGTTGATGATCATGTTGTGGTATCCCCGATTGGAGACGCACCGGTAGCCATCGACGACATCGCAGCCGGGGGTGTCGAAGTCGACCAGGAAGCCCGTGATCAACTTCTTCGGACCTCGGCTGGTCTGCTCCTGGCCACTGGCAGCAAACAAGATGACGTAGTCGGCGAGATCGGCGTGGCTGATGAAGTGCTTGGTGCCGTTGATCACGTAGTCGTCGCCGTCGCGCACGGCAGTGCACTTCATTCCGCGAACGTCGCTACCCGCGTCGGGTTCGCTCATCGCCAGGCAATCGACGCGCTCGCCGGTGATCGTCGGGATGAGGTACTCGTCGATCTGATCACCGGCGCATGCCCGGAGGATGTTCGAGGGTCTGGCGACGATGTAGTGCAGCGCGTACGAGGCTGCACCGAACTCGCGATCGACCAACGTGACTCCAAAACTGTCGAGGCCGCCGCCCCCGAGTTCTGCCGGCATGTTCGCGGCGTACAATCCTGCGTCGATCGACCGCCGCTTGATCTGCTGTACCAGTTCCGGCGGCACCTCGCCCAGCTTCTCGACCTGGTCCTCGTGGGGGAACAACTCGCGTTCGGTGAACGAGCGGACGGTGTCGACGATCATCTGATGCTCGTCGGAGAGGGCGAAATCCAAGGTTCTACTCCGTGTTCGGTAACGAGAAATGGCCGGCGCGAGCGGCGGGGGGAAGGGTGGAATGGGCGGCGAGTGTCGCGTCGAGCGCGTCACGTACGTCGGGCAGGATCGCGACGGACCTGGCGGCATTCATGTCGACGTGCACCAGCATCTGTTCTGTCGTCGCCAGCAGCTTCGAATCTTCGCCGCGAAACATCTCCTGGTAGATGTGCAATCGCTTGCGATCGAGGCCGAGCACGCGTGTGGTGATTCGCAGTGGAGCGCCCTCGGCGGCCTCGCGTAGATAGGCGATGTGCGTCTCGACCGTGTAGAAGCTGTGCCCGGCGGCGCGGTACGCGTCGTCGTCGCCGATGTAGGAGAACAGTGCATCGCTGGCCCAGCCGAAGGCGGTCAGATAGGCCGCTTCGGTCATGTGCCGGTTGTAGTCGACCCATGCAGGGAGTACCTCGCCTCGGTAGAAATCGAGTGGCGCGGCCACGACATCGCCGGGCCGCCAACGAGCCGGCGCATACAGCATTCGACCTTCGTGGTCGATTCGTGCGCTCTCCAATCCCATAAGCTGAATATACACTCAGGATTCAGCATGCCCAGACCCCGACTCGACCATGTCCGCAAAGCGCAGATCCTGACAGCCGCGGCAACGGTGCTGTCGGACCGCGGATACGCCAACGCACGAGTGGTCGATATCGCCAAAGCCGCCGGCACCAGCCCGGCTGCGATCCTGTACTGGTTCGACGGCAAGCAGGGCCTGCTGGCCGAAGCGCTTGCGCTCCGGGAGTTGGAGTTCCACGATCGCTACACGGTGCGCATCGAACGCGCCGCGACGGCATCGCTGCGGTTGCGCATCCTGATCGAGGCAATGCTGCGTCACTACGACTGGGGCCTGTGGATGGAGTTGTGCGTGCTGGCATTGCGCGACCCGTCGGCGGCCGCCGAGCGCGACCGAATGGACCGGCGTTGGCGGGCGATGCTGCGCAAAGTGATCCGCGATGGTCAGCAGCAGGGCGAGTTCGTTGCCGGCGACGCAGAAGAAACCATGTTCGTGCTGGCATCGTTGCTCGATGGAATGGCCCCGCTGCTTGCTATGAGAGCCAAGGGAGTCACCTTGGCGCGGGTCGAGCGAGTCTGGCTCGCCGAGGCCACCAGATTGCTTGGCCCCGGCTTCGATTCCACTCCACTGCAACGAACGCGCTGACGCTTATCCGAAGTCCTTGAGCAGTCGCGTCGTTTCCGGATCGAGGAAGCCGGCAACCGTCGCTTCTGTCTCGAGCCTGAGCGCAGTCGCCACGTCGGAGGAGGCCGTGCGATTGAGCACTCGTCTCATCGCTCCGACCGCCAAGGGTGGGAGCTGGGCGAGGCGTGCCGCAACTTCATGAGCGTTCGCCATGAGGTCCTCGTCGGGCACCACGCGCCATGCCACCCCGAGTTCGCCGAGGCTTGCGGCGTCGTACCGTTCGCCGAGGAACAGCATCTCGCGCGCCTTGAGCAGCCCAACGAGTGCGGGCAGGAACGACGTGACCGCACCTGTGACGAAGAGGTTCAACGAGATCTCCGGAAAGAAGCCCTTGGCGCTCTTGGCCCAGATCGGGAAGTCGCAGTTGATGGCCCATTCGAAGCCTCCACCGACGGCCCAGCCGTTGATGGCGCCGACGACCGGCTTCGGGCCGAAGATGACGGCTTCGGTGGCTCGTTGGATGGCATCGACCAGATCACGCGCCTCTGCTTCGTCGCTCGGCTCGACGTGCTCGCGACGGTCGTCTCCGGCACAGAACGCTCGACCGGCGCCAGTGAAGATGATCGCCTTGGTGCCGGCATCGGCGTGGGCGTCGCCGAAGGCCGCGGCTACGTCGTCGATCAGTTGGCGGTTCATCGCGTTCAACCGTTCCGGCCGGTTGAGTGTGATCGTGCGGACGGCCCCATCGTCGAGTTCGCTGATCACGGTGTCGTACACAAAGTTGCCATCCATCACCCGCAACCTAGTAAGACCACCGGCGATGGTCATTGCGCAACATGGGATGCGGCACGAGGTGCCGACAATCGATCGGTTGCTGGACCTCCGGGCGGCCGACAGCGCATCATCGACCTTTCTTCGCTTCTCGTCGGGCGATCTGACATATGGCGAGGCCCGTCGTCGCGCGACCGGGCTCGCCCATGGATTCGACCGTCTCGGCGTGGAACGCGGGCAGCTCGTGCCGGTCCTGATGGCGAATGGTCCGACCTTCGCTGTCACCTGGTTGGCGTTGTGCACATTGGGCGCCGTGTCGACGTTGCTCAACACACAGTTTCGAGGTCCATCGTTGGTGCACACGCTGAACCTCAGTGGTGCCGAGACCGTCGTTGTCGATGCCGAGTTGGTGCCTCATCTCACCGAGATCGCCGAACAACTGGTGCACCTTCGCCGACTCGTGGTTGCCGGCCGGAACGGCCGCGCCCAACACACGTTGCCGGGTGTGCAGGTCCTCGACCACGACGACCTCTGCACCGACATCACCACACCGATCGTCTCGGCTCACCTGCCTTCGGACCCGGCGATGGTGCTGTTCACATCGGGGACCACAGGACCATCCAAGGGTTGCGTGCTCTCGCACCGCTATGCCGTGCGCCAGGCACAGCTGATGATCGACAATCTGCAGCTTCGCAGCGACGACGTGCTGTACTGCCCGTTCCCCATGTTCCACATCGATGCGACCGTGCTGACGATCGTTCCGGCGATGCTGTTGGCAACCACTGCGGCCATCGGTGATCGCTTCTCGGCGTCGGGATTCTGGGACGAGATCCGCCATGCAGGGGCGACCGTGTTCGATTTCATGGGCGCCACGTTGACCATGCTGCACAAGCGACCCCCGGCGCCCGACGATCGCGACAACCCGGCCCGGCTGGGTTGGGGCGTGCCGGTGCCCGAGTTCGGCGCCGACTTCGAACAGCGCTTCGGCGTGCAGTTGGTGGAGTTGTACGGATCCACCGATGCCGGCATCCCGATGTACCACCCCATCGACGAGCCGCGGCGGCAGGGGTCCTGCGGGCAGGTCATCGCCCAGTACGACGTGCGACTGTTCGACGAGTGCGACAACGAGGTCGCGCTCGGTGACGTTGGGGAAATCGTCGTTCGCCCCAACGAGCCGTCGCTGATGTCGGACGGCTACTACGGCATGCCGTTGGCGACGGTGGAATCGCGGCGCGATCTGTGGTTCCACACGGGCGATCTAGCGCGCCAGGACTCCGACGGTTTCTTCTACTTCGTCGGTCGGCGCACTGACAGCATCCGTCGCCGCGGCGAGAACATCTCCGCATTCGAGGTCGAAGAAGTCGTCAAGCTGCACGGCGCAGTGCTCGACGCCGCCGCGTACGGGGTGCCCAGTGATCTCAGCGAGGACGATGTGATGGTGGCAGTCGTCGCCCGACCCGGACACGAGGTTGATCCAGCAGAATTACTCGAGTTCTGTTCGACGCGAATGGGACGACACATGGTGCCGCGATACGTCGACGTCGTCGAGGCACTGCCGCGAACGCCGACCGAGAAGGTCGAAAAAACAAAGCTGCGAGAGCGTGGTGTCACCGTGACCACGTGGGATCGAGCGGCGAGCGGTTGAGCGCTCAACGCATTCGACCCAGGGCCGCTCCCGCAAGCGAGAGAACAGGAGCGGCCCGGATCGTGCACACGTCGTCAGGGTGGGGTATGTCCAGACCCCGTCGCGGGCGCGCAGATACGACTGATGTGGGCGGGATCAGGTGCGGGCTTGGCCGATGTGTCGACCGACCTGCTGAGGTTTCGGCAACAGGTCGTGATGAGCAGCGATGTCGGCGAGTTTGGCCTGAATCTCTGCCGATGCGGGCGAGGCCTTTCCGGCGTCGGCGTCGACGTGCAGCATCATGTGCTCAGCAGTCGCCACAGACACGCCAGTGTCGACCTGGCGCACGACCGTGAAGATGTGCAGCCGCTTGGCGTCGTGCGACAAAAGCTGGACGGTGACATCGAGAGCGTCTCCAGCGTGACTCTGAGCGATGAAGTTCAGATGGCTCTCGACGGTGTAGTACGACCGACCCGACTGTAGGTACGCCTCGTCGACGCCGATCAGGCGCATGAACTTGTCGCCGGCCTCACTGGTGATCTGCATGTAACGACTGTCGTTGGTATGGCCGTTGTAGTCGACCCAGTCGGTGGGCACGACCCGCTCGTGCATCGGGATCGGCGCCGAGAGATCGATCTCGCCGGAAGTTTGATTGCCACGGTCGAACAGCAGTCGTTCGAAGTCGGCGAGTGTCTTGCCGGCGGCGAACCCTCGATTGCGCAAGCCATGCATCACTTCGACGAGGCAGTCGTCGCGCAGCGCTTCCAATTCGCGGATCGACAACCCGGGTGTCTGGAGGTCGACCTGAGCGTCGCTCTGCTCGCAGATCGTGTCGAGCAACTCGTCGGTCAGCTCCGGCACGTCCATCAGTTTCGTCCACGGCCACTTCAACGCCGGCCCGAACTGGGCCATGAAGTGGCGCATGCCCGCCTCGCCGCCGGCGATGCGGTAGATCAGGAACGTGCCCATGAAGCTCCAGCGCAGGCCGGGGCCGAACCGCATCGCGTCGTCGATCTCGGCCGCCGTGGCCACACCGTCGTTGACCAACCACAAGGCCTCGCGCCACAGCGCCTCCATCAGCCTGTCAGCGACAAATCCGTCGATCTCCTTCGACAGGATCAGTGGGTGCATGCCGATGCTGCGGTAGATGTCGGCGGCGCGTTGCTTCGTGGCTTCTGACGTCGCCGCGCCACCGCACACCTCCACCAGAGGCATGAGATACACCGGGTTGAACGGATGGCCGACGACGAGCCGTTGCGGGTTCACCATGTCGCGCTGCATTTCGGTGGGCAGGAGACCCGATGTCGACGATCCGAAGACCACGTCGGGACCGGCGACCAGGCTCGCGGTAGCGAACAACTGTTGCTTCAGCTCCAATCGCTCGGGAGCACTCTCCTGAACGAAATGCGCACCATCGACAGCTTCTTCGACGGTAGTGACGATCCGCAGCGAGCCTTCCGAGGGCCACTGTGCCCTGGTCAATTTGGCGTTGGCGCGGCGGGCGTTGGCCAGCACCTCGCCAACTTTGCGAGGCGCCTCCGGATCGGGGTCGAACATCACCACGTCGTGCCCGTTCAGCAAGAACCGTGCGGCCCATCCGCCTCCGATGACACCTCCGCCAAGCAGACCAATGTGGCCAGTTGTCATCTACTCACCCGTGACGTCGCTGGGCGGCCGCGAGGCGGGGCCGGTGTAGATCGCCGACGGCCGGATCAGCCGTCCGGTGCGCTTTTGCTCGAGGATGTGGGCACTCCATCCAGCGGTGCGCGCGCAGGCGAACATTGCTGTGAACATGTGCGCCGGCACTTCGGCGAAATCGAGCACGACCGCCGACCAGAACTCGACGTTGGTGGCCAGCACACGGTCGGGGTAGCGATCCTTCAGCTCCTGGAGAGCGGCCTGCTCGAGCGCCTCAGCGACTTCGACTCGTGGCGACTTCAGCTCCTTCGCCGTGCGTCGCAGCACGCGGGCCCGGGGGTCTTCGGCGCGGTACACGCGGTGGCCGAACCCCATTAGTCGATCGCCCTTGTCCATCGCTCGCTTGACCCAGCGGACGGCGTCGCCTTCCTTCTCGACCTCGTCGAGCATCTGCAGGACGCGCGACGGTGCCCCACCGTGCAGTGGCCCCGACAGGGCGCCAACCGCGCCCGACAATGCTGCAGCAACATCCGCGCC
>JANPBZ010000147.1:0-16823 GCA_031430695.1 Ilumatobacteraceae bacterium
TTCAGTTGCTTTGCCATGTTGTCGTCAGCTCACTTGCCGACGATCGCCAGCACGTCGCGGCTGGTGAGGATCAACAGGTCGTCGCCTTCGATGGTGACTTCGGTGCCGCCGTACTTCGAGTACAGGACGGTGTCGCCGACCTTGATGTCGAGCGCAGCATGGGCGCCCTTGTCGTCGCTCCAGCGGCCGGGGCCGACAGCGAGCACTTCGCCCTGCTGCGGCTTCTCCTTGGCGGTATCGGGGATGACCAGGCCAGAAGCGGTGGTCTGCTCGGCCTCGTTGGGCTTGACGACAATGCGGTCATCGAGGGGCTTGAGATTCATGGGTGCGGGCCTCCGTTGGCATGGGCACTCGGGTGTGGTTGGGATTACGTTGGGGCGTTAGCACTCGGCTACCGCGAGTGCCAATCCTAGGCGGCGCGCATGACCGTTAGCAACCGGGAGGCCAGAGTGCTAACGGGCGTGCTGACGCGGTGCCACCGAGGCAACAGTGCGCGATACTCGCGGGGTGAAGGCCACCGGCCTGCAGGGCGACACGTCAGCCGAGATCATCGAGATCATCGACGACGACATCGATGTGTTCGGTGACCGCGCGTCTCACACCACGATCGCTGACTCCGGCGGGCCGCGCTGGGTCGGACCCGTCGCCGCCGTGGCCCTGGTCGCCCTGATCGGTTACGGGGTGGCGACCTCGGCGTCGACCAGTGGTGCACCGAAGGTCGCACCAGTCACCAGCAGCACCGTTGCGCCGACGACCACCGAGCCGGCGCCGACGACGATCGTCCCGGAACCCCTGGTTCCGTACTACGCCGCCGACCCTCCGCGTGAGTACACCGTGGACTACGCCGAGATCCAGGACGGGATCGGGAGCACCTCCTCCTTCTTCCCTGGTGGGTACGAGTTGTGGGCGACCCCGGGAGCCACGGCCACATCGGGTTCTTGGTTCTCGATCGAGAGCTATCCCGGTGGGAATTCGTTCATCTACGCCACTGACGCATACCGGGTGCAGACCGACAACCAGTCGATCGCCCTCTCCCACACTGCATTCGGGCAGACGATCGCTCAGTTCTCGCCGAGTCGGTCGTCGTCGGGGACGCTCACTGCGTTCGGGTTGACCGACGAAGAAGTTGTCCGCCTCGCCGAGTCGGTCAGCGACGACCGGCCATTCGAACTGACCGACCCAACGCTGCTCACTGGCTACCAACTGCTCAGTTCGGTGCAACCCTGGTTCGCTGTTCAAGGCATCCCGGTCGAACAGATCTTCTACGCCGACAGCACCAATGCCCTCAACGGCATCGGCATCTCGGTTGCCCTGCGCCCACCGGCGAGTGAAGGCGGATCCACCCTCGACAGGCAGATCGCGCTCCGCTTCTTCCTCGACCACGCCACGCCGTTCGGCGTTGATGGACATGTGGCCGTGGCCGGGTCGATCATCGGCCAGACATTCGGACAGGGTGACTATTCCATTGCGACGTGGATTGCCGGAGATCACATCGTGACCGTTACGGGAACGATGCCGGTGCCCGAATTGATCTCGATCGCTCGAAGCGTTCACCAAGTCTCGGCCGACGAGTGGCAGGGCATGAAGTTCCAGGCGTCGAGAAACACGGGCAACGACACCTTCGGCGCATTCGACTCGACGGTGTCGACGCCCGTGTCGTTCGGCACTGACGCCGAGGCAAAGCCATGGACCATCCGGGCGTCGGTTGCCACGTTCGGCGACCAGCAACAGGTCAACTGGGAGTGGAGCGGAAACGGGTTCGGCATGCAACTCGACGGCACCGCCAAGATCAACACGGTGGTCGAGAACGAGCGCACCTACGTGCTCGCCGACCTACCACGTGCCATCGCGACAGCGGCACGACTGCAAGTCACGCGAGTCGGGCTCGACCCGGTGGTCGTGCAGTTTGCCGACACCGATCCCAGCCTCGACCGCACCTTCGCCGCGTATGCATTCAGCGAAGCCGCGCCGTACACCGCGGCGATCATCGGCCCTGACGGGGCAGTGCTGGCCACCTGGCCCTCGTCGTGAAGACGGATCCGTTGCCGGAGATCATCGAGATGATCGACGACGACGTCGACTACTTCGGCGATCGCACATCGAGCAAGACGAACGGCGATTCCCGTGAACGCACGCGGTGGGCAGGTCCGGCCGCCGCGGCCGCGCTGCTGGCTGCCCTTGGCTACGGGGTGGTCAGCTCGGCGATCGAGTCGGACAACTCGGTGACCCCGCCGAACCCGGCACTGATCGACCCCGTGTTCTACGTCGCCGATCCGCCAACAGGATTCTCGATGTACTTGGCCGAGCAACGCGGCGACCCCGGAACCGCGGCCGATTTCTTGGCTCGGGCACCCGCTGAGATGTGGGCGACGCCAGATGCAAACGCGACGACCGGGGCGTGGTTCGTCGTGTCGGTCGGCACCCATCACTCGACAGGTCGAAATGCATACCGCGCCATCGTCGACGGTACCGAGGTGGTCGTCGAACACGACCCGGTGACGCGCCAATCACGGCTGTCGTTCTCCAAGAACGGTTATGAGTTGGAGATCACCGCACTGGGTTGGCTGGATCGGCAACTGCTCAGACTTGTCAGATCGGTCAACGTCGATGCGTCAGGGCTCGACTACACCGATGCGTTCTTCGTCACCGATCACAAGCGCATCCTGCCAGCCGACCCAGCATCCGCACTGGAGGGCCTGCCGGCGGCACGCGTCGGCTATTCCACGGGCCTGCCCACTGCATTGGCCGAAAACTTCACCATCACTGTTGCCGGCGACGACGTGGTCAGCCCGGCCACGGTGACGAAGTTCGCTTTGACCAACACGGCATCAACCGCTATAGGCGACCTGCCGGCCATTGTCGGCCAGTTGGCAGCAGATCCGACCCTGTCGATCGTCCAATGGCACGACGGCGAGAGGCTCATCACCTTGCGCGGAAACCTCTCGCTCGATCGGTTGGGAGCGATCGCCCAGACCGTGCGCCCCAACGATTCCGACTCTGTGAGAGGATTCGTTGACCAGCCCGATCAGCCCATCGCCCTGCCTCCAGTCCGCGAGAAGACCATCATCTCCGGCGTCCTCGCCGATGGCCGGCAGATGGTCGTTCAAGTTGACTCGTTGGCTCGGGAGGGTGCTACGACGCGCTACCTCTGGTGGATCGCTCAGTCCGACGGCGGTCTCCTGCCACGGCTCAGTCTTGGCGAGCAGGGCCCGAGCATCGAGACCATCGTCGAACACGGACGCACCTATGTGCTGGCCAAGGTTCCGGGGTCGATGAAGCGCGCCGAGCTGCACGTCAACCCCAACGGTCTGGCGTCGATTGTGACGCGGTTGTACCACGTGGACCCGTCAATCGCGGACCAGTTCGCTGCCACCGTGTTCTTGGAGCCGGTTCCGTTCACGGCTCGAATCACCGACAGCGACGGTCAGATCGTCGCGTCCTGGCCGACGTTCTGACAGAGCCCTAGCCGAAAATCGCGATCGCGAAGCCGCCGAGTCCCCCCTATTGCTCTCAGCTCCTCCCGGTGAGCCCATTCCGGGCATTCGGCTCGGGTGCCAGCTGACGAGCGCCAGATCTGCTGCTCGGCGCTGGGTATCGATGAACTGGGCAGCCCCATTTCTCTACGTCGCGTTCTGGGGCTGCCCAGTTCGCCCGGAGCTGTTCTCTTTGGCGGCTGCCGACCGATCCAAAACCCAGCCGGACAGCGACAACCCGCCCATCACCCTCAGAACCCGATGTTCAGCGCCCTACCAGCCAGATCGATCGAGCAGGTCGACGCCAGCGCGTACCGCGAGCTCGATCACCGCATGCAACGGCAACCCGACCACATTGCTGACGCTGCCACGAACGCTGCGTACCAACGCCGCACCCGCACCTTGCAATGCGTACGCACCGGCCTTGTCGAGCGGCTCACCGGTCGACACGTACCAATCGATTGTCGCATCGTCGAGCGCAACGAAGGTGACCAGCGTCGTGCACACGTCGACGTGTTCTCGCCCGTCGCGGCGAACGGCTACGCCCGTATGGACTCGATGGGTGCGGCCCGACAACCGGCGGAGCATCGCAGCGGCATCGCGCCCGTCGATTGGTTTGCCGAGGATCTGCCCGTCGAGATCGACCGTTGTGTCGGCGGCGATCACCAATTCATCGATGGTGGCGCTGATCGCCGCGGCCTTGGCAGAAGCCAGCCGGCGCACGTAGGCAGTCGGCGATTCACCTTGCTTGGGCGACTCGTCGATATCGGGCGCACGGACGGTGAAGGGAATCCCGATCGTGGACAACAGCTCGTGTCGACGCGGCGACGCCGAGGCGAGAACGACTCTGATCATCCGCCGCTGAGCGCCATCACGTGCGAATCATCGGGCACGGTGACATCGTCGAGATGATCAAGGTAACCGTCGGGAAGCGCAACTCGGATGGGGCCATTCGTGTGGCCGCGACGAATGCGCTCGCCGCCCGGGACCAGTGCGATTGCCGGTTCGACCGAGGCGATGAGGTCGTACAGCTCGTCGAGCGTCGAGATGTTGGCGAACCGCCGGCGGGTCTCACCGCCGACCGGGTAACCAGTGAGGTACCACGACGTGTGCTTGCGGAAGTCGCGCATCGCCAGATTCTCGCCGAGGTGTTCGGCCAAGAGTTGCGCATGACGCGCCATGACGGCACAGGCCTCGCCCAGCAGGGGCGGTGGAGGCACGGGTCGACCGTTGAGTGCCTCGACCAGATCGCGGAACAACCACGGCCGCCCCAGACAACCACGACCGATGACGACGCCGTCGCAGCCCGTCACGCGCATCATGGCAATGGCATCAGAAGCCTCCCAGATGTCGCCGTTGCCCAGCACCGGGATCTCGGGCACGGCTGCCTTCAGCTCTCCGATTGCGTTCCAATCGGCCATGCCGGCGTAGTGCTGCTCGGCCGTGCGGGCGTGTAGAGCGACGGCAGCAATTCCCTCGTCGACCGCTATACGACCGGTCTCGATGTACGTGAGCAGTGAATCGAACAGGCCCTTGCGGAACTTGATGGTCACTGGCACCTCGAACGGCGACGCTGCAGCGACGGCCTCGCGGAGTATCGCTCGCAGCAGGTTGGGCTTGGCGGGTACTGCTGCACCCCCGCCCTTGCGGGTGACCTTTGCTGCAGGGCAGCCGAAATTGATGTCGATGTGGTCGACTCGGCCGGCGTCGCACAGCTTGCGGATCGCCTCGCCCAGCGTCACCGGATCACTGCCATAGATCTGCAGGCTGCGCGGTTGCTCGTCGGGCGCAAACGTCATCATCCGCTCGGTCTTGGAGTTGCCGTGCACCACGGCCGTGGCCATCACCATCTCGTTGACGTACACCAGACCCGGTGCGAACTCGCGGCACAGCGTGCGGAACGGCGCGTTGGTGACCCCGGCCATCGGCGCCAACACCACGGGCGCCACAGGGGTGAACGAGCCGATCCTCATCCGCACCAGGCTACGAGCCCCTCCCCCGTGTTGGCTGGTTACGACTCGAAGGTGAGGCGCAAGTTGGGGAGGGCGCCGACGTCGAGCGGGGTCGGGCCGTCACTGCCCAGGCGGTGCCAGCCGGCCGCGGCGATCATCGCCGCGTTGTCGGTGCACATCGGCCGGCTGGGCAAGAAGACAGGTATCGAGTCTTCATCACCCGCGGCGGCGAAGCGCTCGCGCAGCAGCGAGTTGGCGGCAACACCACCACCCAACACCAGGCCCCGTGCCCCGACCAACGCCGCCGCGCGCCGGGCCTTGATCACGAGCACGTCGACCACCGCAGCCTGAAACGAGGCAGCGACATCGGCCACCGACACATCGGGGTGCTTGCGCACATAGTTGACAACCGACGTTTTCAGCCCGCTGAAACTGAAGTCGAGTCCGTCATTGAGCATCGCCCGGGGAAACGCAATCGCGGTCGGCTCGCCGCGAACAGCCTCGTGATCGATGGCTGGTCCGCCGGGATA
This sequence comes from Ilumatobacteraceae bacterium, assembly GCA_031430695.1. GTDB lineage: Bacteria > Actinomycetota > Acidimicrobiia > Acidimicrobiales > Ilumatobacteraceae > JAENVT01. The sequence continues at coordinate 5,956 of JANPBZ010000147.1, forward strand.
GCCGAGGTCCAGAAAGCGGGCGATCTTGTCGAACGCCTCACCTGCTGCATCGTCGATTGTTTGGCCAAGCAGGTGGTACTGACCGTGACCGCGCATCTCGATCAGCAGGGTGTGCCCTCCAGAAACAAGCAGCACCACCAGTGGCATCTCGAGCGACTGGTCCTCGAGAAACGCTGCGTAGAGATGGGCCTCCAGGTGGTTGACCCCGACAAAGGGAACGTGCCACGTCAAAGCCAACGCCTTCGCCGCCGAGACACCCACCAGCAGGGCACCGACCAGACCGGGACCGATGGTGCACGCCACGGCGTCGATTCGCTCGGGCTCGATACCGGCTTCGACGATGGCCCTGGCCACAACGGGATTGAGCAGGTCGAGATGGGCGCGACTGGCGATCTCCGGGACGACTCCGCCGTACTGGGCGTGGAGGTCGACCTGCGTCGACACCACACTGGAGAGCACATCGAATCCGCCCATCACCAACGCCGCGGCTGTCTCGTCGCAACTGGTCTCGATTCCCAGCACCACGGTCGACTCGGTGACATTCATCGCTGTGCGCCACCCGGAGCCGACTCGGGGCTCAGCATCGACAGCCGCTCCGCGAACGCTGCCTCGCCGATGTCGTGGGACCACATCACAATCGCATCCTCGGTGTTCTCGTAGTACCGCTGACGAACGCCGGCGGGAGCGAAGCCGAAGCTGCGATACAACGCCTGAGCTCCGGTGTTGCTGACCCGAACCTCCAACGTCATCGCCTCGCAACCGCGGTGGATTGCCTCCCAGGCCAGCACAGCCAGCATGCGGGTAGCCACACCGCATCGCTGCCTGTCTGCGGCGACGGCGATGTTGGTGACGTGAGCGTCGCCCACCACGAACATCAGCCCGGCATAGCCGACAATGACCGAACTGGCGCGGGCGGCGATGTAGTACCGCTCATCGCTACGCGCGAGATCGAGCTCACTGAGGAAGACTCCGCGTGACCATGGCTTCGGATACGAGACCTGCTCGATCTCCATCACCTCGGCAAGATGACGACGACGCAATGGCTCGATCACCAGATCCTCGCCGGCGTCTCGCCACAACAACCGCGACAACACGCTCATCGTCCACCTCGGGTCGCCGATGTGCGTGTCGACCAGTTGATCCGGGCATCGGGAGCGCGTAGATAGAGGGGCTGAATCTCCCAGGGGTTGACCCACTCCTCGCGCAACGCACGCGCGTGCGCCAACTGCACCAGCGGAGCGGCAGAAGGATGAGAGAGAAACTGCTCGGCGAAGTCGCAACGCACCGCCGCAGCGATCTCGTCGCGGTAGCGCAATGCGCCATCACCGACGCACACGCTGTCATGCCCACGGGCCATCAGCTCGCCGACCAGGTCGTCGACCGAACCACAACGCGGCTGGCCGAGGCGCTGCACGCCGCCGGGAACGGGTCGATAGAAGGCCGAGAACAGTTCACCTTTGCGGGCGTCGATCACTGCCGCAACCTCTCGTCCACTGTGGCGCAGTGGAAAGGCAAGCAGATCGAGCGAACTGATCCCGATCATTGGTACTCGCAATGCCTGAGCGATGGCCTTGGCGGCCGCCAGCCCGACACGCATGCCGGTGAACAAGCCAGGACCGATGTCGACGGCGATTGCACCGAACTCCGACATCTCGATGTCGGCTTGCTTGCACACGAACTCGATCGATGGAATGAGCGTCTCGGCATGCCGGCGGCCACGACACACCTCGAACATGGCCAGCACACCTTCGTGGCCACCAATGGCCACGCTGACTTGCTCAGTTGCTGTTTCGATCCCGAGAATCAGCATGCAAAGGCCGCCAGTCGACTGGTGAGCTCGTCCCAGCGAGCAGCCCATGTACGACCCGTCGCACTGATCACAAGGTCGCGACCCTGCTCATCGCCATCGTCGAACTCGATTCGCACCAGTAAGTGATCGCCCAACGACCCGGCGACAACATCACCCCACTCGACCATCACGATGCCGTCGGACTCCAGCAACTCGGCAAGGGCGAGGTCGGCGACCTCGTGAAGGGTCGTCAATCGGTAGATGTCGGCGTGATGCAACGTGATGCGGCCGGCGGGATAGCTGTGCACCAGGGTGTAGGTCGGCGAGGTGATCGGCTCTGTCACGCCGATTGCCTGTCCGAACCCTTTGGCGAATGCCGTCTTGCCGGCGCCCATCTCACCGGCCAGCACGATGAGATCCCCACGGCGCGCCAGGCTGGCCAGGGACGCGGCGATAGCAGACGTGGTCGCCAGCGAGTCGGAACGGAGATGCAACATGACCGCCGATGATGTTAGAGGGTCACGCTGCGGTGTACCGCCTGTCGATGCGGGCCGAGATGCCGCATACGACCTCGTAGCCGATCGTCCCGAGTCGATCGGCCCATTCGACCGCCGTGATCGATTCGCCTCCCTGGTCCCCTATCAGCACGGCTTCGTCGCCAAGTGACACACCATCGGCGCCACAATCGACCATCAGTTGGTCCATCGTGACCACACCGACGACCTTGCGTCGACGCCCGCCGATCAACACCTCGCCTCCAACGTCGAAGAACCGGCGGGGCACGCCATCCGCGTAACCCAACGGCAACGTGGCCACAATCGTGCTGCCTTCGAACTTGTGTCGCAACCCGTACGAAATACGGTCGCCACTTCGTACATGCTTGACGTGTGACACACGAGCGTGCAGCGAAAACGCCGGACGCAGTTCGGCCGCCTGCTGGGCAAGCGCAGCCCCCGGCGAGATGCCGTACACGGCGATGCCGGCGCGCACCATGTCGAAGCGAGCATCGGGAAACGCCATCGCCGCCGCAGAGTTGGCCGCGTGCACGAGCGGTGCCTTGTATCCCGCCACCGCCAACGCGGTGACCACGTCGTCGAACGACTCGATCTGCACGGCGGTGAACGGGTCGGCAGGATCGTCAGCGACGGCGAAGTGAGTGCACACTCCCGCCAACCGCAGCGCAGGCGAACTGGCGATCGTTTCGGCCAGGCCCAACGCCTCGGCGGCGGCGGCACCCACCCGGCGCATGCCTGTGTCGATCTTCAGATGAACGGGGTGGTCGATGCCGCCGGCGGCGGCGATGGCCTCCAACTGCGCCTGGGAGTACACGGTGAGATCGAGACCGAAACGCACGGCGCCTACCAACTCTGACGCTGGTTGCTCGCTGAGCACGAGTATCGGACAATCAAGTCCTGCCTCGCGCAGCGCTACACCCTCTTGCACCAGTGCGACGCACAGCCCGCCCGCTCCACCACTCAGGGCGGCCTGGGCCACCGGGACGGCGCCGTGGCCGTACCCATCTGCTTTGACCACCGCCCATACCGCTGCCGGCGCGGCGAGGGAACGCAGCAGTTCGACGTTGTGTTGAACCGCGTCGAGGTCGATCTCGGCCCAGGCCCAGCGGCTCATAGCAGCTCGTCCAGCACCGCCGGAATCAGGTCGGGCAGGTCGCTGGCAACAAGTCCGTGCCGTTGACCCCGCCGACCGGACTGGCCATGCACCCAAGCTGCAGCGGCCGCTGCGTGCAAGGGCCGCATACCTCCGGCCAGCAGCGCACCGATGATGCCGCTGAGCACGTCGCCGGTGCCGGCTGTCGCCAGGCGGGCATCGCCGGCCGTGACCACCAGCGCGTCACCACCGGGGTCGGCGACGATCGTCGCCGCGCCCTTCAGCAACACTGTGCAGCCGCTATCGGCCGCCAGACGTCGAGCGGCAACCATTCGATCGATGCCGGGCTGGCTCCCCGACAACAGCGTGTACTCGCCGTCGTGGGGAGTGAGGATCGTTGGTGCCGTGCGGCGGCGCAACAGCGTGGTCGCGCCTTCAGAGCTCCACCCGAGGGCGAACAATCCGTCACCATCGATGACCATCGGCAGCGGGGCCTCGATGACGAGCTTGCGAATGCTGGTCGCAGTGTCGTCGGATCGACCGAGACCTGGCCCCACGACCACTGCGTGAAAGCGGTCGAGTGATGCCAGCGCTGCGTCAGCCCACGCCGTGCTGGGCAGTGACCGTTGGACGATCTCGATGGGTGCGTCGGTCAGGGTCATGCCAGGTATCGACAGGTGCACCATTCCGGCGCCTGTCCGCATCGCCGCGTGAGCCACAAGTCGCGGCGCACCAGTCATGGTCGAGCTGCCGGCGACAACTCGCAGGGCGCTCTGCCACTTGTGGGCATACTCGTCGCGCTGCGGCCACCAGCCGAGAATGTCGGCCGCTTGCACCAGGTTGGCTCGGGCCCAGCCGATGTCGAGGCCGATGTCGGCCAACTCCAGCTCGCCGGCCAAGGCGCTGCCGGGCGGCATCAGCAAGCCGGGCTTCAAAGCACCAAAGGTCACGGTATGGGCTGCCACCAACACCTCACCGGCGATGTCACCGGTCAACGCGTCGACACCGCTGGGCACGTCGACCGCCAGTACAGGCGTATCGCCAACATCGGGCGGCGACCACGTACCGTGGAATCCTGTGCCGTATGCCGCGTCGATCACCAGATCGGCCTGCGGCAACACCGATGGGCATGATCCCACGTCGAACACGCGCACTCGCACACCCTTGGCTATCAGTTGACGGGCTGCGACCCGACCGTCGGCCCCGTTGTTGCCCTTGCCGCACAACACGTTGACGGTGCGGCCATACGCCCCGCCGAGCATCCGTAGCGCCGCCCATGCCACCGCTGCGCCCGCTCGCTCGATCAGCACCTCGGCCGGCAATCGCGAAACGGCATCGATCGCGGCCATTTCCTCCGGAGTGACGATCGGCAGCATCCCGATGAGGTTACGTCGTCACGAGGCGACGACGTATGCGATCGCCACCTGGTCCGTATGTGTGATCGACAGATGCCATGTGACGATGCCCCGCTCGCTCGCCAACTGTGCTGCTCGACCCGTGACGTTCAGATGCGGTTCGCCGCTGTCGCGGCGATCGACCCACACGTCATGGAAACCGAATGCGCCGAGGCCCAAACCCATCGCTTTCATCACGGCTTCGCGCGACGCAAACCGCGCCGCCAGTGATGGCACCGGGTCGGCCTTCGGCGCAACGTAGGCGAGTTCGTGCTCGGTGAACAGGCGGCGCTGCATCGACGGCGTGCGTGCGAGTGATCTGCGGAATCGTTCGATATCAACCGCATCGACACCGATACCACGGATCACGAGCGCCATTGATCTGCGGCCTCGGAAATCGGTGCAATCAACAGATCGGCAACTGGGAATTCGCCAAGCAGGTCGTCGCGGAACACGCCTTCGGTCTCCGATACCCAGTCGACGAGACGGTCGTAGCGTTGGTCGTAGCCCTGCAGCACGCCGCGCATGATGCCGGCTGGCAACCGATCGTGAAATTGCACATGCAACAAGGTGATGCCGACACACACACCGGCCTTGACCTCCGGCACGAAGATCACCGTGCGTTTGTCGCTGCGTCCCCGCGCCACCAAGACCTGACGCTCGGCGGCGACACGACGCTTGGTGCCCACCAGTTGCGGGTTGCGTTCGACCCGGCTCGAGACCTGACTCGACAGACCACCGCGATCGACGATCGCAATCTGGGCACCGACCGCAGGGTCACCATCGATGCGATACCGGGTGTACCCGACAACCGACTGCACTGCCGGATCGAGGTCGGCCAAGACCTTCAGTGTGTGGTAGTTCAGCGCATCGCGAGCCGCACCTGCTGACAACGTGGCCTGCACCAGTGCCCGATCGAGTACGCCTTCGTCGCTGCGACTGATGCCGACCGTCACTGTCTTGGCCTGATGCTTGATCGCGTCGACGGGTCGGGTGAGCTCCTCGATCGCCCGTGTCAATGATGCCGTGAGGTCATCGATCATCACGCTGGGCGTCGCTACCTTGCCGGTTGCTCGCTGGTAGGCCTCGAGCGGCAGGTCGTTGCGCAGATCGGCCAGCATGGCCGAGAGCCGCACCGCCGTCGATGCCTCGAGATGCCCGTCGTACAGACCGGACCGCAAACCCTCGCCGAACCGGTCGGCGTGTTGGCCGATGCCTTGCCGCACCGATCGAAGCACATCATCGCCGTTGCCGGAGGCGGCGAGGGCCACCTCGATCACTTCCCGAGCCGCACGGAGCGGAAGCGCCGAGGCATCGATCGCCAACGCTGCCTCGTATCCGAACAGGTGACCGACCATCGCCGAGAGTACGAACGCCAACGCCGAGTCGACCGCCGGAACGGTGAGCACCGCTGCTGCGGCGGAAAACCTCTCGTCGCCCTCGGTGGCCACCACGATCGCCGTCGCCTTGTGTGCTTTGTAAATCGCGACTTCCTTGGCGACGTCATCGGCCGTGCCGCCGACCAGGCCGGCGGCGCACACCAGGATCAGTGGCTCGCTCGACAGGTCGATGTGCTTCTTGTCCTCGGTCACATCGCAGGCGATCGACTTGTAGCACAGCTCGCTGAGCTTGATGCGTACTTCCTCGGCAGCGACCGTGTTGGGGCCACTGCCGACGATGGCCCAGTAACGCTTGGGAGGCGCGAACCGGCGAGCAGCGTCGCCGATGACATCACGACGTGAGAGTACGTCGAGCATCGCCTCGGGCATCTGCCGCAATGACGACAGCAGATCGTGGCGGCGTTGGGCAGAACCGACATTCGCCGACTCGGTGATGGCACAAGCCAGCAACACGCCGGCCGCAACCTGGGCGTAGAACGCCTTGGTCGAGGCGACACTCATCTCGACGTCGCGACCATCGCTGGTGTACATCACACCATCGGCCTTGTCGGTGAGATCGCTGTTGCGCCGATTGACGATTCCCAGTACCGCAGCGCCTCGATGGCGCACGAGATCGACCGTTCGATTGGTGTCGGTGGTCGTGCCACTCTGGCTCACTGCCACGACCAGCGTGTCGCTCATGTCGAGTCGCATGCCGAACCCGCTGAGCTCGGTGGCGGTGATCGGGTCGATGTCGAGCTGGCCATCGGCAAGCGCGTCGAGCACCGCCGCCATACTGCGACCGGCGACCGCTGCCGTGCCCTGTCCGATGACCTTGATCTTGGTGATGCTGCCGTCGGCCAACCGAGCGCGGATGTCGACGGGCAGCGCTCGAGCACCAACCGAGGCGCGACGCAGGCCGCCGACCTCGACGATCTTGCCGCGCACGGTCTTGCGAAAACTTGCGGGCGCCTCACTGATCTCCTTCAGGAGATAGTGCGGCGAGTCGCCGCGATCGATGTCGCGGGTGGTGACCTGGGCGACGGCGACGTCACTCTCGCCCAACGGCAACTCGCCACCGTCGTAGGCCAGACGGCGAATGCCCTCGAGGTCACCAGCGCTGGCACCGTCGAGTACGAAGACCTGCCCACGACTTCCGGTGGCTGACGGCGATTCACCATCCATGCGCACGAAGCGAGCGGTCTCTTCGACGACCCCATACGGCTCGCTGGCCACGATGTAACAATCGTCGGCCAGACCGACGTAGAGCGCCTGACCGCTGCCGCGCAGCGCCAGGTACAGGTTGTTGGGGTGATCAGCCGCCGCTGCGCCGATGGCCACACTGCCTTCGAACTCGGCAACGGTGCGGCGGAAGGCCTCACCGAAATCCACCACGCCATTGGCAACATGGCGGGCCATCACCGCTGGGATCACCTTGGCGTCGGTCGTGATGGAGTTGGCGATACGCAGACCGTGCCGCACCGTGATGTCGGCGTGGTTGTCGACATCACCGTTGAGCACGGCGACCATGTACGGGGCCCCGCCGGTCTGTTCCAGTTCCTCACTGTTCAGTGGGTGACAGTTGGCTTCGCTGATGATTCCGACACTGGCCCAACGCGTGTGGCCGAGCACGGTGAGCCTTGCATCGGGTTGTGAGAGGGCGAGGCGGAGCAGGGCGTCGGCGCTGATTGCCGTGCGCAGGGCGCGAGTGTTGTCGCCGAGCTCACCAATCTCAGCTGCAGCCTTGTAGACGAATCCGAGGCACTGGCCCGCAACACGCACCGAACCGTTCTGAAAGAGCGGGTCGCTGATGCGTTCGGAGAGCATCCGCCGCACCACCGGATCCGACGATGACAACCCGTGGTCCCACACGAACAAGTGCAGGCCCGCGGAGTCGCGACCGCGCACTTCGAGCCGATCGAGTGCCGACAGCGCCTGCTGCACGGCCAGATAACCGGCCACTGCTGCCAGCGTGCTGTCGCGGCCTACCAAGGTCTCGACCTCGCGTGCGGTGCGAAGGCGGTCGTGGCGAACTGCCCACGTCGCATCGCGGAGATCGATCAACTCCGTCGCGATGCGCTCCTGCTCGTCGGGATCGTGGACGACGTCGGATTCAATTCTGGTTTCGATCTCGGCGACGCGCGCATCGAGCTGGTCGAGTCGGGCAATGATCCCAACCGCCAGTTCGTAGCGACCGATCAGGGCGCGAGCACCAGGAACACCCTTCAGCAGATCGTCGCACTGACGAACTGCTACGGCTGCGTCGGGGAGGTTCCCGGCAGCGACCGCCCGATCGAGGTGAGCCAGAATCTCAGCGGGCTCGGGCACCGGTCGCTGCGAGGGCCTGCTAACGATGCCGATGATGCCGCACATGGATCTCCAGGCTACCGATCGGCGTCACATCCGATCGGTCGGGCCGTCAACCGAAACGGGCCAGCACCACGCTTGCCAGATTGTCGGCCGTGGATTGGGCCAGCGACTGGGTCGCGGCCTCGACCATCACCCGGATCAGCGGCTCGGTGCCACTGGGGCGCACAAGAATCCGGCCCTCCCCGTGCAGCAACGCGTCCGCAGCCGAGATCTCGTCGGCCAGTTCCACGTCGACGTGCGGATGCCGATGGGCAACCTTCACATTGACGAGCACCTGAGGGTAGGAGGTCATCACGTTGCCGGCCAGATCTGCCAGCTTCCGGCCGGTGCTGCGAGTGAACGCCGCCAGGCGTAGGCCGGCCAGCAGGCCGTCGCCTGTGGTCGCCAGATGTCGATAGACGATGTGCCCGCTCTGCTCGCCACCAAGCGCGTAGTTGCCGGCGTCGAGCGCTTCGAGCACGGAACGATCGCCGACCGGCGTGGTGATCACCGTGATACCGGCATCTGCCATCGCCTTGTGAAAGCCAAGATTGCTCATGACCGTGACCACCACTGCATCATTCGTGAGCCCGCCCTCGTCGCGCAGCTGCAATGCGGCCAGGGCGATCATCCGGTCGCCATCGACGATGTTGCCGAGGTGATCGACAGCGATGACCCGATCGCCGTCGCCATCGAAGGCCAATCCGACGTCGGCGTCGTTCGCAGTCACAGCTGCCGACAGCGATGCGGGGTGCGTTGCCCCGCAGTGATCGTTGATGTTGCGGCCATTCGGTTGGGCGTTGATCACAATCACGTCGGCGCCCATCCGGCGAGCTGCGTGAGGAGCGGCTTCGTACATCGCCCCGTTGGCGCAGTCGAGCACGATCCGCAGTCCATGGAGCATGTTCGGTGGATTCGTGTCGACGAGATGGTCGCCGTATTCGTGTACCGACGCCGAGTGAACCACTTCGGAGTGCTCGGATGGGCCCGGAGGCCGACCCATCGCAGTCTCGATCGCCCGCTCGATCTCGTCGGTCAGTTTGAGCCCGCCCGCATCAAAGATCTTCACGCCGTTGTCGTGATAGAGGTTGTGCGATGCGGTGATCATCGCTGCGGGCGCGGCGTGTCGCGCCGACAAGTAGGCCAGCGCAGGAGTCGGCAGCACGCCGAGGCGTACCGGCTCGGCGCCGGCATCTCGCAGACCGTCCACTAACGCCTGTTCGAGCACCGGGCCCGACTCGCGGGTGTCTCGACCAACCAACCACTCGCCACGACCCACCACGTCGGCGGCGGCGCGACCGAGTGAACCGACATAGTCGGTCGTCAATTCGGTCAGCGCTCGACCACGCACCCCATCTGTTCCGAAGCGAAGCTGGCCCACGGCCGAGCTTCGATCAGCGCTTGGTGTACTGCGGGGCCTTGCGGGCCTTCTTGAGGCCGTACTTCTTGCTCTCCTTGCGACGCGGGTCGCGGGTGAGCAGGCCGGCCTTCTTCAACGTGGCCCGAGCCTCGGGATCGAGTTCGACGAGCGAACGAGCGATCGCCATGCGCAAGGCTCCGGCCTGGCCGCTGATTCCGCCGCCGTGCATCGTCGCATCGATGTCGTAGGTCTCTTCGGTCTCGGTGACGCGCAGCGCCTCGGTGACGGTCATGCGCTGCATGGCGGTGGTGAAGTAGGCGTCGAACGCCTTGCCGTTGATTGTGTGCGTGCCGGTGCCTGGGCGCAGGCGGGCACGGGCGACGGCTTCCTTGCGGCGGCCGGTGGTCTGGGTGAGCGGCTTGGTTGCCATGAGACTGGTTCCTTTCGCGCTCAGCGGGCTTTGGCCGCGGCGAGTTCGAGGACGACGGGGAGTTGTGCGGCGTGGGGATGCTCGGGGCCGGCGTAGACCTTGAGCTTCTTGATCATCTGGCGACCGAGCGGACCCTTGGGCAGCATGCCCTGGATGCTGCGACGGATCGCCTCTTCTGGCTTGCGGCCGAGCAGCTTTTCGTACGTCTCGGTTTTCAAGCCACCCGGATAGCCGCTGTAGCGATACACGCCCTTGTTGGCGGCCTTGTCTTTCGTCAGCACGACCTTGCTGGCATTGATGACCACGACATGGTCGCCCGTGTCGATGTGCGGTGCGAAGATCGGCTTGTGCTTGCCGCGCAGCACCCGTGCGGCTTCTGTGCACATGCGGCCGAGTACCAGCCCGTCGGCGTCGATGACGTGCCAGGCGCGGGTGATCTCGCTTGCTTTCGGGCTGTAAGTGGGCATTTCAGACCTTTGAAACTAGGTGTCGCCGCCCGGCGATGCGTCGCCAGGGAACCGTGAAATGATACGGGCTTCTGGGCGAAACCGGCAAACGA
>JANPBZ010000148.1:0-3235 GCA_031430695.1 Ilumatobacteraceae bacterium
CCAGGGTGACGGCGGAGCTTACAGATCGAGGTGTGAGTGATCGGGGTCGCTCACTGGTAGTCCGGCGGCGATCCAGGCATGCATGCCGCCGATCAGATCGGCGACATCTCGAAAGCCGAGGCGGCTGAGATTTGCAGCAGAAAGCGAGGAGCTATAACCCCCGTTGCAGATGACAACGATCGGCTGATCGAACGACGCGAAGGCCGGGTGCAGGTACCCGTTCGACGGGTCGAGATGCCATTCGACGACAGTTCTTGGTACGTGGACTGAGCCGATGATGACGCCGAATCGCGATCGATCAGTGTCGGTTCTGGTGTCGAGCACGAGAGGTGGGTCGTCTGCCTGGAGTCGAGCATGGAGCTCGATGGGTGCGACTCGCTCGATCAAAGTGCGGGCCTCGTACACCAAGTCGTGGACGGTGAACCGTGGTCCGCGCCGCAGCAACGTGGTTGTCGTGTAGCCGTGGTCAACTTCGTCGATGTGAATGAGGTCGATCTCTTGGCCTGCAGCAAGAGGCAACTGATTTTCGGTCGGGCGAATCACGGCGAGGTGACCCTCTCGTTCGAGATGTAGGACGGCAGCGTGCACCAGTGCCCGGTCCGAACTTGTATCGCTAGAACACCCGGTAGTCGTCAGCACGACCACGTCGTACCGTTGCGCGAGCTGCGTTGTGATGGCGAGGACCCGGTCGGTCAACGCGTCGATGTTGGCTAGCCCGGCGAATGCCCATGTCAGCCAGTCGGGCGTCGGACCGACCGAGAGCACGGACGTCGCAGGGATGGATCGGAGACGCTCGATGATGCGGTCCGTGTCGGCCAATGTGATCGGCGCCGGCATGCCAACAATCGTAGGCGTCGCCGCTGGTAGCCGAAGACGCGCAACACGAAACTTTCGCGAAACTGCGCGGCTGTCGAGCAACGGTCTGCGAAGCTGGCGCCCATGTTGGATCGGGTACAGATCGGTGGCCGGGCACGCAATGGAACCATTGGCGGGGTTCGTATTCTTGCCGGGCTGCTGTGGTTGGCCAATGTGCATTGGAAGGTGCCGGGCGATTTTGGCGAGAACAGTGGTGGCGGCTTGTACAAGTACACGAAGTCGGGCGCGGCCAATGCGCCGTTTGCGCCGTTCCGTTGGCTGCTGCGCGAGATCGTCGTGCCCAACTTCCACCTGTTCGGTTGGTTCACTTTGGTCAGCGAGATCGTGCTGGCGGCGTTGTTGCTGATCGGCTATCGAACCCGATTGGTAGCTCTCGCTGGCGCGGCGATGACTGTGCCGATCATGCTCTCGGTGATCTACTACACGAACTCCGATGAGTGGTCGTGGTCGTATTTGTTGATGATCGGCTTGCATCTCCTTCTGTGGGCGACCGCGGCCGGAGACCACATCGGGGTCGACGGAGTGTTGGGCGGCGAGCCGCAAAGGTCGTCGTACTCGCTGCGGATCATTGGAGCAGTGACTGCTGCAGTCGGTGTGCTCGGGTTGTTCGTTGCCCGGTCGATCGATTTTGCCGGGAGATCAGCCGCGCTGCTGGGCAGCGACGCCGGCTTCTCCGCTGACGGCAACTTGGTTCGGCGCTGGGAGCTCAAGCTGTTGTGGTTCAATCCGCTGTGGGCGCTGCTCACCATCGCCTGCGGAGTGCTGCTGATCGTCGGAAGCCGCAAGGCGAACGTGGCGTGGGCTGGTGCGGTCGCACTGGCAGCGTTGGCGCTCGTGGTGTTCTTGCAGCAGACGTTCGACTACGTACGCGACGACGGTGTGATCCAGAAGGTGTCGACCGGCTCGAACGTTGCATTCTGGGGTGGTCTTGCGTTAGCGGCCGCCCTGTTCGCTCGACGAGCAGCGACTGCCACGTCCTCTGCAACGGAATGAGCCGCCGGCTGCAACACTTGCTTCTCGTTGCATTGTTCACTGCGGCGGTGTGGGTCGTTTGGTGGAGCGTCGTCAATGGTCGAAGTCAACAACGCGCCCAGGTCAGCGTGTTCCTGGGTGCGGCCCCGCTGGTTGGTCGCAACGCCAAGGACGGCTGGGATTGGCGATTCGGCTGGGGTCTGATCGGCTCTATGGCTGTCGCTGCCGGGGTTTGTATCGGTTGCTGGAGCGGCTGGTGGTGGCGCGTTCGGCAGCGGTGGGTGGTAGTCGCAGCCGCCATCGGCTCGGCATCGTTCGCCTTGCTGCTGGCAGTCACCGACGGGCTCGACGGGCTGCGCTATGGAGCCGAACACAAGAGCGAATACCTGGCCACACTGTCGGCGAAGCCACCGGTCGGTGAATTCGTTCGGACTTTTGTCGCCCGGCTCAACAACTACTCGGTGCATGTGCGTGGGCATCCCCCTGGGTATGTATTGGTACTCAAATCTCTCCATGTCGTTGGACTCGGTGGAGTCTGGCCGGTGGTCATGTTGTCGGTGGTTTCATCAGGCATCGTTGCTGCCGCGGTGTTGGTGGCCGCTCGGGCGATCGCCGGCGAGGAGTGGATGCGCCGCTGCGCGCCGTTGCTGGTCGTCGCGCCCTACGCGATTTGGATGGTGACATCGGCGGATGCGTTCTTCACTGCTGTTGCTGCATTGGGCGTTGCCGCGGTCGCCGAGGGAGTGACGAGGCCTCGCCGTCAGAGCGTGTGGTTCGGACTCGTCGCCGGATTCCTGCTCGGTTCGCTGCTGTTCCTCACGTATCTCGGTGCGATGTTCATGATGGTTCCTGCCGTGGTGGTGATCGTTGCGGTCGTCCACCGCAGGCGCGGCGCGTCGATCACATTTCTCGGTGCCACCGTGACCGGTTTGGCCGTGGTCGCCGTGTTTCGAGTCGCAGGTTTCTGGTGGTTCGATGGTGTTGCCGCGACCAAGCGTCAATACGCGGCGGGCACCGCCCAGTTCAGAGAATGGGGCTATTTCAAGTTCGGCAACATCGGCGCAGCGATGTTTGCCATCGGGCCCCTCACGGTCGTCGGCTTCGGCACCCTGCGCAATCGTCGGATGTGGTTGTTGGTCGGTGGCGCAGCAGCGGCGTTGCTGGCCTCGCATCTGTCGAAATACACCAAGGCCGAGGTAGAGCGCATCTGGTTGTTGTTCTACCCGTGGCTGGTGATCGCCGCCGGCGGGCTCGTGACGCGGTCTCGGCGCTGGATGACGGCGTCGCTCGTTGCTGCTCAGGCGGCGTGCGCGGTGGTGCTGCAAGCAGCGCTGGTGACGAAGTGGTGAATCGAGCGCTACGTCAATGCCTGCGGACGCGGCCCGAT
>JANPBZ010000149.1:0-12325 GCA_031430695.1 Ilumatobacteraceae bacterium
GACAGCTGGCCCGTCGGCACCGGCCGACATCGGGGCGATCCTCGCCGAGTGCGGGATCGTGTTTCCCGCGGACTTCGAACTTGAGCTCGCCCAGAGCGCCATCGGTTCGGTTGGTGTGTGGATCCCAACCGAGCAGCCATAGCGATGCAGTGCTAGCGGCCGAGCCAGAGCGCCACTCGGAAACGAAGCAGCTCGACGAGGTTGCGCAGCATCACGCTCGGCCGGAAGACCTTCGACCGTCCGGCGCGACGCGGCCGCCATTCGGCCGTGATGTAACCGACTTTCCAGCGGGAGCGTCGCGCGCGTAACGCGACCTCAAGGGTGAAGAACACGTCGCGCGACCGGATAGTGAGCTCTTGCCACCGGGTGCGGGTGATGACGAAGATGCCGCAGTACCCGCGGGCGTCGAAGCCGAATAAGACGCGAATCAGCGCGTACATGATAGTCGAGACGATGTTGCGACCCGGCCGGCCGCGCGAGTTGCGTCTGACCAGCACGATGTCGTCGTGCTGCAGCTCGGCGAGCCCGACCAACACCTCGCCGAGCTCGTATTCGCCGTCGCCGGGAATCCAGGTGATGACGTCGCCGGTGGCTCGTTCGAACCCACTGGCGAGTGCCTGCCCCATGCCACCATTGGTCGCCCGGTCGACCACGACCACGGCTGCAGGGCAAGACTCGGCGATCGCGTGCGCAACGGCAAGGGTCTTGTCGCTGCTGCCATCGTTGACGATTACGAGTTGGCTGAGATCCGGATCCGGGAGCGCGGCGACCACGGCCTTAACGGTCGCCTCGAGGGATTCCGCTTCGTTGTAGGCGGGGATGATCACGCTCAATTGCGGAGCGAGTTGGCCGCCGGCGGTCACGGCGGAGTGACGGCGAGCCTGCGTGCCGCTCCCTCGTGGACGATGCCTGGAACGCCGATGACGATGCTCCAATCTGGGACCGTCGTGAATTGGGACACGATCGCACCGGCGCCGATGACGCAATGATCACCGATCGAGCAACCCATCAGAATCACGGCGCCAGCTCCCACGTGTACGAAGTCGCCGATGCGAGTAGCTGCCCGTTCGATCTCGGCGACGCGCTGGCTGACCACGCGCTTCACGGTGGAATGCGAGTAGATCTGGGCGCCTGCAGAGATGTCGCAACCACGCCCGACCGTGAGGCCACCGGAGCCGTCGATGACCGTGAACGCACCGATCCAGCAGCCCTCACCGATCACTGGCTCACCGATGAACCATGCGTGCGGGTTGTAGGGGTTGTCGGGCAGGTGATGCCAGTCGGGTGACGTCACCGGGCCACCACCGCGACGATCTCGGTGATGGCCTGCACGACCTCGTCCTGATCGGCCTCGGACATCTGGGGATACAGCGGGAGGGTGACCGTCTTGCGGGCAACGGCGATTGTGTTGGGAAGGTCGTGCTCGGAGATTCCGTAGCGGGCGGAGTAGTAGCGAGTGAACGGAATGGCGTTCGTACCAGTCATTGCCTCGATGTCGCGTGATCGAAGCTCGCTGATCAGTCGGGCAGCCGGAACGCCCGGCGGGGTCATCACCACATAGGACTGCACGGCTGCTCCATCGCCACGCCGCTGCGGCTCGAGGCCAAGCGGCTCGAGCAAGTCGTCGTAGCGGTGGGCGAGGTGAGACCGAACTTCGACGAGTCCGACGAGGCGGGCCATCTGCGCTACGCCGATCGCCCCCTGGAGATCCGTGAGACGCAGGTTGTCCCCGGCCATGACGAATTCGACCGAACCATCCACTAGCTGCTGGCCATGATTGCGAAATGTTCGGGCAAACTCTGCAACTCGGTTGTCGTCAGTCACGATCATTCCTCCCTCGCCGGTCGTGATGATCTTTCGAGGATGGAAGCTGAAACAGCCGATGCTGCCGAACGATCCTGCCGGTCGCGCATTCTCGCTAGCCCCGAGCGCGCATGCTGCATCCTCGATCAATGGAATCGAGTAGGCAGCGGCAACGCTGACGAGTTCGCTGATGCCCGCCGGGCTGCCAAAAGTGTGTACCGGCATGATCGCTCGCACCGAGCCGATCTCGCCGGACGCGCTCAGCAACTCGAGTCGCTCCTTCAGCAGGCCCGGATCCATGTTGAACGTCGCTGGATCGATGTCGACGAATACTGGTACAGCGCCGCATAGCTCGATCACGTTGGCGGTGGCGACCCACGAGTACGGCGCCACGATGACTCGGTCCCCCTGACGAGTGCCCAGAGCCAGCAGCGCGACGCGAAGCGCCGATGTGCAGTTGCTGACGGCTACGGCGTGAGCCGTGCCGACGTGACGGGCGACAAGGCGTTCGAACTCAGCAACTCGAATTCCCTGGACGAGATAGCCGGATTCGAGCACGGCGCCGATTGCCGAAAGTTCGCTCTCGCCCATTACCGGTCGAGTGATCGGAATTGCCATGACCTCACACCCCCAATTGCGAGCGAATGAAATTGGCTGTAGCGGCGATGCCCTCGTCGAGGTCGACTTTCGCCTCGAAGCCGATGAGATCGCGGGCCTTGCTCACCGACGGCACGCGAAGTTCGACATCGACATAATCTTTGCGCACGAACGACACCATCGAGGTCGAACCAGTGATGCGAACGACAGTGCTGGCCAGACCGTAGATCGTGGTGACCGCTCGCTGGTTGCCGATGTTGAACGACTCGCCGACGGCCTTTGGATGGGTGAGAGCGATCAGCACACCACGCACCATGTCGTCGACATAACACCAAGCGCGGATCTGCGTGCCGTCGCCATGGATCTCGATCGGCAGGTTCTCCACGGCGCGCTCGATGAAGATACGCATTGCTCCTTCGCCGACCTGGCCAGGCCCGTAGACGTTGAACGGCCGTACCACCGTGACCGGCAGGCCGAGTTCGGCATGGTAGGCGATGGCCAGGTGCTCCTCGGCCAGTTTGCTGACGGCATACGTCCAACGCGCCTCTCCGACGTGCCCCATCACCGTCGAGTCAATTTCGCTGGACCGAAAGGCGTGCTGACCGAACACCTCGCTGGTCGAGAAGCAAACGACACGTTGGCATGCGTCGAGCGTGGCCGCCGCTTCTAGCACATTGGCCGAGCCGATCATATTGACCCGCATTGTGGTGACTGGACTACGAATCACAGTGTCGATCCCGGCGATTGCCGCGCAGTGGACCACATGGGAATGGCCACGCATCGCGTCGGCGAGTTGTTCGAGGTCGAGGATGTCGCCGCGAATCACTCGCACGTTGGGGTGCGACGCAAGCGATGTGGCGGACAAGGCGTCGCGTGCGAAGTTGTCGTAGATCGTGATCCGATTCTCGTCGACTAGCCGCGATGCCAATGTCGATCCGATGAACCCCGCACCGCCAGTGATGAAAACGCTCGCGTCACGAAGCTGCTCCATCGGACCGAGCATCACTGATTTCCGAAGTGGAGGTCGGGGGCCGAGCAACTCGCTCCGGCCACGGCCCACGACGGTGCGATCACGGCCAACATGACGACGAAGATGTACATGGATCCTCTCTCTCGGCCCAAGTTCAGCCGAGCCGATGGCGCTCCGCTACGAGCGCCGAAGGCTATCGTTTCCACACCGTGCAGGCCGACCTCTCACCAGCTCTAGGTGCCATCCTGATTACGATGGCGCTGCGTCGTCGACCAGCGGTGACGAGGCCATGACCTCTCTGGACGCCAACTACGCACGCCGTCTGCAGCGTCTCAGTGGGCGTCGGTGGAAGCGGCTGGTCCCCAATCCATATCGATGGAACATTCGCCGTCTCGCCACCGGGCGTGTGCTCGACGTCGGCTGCGGTATTGGCCGCTGCCTGGACTTCGTGCGACCGCGCGGAGTGGGCGTCGATCCGAACGAAACGGCGGTTGCCGTATGCAGGGAAAAGGGTCATCAAGCGTTTTTGCCCGACGAGTTCTCGATCGCCTATCAATTGCCCGCCGCCAGCCCGCGATTCGACACTCTGTTGTGCTCGCATGTGCTCGAGCATCTCGATGAACCCACCGGGGTCGCTCTGGTTCGGTCGTATCTGTCCTTGCTCGATAGTGGTGGCCGGGTCATTCTGATCACCCCACAGGAACGTGGTCAGAGATCGGACCCGACGCACGTTCGGTTGATGGATGCTGATGCGCTGGCGGCGTTGACTGAACAGTGCGGCTTGGTGATCGAGCGGATCGCGTCGTTTCCTCTGCCTCGGCGGTTCGGCCGATGGTTCATCTACAACGAGACCGTGACGATCGCCCATGTGACTCACCGATGAGAATTCTCTTCGTCAATAGCTTCTTCCCGCCCCGTACTACGGGAAGCGCGCACTTCTCACTCGATGTGGCCCGTGAATACGTTCGCCAGGGTCATCAGGTATGGGTGGCGACAACTTCGGTGCCGGGCGCACTGGCGCGTGAGGAACTCGACGGAATACACATAGTTCGGTTCCCGGCTCGGTCCGTCACACCGGGCAGTCTGGCATTCAACTATGCCTTGCCCTTCGTGCTCCGTCTTGGCGTCGTGCGGCGCGTGAAGCGACT
Source organism: Ilumatobacteraceae bacterium (assembly GCA_031430695.1). Taxonomy (GTDB): domain Bacteria; phylum Actinomycetota; class Acidimicrobiia; order Acidimicrobiales; family Ilumatobacteraceae; genus JAENVT01. The sequence continues at coordinate 4,519 of JANPBZ010000149.1, forward strand.
CTTCGACGAGGCCAGACCGGATGTCGTGCATCAGAACGGCCAGTTCTTCGACCTCACGTTCGTGACGACCTGGGTTGCCTGGCGACGCCAGATACCTCGTGTGCTGACCGTTCACACTCCGCTGATGCACACGAATCCTGTGCTGCGTGCATTCATTTCGGCGGTCGATCGCACAGTTCTTCGCATGCTGAATGCTCCCGGGCGGCCGCTGATGGTGGGCGTCGACAGGTATGTATGCGAGATGGTCCAACGCCGCCACCGGCCGGCGCGCAGCGCGGTGCGCTTCATCCCGGCCACGCTACGGGTTGATGCATTCAGCACCGGCGACGGCGCGAGAGTTCGTAAGCAACTGGGGCTTGGTGAGTCTCCGATCATCCTGTCGTTCGGCCACGTCATTCCAATCCGGAGTCGCATTCCGCTGATTCAAGCGCTGCCTCAGATCGTCGAACGGTTTCCCGATGTTCGTGTGCTCGTTGTCGGTGAGGTGTATTACGACGAGTTTCAGCAGCTAGCCGTCAAGTTGGGTGTCGCCGATCATGTGCTCGTCACTGGGCGAGTTCCGCACGCCGAGGTGCCCGATTACCTCGCTGCAGCAACCGTCGAGTCACACGATCTCGATGGTCACGGGCTCGGTATCACCACGATGGAAGTGATGGCCGCGCGGGTGCCGATCTTCGCTCGGGTGCGGCGTGACGTCTTTCCCGGTATCGATCTCGACCAGTGGCCGGAATTGCAGATCGTCGAAAGTGCCGATCCAGGGGGGATAGCTGAATCGATTTGTCTTCTGCTCGGTTCGGTCGAGTTCCGCAAGCGGGTCGCTGACCGCCAGCTCGAATTTGTTAACCGCTACTTTCGCACCGAGATCGTGGCGGGCCAATATCTCGAGATCTTCGACGAGCTCCGCGGTCAATGTTGATGCCCTCCCCGACCAAGTTGACCGCAGTCGGAGGGACCGCCACGTACTTCTTCGCCTTGCTCGTGCTGGTCACGACGTGGGCGGTCGGCATGCCCCGCTTCGCGTCTCCCGACGAACCCGCTCACGTCTACAAGGCCTACGGCACCGCCCACGGAGAACTGCTGGGCGCACCGGCGCCCGGCTTTCCCAACAACCTGCGCGAGTTCGACGGGCCCGATTCGCTGGGCCCACCAAATCTGCAGTGCTACAACGGTCTTCCCGCCGTGCCGGCGTCGTGTGCGACGGAGGTCGCGCCTCAGTTGATCTCGTCGGCGGCGCGCTATCCACCGTGGTACTACGGATTGGTCGGCGCGCCCGTGGCTGTCTCGGGACAGTCCGACACGGTGCTGGCGTATCGACTTGTCTCGGCGGTGCTCTGCGTTGCGTTGCTTGCGCTGGCGATGTACCTGGCCAAGCGTGCCGTGCGAGCCGACATCGTCGTGCTGCAACTTGCCGCGCTGACACCGATGGCGTTGTTCCTCGTCGCTTCGGTCAACCCGAACGCCGTCGAGATCGCCGGATTCGTCACCGTGTGGGCCTGCCTGGCCAGGGTGGCAACGGACCATCAGCTGTCGCGGCGATTGCTGATCGTCGCCTCGTTGTTGTCTGCCGCTGTGGTGCTGATGCGACCGATCTCGATCCTGTGGATGGTTGGTGTGGTCGCCGTGGTGCTGATCGCGACAAGTCCGCGCAGGCGTCGCGAACTGTTCACTCCGAAGCTGCTGGCGTGGGCGGTCGGCCCCACTGCGATTGCACTGATCGCGTCGTGGGCGTGGGCGTTGTATGCGCGGTTCGAGGTGAAGGACCAACGGGTGACGAGCACGTTGGATCTGGCTGGGGTCTTGCGTCAGTCGGCCGAGAACTGGCCGCTGTACTTCCGCCAGACGATCGGAGTGCTCGGCTGGCTCGACACCACGCTTCCATGGTTCGCGTACACCGCCTGGATCATGGCGCTGATAGTCGTCGCCGTCGTGCACCTGCGCAGCGCGTCGGCCCGCGGGATGGTGGCGCTCGTTGCCCTCGTCGCTGTGTGGCTGGCGTTGCCGTTGATCATCAACGGGTTCACCAATTCGCGGACCGGGTTGTCTTTTCAGGGCCGCTACTCGCTGCCGATATTCGTCGGTCTGGCGTTCTTGCCGATGTTCGGTGACCGCGTGACGTTGCGCTGGCCGCAAGTCCCGCAGCGTTGGCTGGTCGGTGCCGTGCTCGCCTTGGTCGTGGTCGCCGAGGTCGGTGCCTTCTGGCAGATGCTGCGCCGATTCACGGTTGGCGTCAACGGCAAGATCATTCTGACCGAACCGCTGCCATGGGAGCCCGCGGTGGCGCCGATGCTGCTGATCGTATTCAACGCGATGGCGATGCTGGCCGTGGCGTGGTCAGCCTTGCGTCCGTGGGGGGAGATCGAAGCTGCAGCCGGTGAACGGCACGGTGAGGGCACGCAGCATGGCGCGGATTGATGCCGGCAGGGCGGCGGATGGTTGGCCACCTTTGCGGGCGTGCATGACGACGGGGATCTCGCCGACGCGGTAGCCACGCCGTCCGGCAACGAGCAGGGCCTCGAACGTGTCGCCGAGGTAGTGGTGCGGGAAGTCGCTGGCAAATGCGCTGAGCAGTGGATCGCGTATCGCCCGAAATCCCGATGTCGGGTCACTGATCGTCACGCCGCCGCGCCGCCGAAGCGTCGTGGACAACACCCTGATCGCGGCACGCCGCGCCTTGGACTGCGGGGATGGAACGCCGCCCGGCGCGAACCTACTTCCGACCACCATGTCGAAGGCGCCCTGATCGAGGTGCGCCAGCAAACCTCCGATGTGTTCGGCAGGATGTTGGCCGTCGCCATCGACTTGAACGATGGTGTGTGCTCCGGTGTCGACGGCGTAGCGAAAGCCTGCTCGCAGCGCGCCGCCGACGCCGAGGTTGATCGGAAGGCGGATGACCACCGCACCTGACTGCTCGGCGATCTCGGCTGTGCGATCAGTGCTGGCGTCGTCGACCACCACACAGTTGTAGCCGTACCCGCGCACCGCGGTGACCACCTCGGCGATGCAGGCTTCCTCGTCGAACGCCGGGATGACGACGACGACATCTCTCACGTGTGCTGCTCCAGATCGCTGACTCGTCGGGCGAGCAGGGCGTGGGCCTCGGCCGTGGTGCGCAGTCGCTCTTGCAGTAGCGAGACACTGATCGAGAGTTGAATCGAAATCGCCAACAACAGCAGCGAGCTGATCATCAACAGCACGGCGGTCGGCGTGATGTTGGCGACCTTGCCGAGGCGGCCGACGAACGGCAACGTCACCGCGGCCAGCGCCACGAACGCGCCGACACCCAACCAGCCGAGTGTGTACCTGGTTGTCAGCAGCCGTCGTCGTGTCAACCCCAAGATGACGAGCACGATGACCACACCACCCAGTGCTAGAACGAGAGCTTGCTTCACGGCAGTCGACATGAGAACGAGCGTAAACGATGACCGCAGAATCGCCGGATGTACTGCGGATCTGCCTGGCGATTCCGTTCTTCTCCAACCTCGAGTACCTGGGCATCGCACTGCGGTCGATCGTCGCTCAGACCGATCCGCAGTGGACGGCGATCGTCGTCGATGATGCCAGTCCCCTGGGCGGTGCCGACGCTGTGGTCGCCGCCCTCGGTGACAGTCGGGTTCGGTATGTGCGCAACGAGCACAACCTCGGGATCGCGGCGAACTTCAACCGATGCCTCGAACTCGGTGCCGCCGACAGCGAGATCGTCGTCGTGTTCCATGCCGACGACGAGCTGGAACCCGGGTACGTCACCGCGGTACGCGACGCGCACCGGGCGTTTCCTCAGGCGGCTTGTGTCGCGCCCCGCGTGACGGTGATCGACCATGAGGGCCGTGATGCACGAACACTTGCCGATTCGGTGAAGCACGTGCTGTGGCCCCGCACGTTGCCGGCGACGCTGGCCGGCGGGCACGGCTTGGCCCGGCTGATGCGCGGACTCTTCTTCTACTGCCCGTCTGTGTCGTACCGGGTCGCGTTGCTGCCGGAGCTGCGTTTCGACAGCCGCTGGAACCAGGTGATGGATCTCGACTTCTATTCGCGGGTGTTGCTCGGCGGTGGATCGATCGTGCTGGTGCCCGCGCGGGTGTACCGCTACCGGCGGCACGACTCGACCATGACTGCGCAGAACTCACGCTCGCTGGTGCGGCTTCACGAGGAGGTGGCCGTCAGTCGCGAGGTCCGCGCTGCGGCTCGAAGTGTTGGATGGACGGTCGCTGCCCGGTCGGCCCGACTGCGGGTGACGGTGCGGCTCAACGGTGTGCTCGAGGCCGCTCGGCTCGCGGCCCATCGTCAGTTGCGCGACGCCGCCACCGCGGCCCGCCAATCCCTCAGCCGCTAACCCTCAGCCGCTAACCGCCCCGCCTTTCCCGCCCGGCCCGGCCCGGCCCCGCCCACCCCACCCCGGCCCGGCCCACCCCACCCCGCCGGCTCTGTGTCAGCGCACAGAACACCAGTCGCTCTGGGAGCTGACAGGGATGGGTAAAGGTTGCGGCGTAGGGCGGGTGGCGATTGAATCCGGCCAATGACCGAGTTCGACCGCCTTCGTGCGGTGGCAGCAGGTCAGCTCGGATCGTTCACCAAAGCACAGGCCAAAGCGGCTGGGCTGAGCGATCGCGAGCTTCGAAGCGGAGTCCACAGCCGCCTCCTCGATCGTGCGGGCGTCCGCACCTACAGCAGCGGGCTGATGCCACGCACCCTTCTCGGCGATCTCACAGCCCTCGTCCTCGACATCGGTGAGCCGTGCTGGGTATCGGGGCCTACAGGAGCAGCGTTGCACCCCTTCGACGGCTTCCGTCTCTCCCGGCCGTTCCACACGATGGTGCTACGAGGACGATTCCTCGACCGCGTGGGTGCCGTCATCCACACGACCCAAGACCTCCCGGCGATTGATCGGGAGACGTCCCACGGGCTGCCGGTGCTGAGCCCGACTCGCACGTTGATCGATATCGCCGGCACCACCGATTCATCGGCGCTCACAACTGCGCTCGACGGAGCGATCCGCGACGGATTGACCGACGAGGACCACCTTCTGCGACGGATCTTCGAGCTCCGCGGCCGAGGGCGGTACGGCTTGCCGAAGCTGGTCGACGTGATCAGCGGCAGCGAGATCACCCGCGGCGGCCACAGCTGGCTGGAGCGCGAGTTCCTGGCCAAGTCGTACCTCGCTGGTCTGCCCCGCCCGCTCACCCAGCAGGTGCTCAGTCGAGCCAAGAGTCGACTCGTTCGCGTCGACTGCCAGTACCCGCGCACGCGGGTCGTCGTCGAATTGCTCGGCTACCGCTGGCATCGAACCGCCGAGCAACTGCGCCGCGACGTGGAGCGGATGAACGCTCTCGTCCTCGATGGGTTCCTGCCGCTGCAATTCACTACCGCGCAACTGATCGAGGAACCGAACTGGATCTTCGACACCATCCGAACCGCGCTGGCCTCTGCGTCAGCCCACTGAACGGCAGTCGTTCTGGGAGCTGACAGGGACGAGTGTGAAAGGTGGACAGCGCGGCGTTACTGCAGCAGCTCGATCGTGCAGGTCGTGCCAGGGGCTTTCGACAGTCGTTGATCGGCTGTGACCAGAGTGGCGTCGAGGATCTCGGCGACGGCGATGTAGGCGGCGTCGTACACGGTGAGGTTGTGGCGAAGTTCCCAGCATCTGCGTAGCAGGGGCCGGTGTGGAACGCGGTCGAGACGGATTCCTTCGAGATCGGCGATGGCCTGTTCGGCTCGCGCCGGGTCGAGTTGGGCGGCGGCGCAGAGTCTGCGAAGTACCGACGTGACCTCGAGATCGATCAACTCGGGCGCACTGAGGCGCTCGCCTATCAGTCGATCTCGTGCCCGTCGTCCGTCATTGCCATCGTCGCCGAGCGCCGTTGCCAGAACGCTCGCATCAACCACGATCATCGGGCATCACGGTCCGCGCGAACGGCACGGGCTGCCGCGCGGAGGCCAAGCTTGCCGCCGGAGCGATGCTCGATGCGTTCGAGCACCTCGTCGATGGTTGGTGTCTGGGCGTCGTCGCGCAGTCTGGCCAGCAGATATTCCTGCAGCGATTGACCGGCCGCGGCGGCGCGGCGGCGCAGGACAGCGTGAACATCGTCAGGAACGTCCTTGACCTGGATACTCGGCACGACGCCAAGGTAGCGCCAAAGTGACGCCACTACAAGCGAATTGGCGCTACTCAGGTGTGGTAGCCGCTGAGGTCGACCACCAGATGAGTTGCTCGCTGGGTGTAGATGCACACCTTGCCGTCGGCGGTGGTCGTGGCGACCGCCAGGTTGGCGACGGTCGTGCCGAGGCCGTAGTTGAGCGTGGAGGCGACCGGCCGAGTTCCACCACACGGGTACACCGTGACGAAGCCGGGAGCGGTCGATTCGGTCACGGTAATGTTCAACACTGCGGCACGAATTGCTGTCGGCACACCCAGGCGGCCGCCGATCTGCAGTTCGAGCACCGAGTCGCCTGGGCGTAGTCCGATCGCTTCCTGGAGATGATCGGCGGTGGTCAAGGCAGGCCGTGTTTCCAGGACGCGGGTCGGCTCGAGGAAGCGCCCGACGGCCTTGGCCGAGTCGTAGCCGTTCACGTCGACCACCAAGTCGGTCTCGACGTTCGAGAAGATGCAGATCGCCCCGCCGGCGCCGACCTTGACCATCGCTGCGTTGGGCACGATGGCACCTGCGGTGAAGTTGACGGTCGATGCCAGCGGCAATACGTCGCCGCATGGGAAGACGGTGATGAAGCCTTGGAGCAATGGGTTGATCGCGGTGACGTTGATGGCAACGGCGCTGGCATCGGCCGGCACGCCGCCCCGGCCGGCAACCTTGACTTCGGTGATCACGCCGCCCGCACGTCGACCGATCCCTGCCAACTGTCCGTCAATGGTGGGGAACTCGGGCCCGACCCGACTGTCGAGCAGGCGTGCTGGTGGGATGCCGTTGAAGCTGGCGCCGAATGGGTAGAAGCCGGTGAGATCGGCGATCACATGCGTCGGGGTCTGGGTGTAGACGCAGACGGTGCCGTTACCGGCGATCTGGGCGGTGACCGCAACCGCACGGGTGACACTGACGTCGTAGTTGAGGTTCGACGAGTTGGGCCGCGGCTCGTCGCACGGATACACGGTGAGGAATCCGGCGCCGGTCGCCCCGGTGACGGTGACGTTGAGCACCACCGTGCGGGCCCATTCGGGCATGTCGGCGCGGCCGACGACGCCCAGTTGCAGCACGCTGTCGGCGGGACGGATCCCGATGCCGTTGAACGCCAAGTCGACGGTGCTCAAGCCCGGTCCGGCACGAGTTTCGAGGATGCGAACCGGGTCGACGGGGATCAGCGTCGAATGGCCCGAACCCTCCTGCGTCGCCGGGGCCCGGCTGGTCGGGTTGCCGTTCCGGTCGACGACCGACGTCGGTCCGAAGAACGGGAGTGTGTCGTCGTAGACCGGGTATCCACCGAAGACCAGGATCTGGTCGCAACCGGCTTCCTTCAACGCATCCATGCCGGTTCGGATCGCGGTCGGGGTGGCTTCGAGTCCGCTGTGATCGAGTTCGTTGACCGCGCACATCAACTTCTCGACGCGCGAGTCGAACTGTTGGGCCAGGCTGACGCCAAGGTCGCCGAAGTACAGGTCGAACGAAAGCAGCCGTTCGACGCCCGGCAGGTCAGCCAGCGCTTCGTCGAGTGATGTCGAAAGGTGGTTGGTGAACGGCGGCACAAGGGTCGCCGGCTCGACGATGTTGCGCATCACCATCCATCGCGACTTGAGCTGGTTCCACTGCGCTGGGGGGTCAGCGTCAGGGTCGAATTCGTCACCCATGTCCCATGCCGCAAT
>JANPBZ010000150.1:0-6584 GCA_031430695.1 Ilumatobacteraceae bacterium
GGCGTCGAGGTACACCGAACCCTCGCCGTTCGATGCCTTGCCGTGCACCCGCACGCTGCCGTCTCGGCTGACACTTCGCTTGCCGTTCGCCTTCCGAGCCATGGTTCGAATGCCTCCAATACCGGGGGCAACGCCGGGAGCAACGCACCCCAAAACGGGAGCAACCGGGAGCAACCCTGGGAGTGACACTCTACGACGCCCATGGACGTCGGCGCAACGAAAGACCTGGTCAGAGCACCTAGATTTGTACGCCGGTGAACTTCGGTGGACGTCCAGAAACGTCCTTGGCGGAACGGGAGGGATTTGAACCCCCGGGGCTTTGACACCCTTCCGCTTTCAAGGCGGATGCATTTGGCCGCTCTGCCACCGTTCCGGGTTCGAGGCTAGCCAGCCGTGGCGGCCGCGGCGTGGCGACCGGCCAGGAAGCCGAACACCATGCCGGGCGCCAGGGTTCCACCGCCACCGCCGTAGGTCATACCCATCGCCGACGCCATAACGTTGCCGGCGGCATACAACCCGCCGATCGGAGCGCCGTCGACGTCGATCACCTGACCGTTGGCGGTGGTGCGCGGCCCACCCTTCGTGCCCAGTGCACCAGGATGCAGTTCGACTGCGTAGAACGGGCCGGAGTCGATCGGGCCCAGAGTGGCGTCGACGCCTTGGCGCTGGGCGTCACCCCACCAGCGGTCGTTGACGCTTTGACCTCGCCCGAAGTCGGGGTCGTCGCCGTCGGCACAGATCGCGTTCCAACGGGCGACGGTGTCGTCGAGTGCGCCCGATGGCATGCCGAGCTTCTCGCCGAGCGCGGCAAGCGTGGGCGCGTGAACGATCCACGATGGCACAGGGCCTTCGCCGCGGAACCGGCCGGCGAGTCCGTACTGCGTCGCATACAACTGGTCGAACAACAACCAGGCCGGCATGTTGGCGTACTCGAAGGTGCTGGTGTTCATCTCGTGGAAGGCCGTGCCGAATGCGTTGTAGTTGACCGCCTCGTTGGTAAACCGTCGCCCCGCGCCGTTGACGATGATGGAACGAGGACGGGTGCGCTCGCGGTTGACCAGCCATGGGAATGACGGGCCATCGTCGTCGGAGACGTCCATGATCGGCACCCACCACGCTTCACGCATGTTGCCGAGCGCTGCACCGATGCGCATCGCCATCTTCAAGCCGTCGCCCGTGTTGGTCTCGATGGCGACGCTGCGCTCGAGTGGACCGCGGATGAAGCTCCGGACAAGCTCGGGATCCCAATCGAACCCGCCGGTCGCCAGCACGACACCGCCGCGGGCCTCCACCCGGCGTGTCTCGTCGTCGACCTTGAACTCGACACCGACGACTCGGCCATCGTCGACCAGCAGGCGAACCGCGCGATGGCCGGTGTGTGGCACGATCTGACGATCAAGGCATCCCTTCAGCAGCCGGCCGACCAACGCTTGCCCGCAACCGCGCAGATCACCTTCCTGACGGCGCACCGCCTCATCGGGATCGATCTGGTCGGTGGTGCCCTTGCCAAGCGTGGTCTCGTTCATCACCAGGTGCTTGCTCATCTGATAGCCCTGCACGACCCGGTCGGCCCACGGGCCGAGCTCGCCGAAGGCGAACAGTGGGCACTCCAACGAGCGCCCGCCACCAGTCTTGCCGCCGGGATGCTCAGGGTGATAGTCGGGAAATCCCTCGACGACGCCGAACGTCACCGGCGTGTTGTCCTCCAACCACCGCAGCATCAGCGGGCCGCCGTCGACGAACGCCTCGGCGAGGTCGTCGAGGATCATGCCGTGCGACAGCGAATGCAGATAGGTGAGGGCTTCGTCGCGGGAGTCCTCGAGGCCGAACTCGCTCATCTGATGGTTGCATGGGATCCAGATCATCCCGCCCGACCTGGCCGAGGTGCCGCCGACCTCGTCACCTTTCTCGAACAGACCGACCAACGCACCATGGCCCGCTGCGGTCACGGCGGCAGTGAGACCGGACGCACCAGTGCCCAGGACGATCACATCGAATGAGTCCACATACCGTTCCTAGCAGACCCGAAGGAGTGTCTGCGTCCCGCCCGGCGGGCGCGAAACACTCGTTCGGCGGGCAGCGGGCTGGAAACACTCGGACGGGACTCGACTAGTCGACTTGGCGACGCAGGGACTCGACCCAGTCGTCGGCTTCGCGCCATCTGGCGTCGGCGTGCTCGCGCGCAGTGTGGGCATGATCGCCCGCGGCCGGATACGAGCCGAGAAACTTGACCTTGCCCTGCTTGGACCGCAGCGACCGCACGGCATCGGCGAGCAACTCGTCGGCGATGTGGCCATCGGCATAGATCACGAAGCAGTAGTCACCAAGCCCTCCATCCTTGGTCGGCCGCGACAGCAGATTCGACAGGTTGATGCGCCGCGCCGCGAACTCTTGGAGGATCGAGATCAGGCTGCCGGGCTCGTCGGCTCGCTGATAGATCACCAGCCCGGTTCTGTCATGACCCGTGCGCGCCGGGACGCCGGAGCGGGCGACGAGCACGAAACGAGTCTGGTTGCCAGGATGGTCGGCGATGTCTTCGGCCAGCACGGCGAGGCCGTACACGTCGCCGGCAATCCGCGGTGCGATCGCCGCAGAGCCAGTCCCGGCTTCTTCGCTGACGGTCCGGGCCGCCTCTGCAGTCGAGTTGGCCGCCCGCAGTTCGGCCAACGGCAACTTGGTACGCACGTAGGCGTGGCACTGCGCCGTGGCGACCGGAATCGACAACACCGCCTTCACATCGGCCAGCGTGGTGCCGGGCTTGGCGAGCAGGCAGTGCACTATGTCGAGCACCACCTCGCGTTGGATGAGCAGCTCGTGGCTGAATGCCAACTCGTCCTGCGTGAGATTGACCGTGCCCTCGATCGAGTTCTCGATGGCCACGAACCCCACGTCGACGTCGCCCGACTCGACAGCATCGAGCACGTCTGGCATGGTGCGGTACAGCACGTGCTCGGCCGCAGCCAGGTCGGGCTGCGATTTCAACGCCTGCTCGGTGAACGTGCCGAGCGGCCCGAGGAAGCCGACGCGAGTTGTTGGGCCAATCACGTATCACAGGCTATTGGTCCGTGCTCTTTCTGCAGAGCGATATGACCGGTAACACCGAGAGTCCCACCATCAATCCCAAACTTGGCAATCCCAAACTTGGCAATCCCGCACTTGGCACGGTCACGGGCAGTGCGGTCCTCGCTCGATCGTGGTACGGGCAGATGTGTTCGGCGTTCGGCAAGCCAAGCGTGGTGCTGATGTCGGACATGCACGAGCCATCAACGATCAGCCATCCCTCGCAGCCGACGAGCTCACTGCTCGGCTCCATCCCCTCGCTGCGCTTTGCGACCCCCGCTCGGCTCCGCGAACTCGCCGACGCGACACAACGTGAACGTGTCGACGTCGGCGAGACGATCGTCAAACAAGGCGAGTACGGCAACGACGTCTTCTTCATCGTCGACGGCACTTTCGACGTGCTGATCAGTCACTTCGGTCAGACCCCAGATTTCATACGGGTCCTGCGTGCCGGCGACTCATTCGGCGAACTCGGCGTGTTGTACACCGTGCCCCGCACCGCCACCGTTCGTTGCACCGCAGCAGGCCACGTTCTGCGGATTCCCGGCCCGGCATTTCTCGACGCGCTCGATACTGGGAGCTGATCGCCGCCACAATGGGTGGGTGGACGAACCGACGCTGCGAAAACTGATCGACGATGTCAGCAGCGGCGCTCTCGACCCTGATGACGCCGTTGCCCGTCTACGGCGACTGCCGTTCGCCGAGGTCGGCGATTCGTTGGTCGACCACCACCGCTCGCTGCGACAGGGCATGCCCGAGGCGATCTATGGCCGCGGCAAGACCGTCGAGCAGTGTGTGGCGATCGTCGGCGAACTGTTGACGAACGGCGTCGGGCCGGTGCTGCTGACGCGGGCCGACGAGGCCCAGATCGACGCAGTGTCCGCCGCGTTCGAACCCGGCGAGAAAGCGGCCGGCGCAATGTTGTGGCGACGCCCAGCCGTGCATCGCTCGGCCAGGGTCCTCGTCGCCAGCGCCGGAACCAGCGATGGTTCGATCGTCGACGAATGCGTGCTGACGCTTCGGGCCTACGGTTTCGAGCCCGACCGGCTGACCGACATTGGCGTCTCGGGGCTGCATCGCCTGCTGGCCCACATCGACCGCATCACGTCCGCCGACGCCGTTGTCGTGGTCGCCGGCATGGAAGGAGCGTTGGCCAGCGTGATCGGTGGTCTCACCCGCGGACCGGTGATCGCCGTGCCGACCAGCGTCGGCTACGGGGCCAGCTTCGACGGAATCACCGCATTGCTGGCGATGCACGCATCGTGCGCGAGCGGCGTCACAGTGGTCGGTATCGACAACGGGTTTGGAGCAGCGTGCGCGATCGCCAGAATGATGCAATGACTCGAACGGCGTGGTTCCACTGCTTCGCCGGCACCGCCGGTGACATGACCATGGCAGCCTTGGTCGACGCGGGCGCCGAACCCTCGGTGATCGCCGATCTGGTCGGCCGGCTCGATCTCGATGGATACGCGTTGACGTTCGAGGATGTGACGCGCTGCGGGGTCGCAGCAACGCAGGCGCACGTCGTCGTACTCGACGGTCAGCACGACGAACACGATCATCAACACAACCACGACGATCACCACCGCAGCTACCGGGCGATTCGCGACCTGATCGACGCCGCCGATCTGCCCGAGCAAGTTCGCGACCGGGCGCAGCGAACATTCGCGATGCTCGCCGATGTCGAGGGAAAGATGCATCGCATGCCCGCCGACGACGTCGAATTCCACGAGGTCGGCTCGGTCGACGCAATCGTCGACATCGTCGGCACGTGCGCGGCGTTGGAGTCACTCGGCGTCGAGCGCATCGTCTGCAGTTCGATCACCGTCGGCGAGGGCACCGTGCTGGCAGCCCACGGCCAGCTCCCAAACCCGGCACCGGCCGTCACCGAACTGCTGGCGCGTCGCAACGCCCCGAGTCGTGGCATCGACGATCGCAAGGAACTGGCAACGCCCACCGGCGTGGCGCTGATGTGCGCGCTGGCCGACGAATTCGGCCCGATGCCGGCGATCAATGTCACGTCGGTCGGCTACGGCGCCGGCAGCGCCGAGATACCCGGCCGTCCCAACGTGGTGCAGGTCGTCATCGGCGATGCAGTGTCGGCCGGCGCGATGCCCGAGCCCGGCCAGCCGGTGCAGTTGCTCGAGACCAACGTCGACGATGCCACTGGCGAGGTGATTGCTCACACGATTACAGCGCTGATTGCCGCTGGCGCGCACGATGCGTGGGCAACGCCGATCGTCATGAAGAAGGGACGCCCGGCACACACGGTGCACGCACTGTGCGATCCGTCGGCGTCCGCGTTGATCGGCGCGCTGTTACTTCGTGAGACCGGATCGCTCGGCCTCCGTTGCACCGAGGCTCGACGTTGGCCGCAACATCGCAGCGAGCGCCACGTGATCATCGAAGGTCACACGGTGCGCGCCAAGGTGGCACTCGGCCGGGTGAAGGTCGAATACGACGATGCTGCGGCCGCGGCCGCCGCGCTCGGCCGCCCGTTGCGCGATGTGTTGGCCCAGGCTGCAGCCCTAGCAGAACGAGATGTTCAATGATTCAGCCCTTTGTCGATGCCGATTTCGTTGCTGCGCATCCCGAGGCGGTGCTGGCCGACGTTCGCTGGTATCTCGACGGCCGCGATGGCCGGGCCGCGTATGAGGCCGGGCACATCACCGGCGCCTTGTGGGTCGATCTCGACCGTCAGCTCGCCGCCGACGACCAGCCCGCGACGGAAGGTCGGCATCCGTTTCCGACCCCTGCCGAGTTCGCTTCGGCGATGGGGTCAATGGGCATCGGTAACAACACCGTCGTCATCGCCTACGACGACACCGGCGGATTGACCGCCGGCCGCCTCGTCGTGATGCTGCGAATGCTCGGCTGCCCTGCCGCTGTGCTCGTCGGTCGTCTCGGCGATTGGACCGGCTCGATCGAGTCTGGCCCCGCACGAACGCCGGCACCCGTCGAGTTCATCGCCACCGACTGGCCGCTCGATCGTCTGGCCGACGCCGATGATGTCGTGCGAATCGTCGCCGCGGGCGGGGCTGCCATTGACGCCCGCTCGCACGAACGATTCCTGAGCGCGGTCGCCCAGATCGACAAGCGCGCCGGCCACATCCCCGGTGCCCGCAGTGCGCCATGGTCGGCCGTGCTCGGCGCGAACACCATGCCGCGACCAGCCGACGAGCTCCTCGCTCACTTCCACGATCTCGGAATCGAAGACGGCGTGGAGACCGTGGCCTATTGCGGCTCGGGTGTCAGCGCCTGCATGAACGTGTTGGCGATGGAACATGTCGGTCTCGCCATCCCCCGGCTCTACGTCGCGAGTTGGTCGGGCTGGTCAGCCGATCCGAACCGTGAAGCCGCAACCGGTGAGTGAACTCTCGCTCGACGTTCTCCACGACCTTCGGCGCCGGCGCAAACGTCGTCGCCTCGGCGACATCGAGTGGTTCGACGCCGCCTATCGCGTGTACCTCGTCGCCCTGTTCGGCGGCGGCACCGTACTGTGGATCAGCAGTTCGATAAGCGAC
>JANPBZ010000151.1:0-13166 GCA_031430695.1 Ilumatobacteraceae bacterium
GAAGAAGCTGATCTTCTCCTCCGACTGGAACAACTCGTCGGATCGCGAGTTGCGTGTGGCCGGGCGGCACAGCCGTGCGTACTACAAGCACGCCGATTCGTGGCTCGTCAACGCCGTCGATGCCCATCGCCTGGTTGACACGGATCCGGTCGCGGCGGCGGTGAAGGCCGATGCGGCCGAGCAGGCGCGGCTCAGCCTGCTGGCGTGTGGCGACGAGGTGGATGTCTGAGTCACCGTCGCCGTTCGATGGCCTAGCGGCCGACTACGACGACACCTTCTCCGACAGCGCCATCGGCTCGACGATGCGCAACGCCGTGTGGCGGCGGACAGCGGAATTGTGGCCGTCGGGTAGCCGGGTCGTGGAGCTCAATTGCGGCACCGGAGTCGACGCAGCCTGGCTGCGGAGCCACGGCGTGCATGTCGTGGCCACCGACGCCGCCGCCGAGATGGTTGCCGTTGCCCGCCGGCGCGGGGTCGACGCGCGACAGTTGCGAGCTGAATCGCTCGACGAGCTGGCCGTGGCCGGTCCATTCGATGGTGCGCTGTCGAACTTCGGCGGATTGAACTGCGTTGCCGATATCGACGCGGTCGTCGACGGGCTGGCCGCCTGTGTGCGCCCCGGGGGCACTGTGCTGTTGTGTGTCATGGGCCCCGTCGTGCCGTGGGAATGGATGTGGTACCTCTTGCACGGTCACCCGCGCAAAGCGTTCCGCCGGTTCGCCCGCGTCACCGTATGGCGTGGCATGCAGATCCGCTATCCCTCGATTCGGACGATGCGCCGCCTTGTAGCTCCGTCGTTCGACGTCGGCAGGGTGTGGGCCCTTGGCGCGTTGATCCCGCCGTCGTATGTCGAGCCGTGGGCCCGGCGTTATCCACGAATCCTGGCATCGCTCGCCCGCGCCGAACGCCGGATCGAGCGATGGCCAGGCGTTGCGCAGCTCGCCGACCACTACGTCCTCGAGGCCACCCGCCGATGATCCAGCTGGCTTGCCCGAAATGTCGGGCATCGCTGGGCGGTCCGCACCACGACGGCGACGCATGCGACTCGTGCGGCGAGGCGTATCCGATCATCGATGGAATCCACCGGTTCCTGCCGACCGAGCGGTTGGAGTTCTATCAGCCCTTCCTGCGCGACTACACCACGGTGAGAATGGCCGAAGGCCGGGGAAGCGGCGACGTCGAGTACTTCCGCCGGCTGCCAGAACCGACCCCGGGTGGACCGATCGAGTGGCAATGGAACCTTCGCCGCCACACGTGGACCACGGTTCGAGATCGGGTGTTGCCAAAGCTTGGAGACCATCTGGTGGTGGTCGATGTCGGTGCGGGTGTCGGGTGGCTCTCGAATCGCCTCCACGCACTCGGCCACGTGCCGCTCGCGGTCGATGTCACGGTCGACGACGACGACGGCTTGGGCGCGGCTCGCCACTACGGGCCCGTATGGCAGCGCTACCAGGCCGAGATGGATGCACTTCCGTTCGCCGACGCGCAGGCCGACCTGGTGGTGTTCAACGCCAGCCTGCACTATTCCACCGACTATGTGCGCACGATCGGTGAGGCGTTGCGCGTGTTGCGACCAGATGGACGAATCGTGATCATGGACTCGCCGATCTACCGTCACGACACGTCGGGCCGTCAGATGGTGGCCGAGCGGCACGCCGATTTCGAGCAGCGATTCGGCACGCGATCCGACAGCATCGCCTCGATCGAGTACTTCACCGACTCGACGCTCGAAGAGATCGGGCGCCAACTCGACATGTGCTGGGCTCGCCATCGCACGTGGTACGGATGGCGATGGGCGATGCGGCCGTGGAAGGCGCGACTGCGGCGTCGGCGCGAGCCGAGTCGCTTCGTCGTGCTCGTCGGGACCCGCAACGTTCTACGATGAATGCATGACGAGCAACACCGTGCAATTCACTCGGATGGCCGATGGCACCCGCGACGAGTACCAGTACCTACATGGTCTGGAGCGTGAGTACATCTCCGAGCTTCCGGGTCGCCTGATCGAAGCCCTGCGCCGCCTCGACGACGGCCTGGAGGGTTACAAGGTCAGCCGCTACCAGCACTCCTTGCAGACAGCGACGCGTGCAATGCGTGACGGGGCCGACATCGAGATGATCGTCGCCGCGCTGCTGCACGACATCGGAGACGACCTCTCGCCCGAGAATCATTCACAGGTCGCTGCGTCAATACTGCGTCCGTATGTTCGTGCCGAGGTGACATGGGTCGTCAACATGCACGGCATCTTCCAGATGAAGTACTACGCCCATCACATCGATCTCGATCCCGACCTGCGCGAGGCCTACCGCGATCATCGTTGGTTCGACAGCTGCGACAAGTTCTGCGAGCGCTGGGATCAGGAGTCGTTCGACCCTGAATATCCGACCGAGCCGATCGAGACCTTCGAGCCGATGCTGCGCGAGATCTTCAGCCGTCGGCCGTTCGACCCGGCAATCGTCGACGACATCGACGCAGCGCGAATGTGAGCGCCGCCTGAGCTCAGGGAATCAGCCGCCGAACCGTGCTGAGCATGCCCTTCGGCGGGATCGGACCGAGGCGCACGACATCGCCCGGCCTCGGGGAGTGAATCCAACGCGTTGCATCGACGGCGATACCGACATGGGTGATTTGGTCGGTGCCTTTGGGAGCCATGAACACCAGATCGCCTGGCTTGATGGGCTCGCTCCAGAAGTCGACCGCTGTGCCTGATTTCGCCTGTGATGCGGCTTGATGGATCGTCACGATGCCGACCTGGGCGTACGCGGCCTTGACCAGGCCGGAGCAATCGAAGGTGTTGGGGCCGGCGGTGAAGAAGCGATAGGGCTTGCCCAACTGGGCATAGGCATAGGCGACGATGACACCGGCGGGCCCAGCCGCAGTCTGCACCGATGCAGCGGAAGAAGTAGAGGTCGATGGTGCGACCGCGCCGGCCGGCATCGCCAGCGTGGTGCCCGGCAGGATCAGACTGCCGGCCTTGAGCTTGTTGACGGCGAGCAGGTCGGTGAGCTTGACCTTGTACTTCGAGGCGATACCAGCCAGGAAGTCGCCGAACTTGACCGTGTAGGTCACACTGCCGGACGCCGGGCCGGACGCCGGGCCGGACGCCGGGCCTGGCGCTGCGGCCGGTGCAGCGGCCTGCGGCGCCACTGCGCTTGCCGGCAGGGCGAGCTGTCTGCCGGGACTGATCACGCTCTTGATGGTGATCTTGTTGACGGCGAGCAGGTCGGCCAACGTGACCTTGTACATCGCCGCAATGCCCAGCAGGAAGTCGCCATTCTTGACCGTATGCACGATTCCGCCGGCGGCCGGCCCCGATGAAACTGCCGGTGCCGGCGTGAGTTGCTTGGCGCCGGCGGGGACGGTCAGTGTGTCGCCGGGCAGAATCAAGCTCTTCGCCGTCAGGTTGTTGACACTCAACAGCGCGGGCAGCGCCACCCCGACCTTGGCGGCGATTCCAGCGAGGAAGTCACCGTTCTTGACGACGTACTCGGTGGGTGAGGCGGTGACCGAACCGGCAGCGGATGTCGGGGTCGGCAGGGTCAGGGTGGTGAGCGAAATGGCTGAAAGGGAGGCAGCCAGCAGCGCTCGTTGAGTCCGAGACATGCCATTCTTTCGGCAGGACGCGTAGGAGACTTTACGAATTCTTGACAATTTCGACATTTTACCTGGCTACAGAGCGAGCTGTCCAGGCACCCTCAACCTCGACCTACACAGGAGATCGAGGTTGAGAGTTTGGAGGCTCAGTCGTCGCGGGGTGCGCGCCCGGCCAGAAACTCGATCGACCGAGCCACATTGGCGGCGACGAAACGCTCGAGCCGAGGCGAATCGAGCAGGCGAGCGACTGCCTGCAGTGGCAGCATCGAGCCACTTCTGGCCGCTTCTTGTGCCGCGGCGCGACTGGTTTTGATGCCGTGGGCGTAGACGATGAAGGCCGACGCATTGTCGAGCAAAGCCTCGCGCTGCAGCGCCTCGCCGGCCTCGACGACCGAGCCGCTGAACCGGCGCCCGTCGTCGCGCTTGGCCACCGTGGTGTGCCATTCGTGGCGGCCTGTCCACTGGGCGAGGAAGGCAGTGAACATTGCCAAGCGGACGGTGTCGGTTCCCGGCGACTGGTGGTGGTGCCATCGCGCTGCGTGCGCGTAGGTGAGACCATGGGTGATGTCGAGCCATCCAAAATCGTCGAGCAGGTCGCGTTCGCCGGCGAGGTCGTAGCGCATCATCCGCTCGCCGACGGTCTCGACGACGACGTCGAGCACACCGTCGACACCTGCACCGCCACGCATGGCGTCGGTGACGGCCGGAACCACGGCCTTGCGGTCCTTGCCCAGCAGGGTTGTCAGCAGCGTTCCGTCGTCTCGCCATCCGTCGTCGCTGGGCAGCTTCGCCAGTGCAGCGATGTCGGTTCTGGCGAGCGCACGCACGAACGGCCGGGTGTAGGGCAGCAGATCCTCGCGGGTGCCGTAGACGATGGTCGGCACGAGGTATGGCAACACGGTGTCGGCAGATTCCCAGCCGATCATGTCGAGCAATTCGAACGCCTTTTGACAATAGATCGCGCCATGGCCGTATGACAGCAGGTGGTCGCTGGCGACCGCGGTGAACCAGGGTCGCAGGTCGGCCGCCGCCAGGCCGCTGGTGATCGCACCACGCACCAACGCCTGGGCCCGCTCGAGCTGTTCGGTCTCGACCGCTCGGCGGAACTCGTCGAGCGGATCGGCCGGAAGTCTGCGGACCGGGTTCGGAAGGGGATTGACCGGTCGATCTCGTTCGGTTTCGGCGATTCCGGCGATCGCCTGCACGATCGGCAGGGCTCGTTGGTCGCCCTCATAGAGGTCGACCATCGCCAGGCAGTCGGTGGCGGACGCGATCGAGTGTCCCCATCCGAAATCAGCCCGTGGTGCGCCGTGTTGCACCGCCTCCCACACCAACTCTCCGGGGTTGGCGTCTGCTTGCAGCAGCCGCACGACATCGCGGCTGACCTGTCCGATGTAGTCACGTTCGACGCCACGACGCAGGCTGGCCAGCAAGCGTGGCTTCACCGTGTGCGGGTCGGGTCGCCGCACGGTGACCTGCACGGCGCCATCGTCGTCGACGGTGGTCTCGTGGGTGTTGATGTCTTCTTCACCCACGACGCATACCCCATCGTCGACACGGAACTTCCAGTTGTGCCACGCACAGGTGATCAAGTTGCCGTCGAGCGATCCCTGGGTCATTCCGTAGCCCTCGTGCGGGCAGGCGTGGTCGAGCGCGAACACGCCCTCCGACGTTCTGATCAGGCACAGTCGTTGGTCGTCGACGCGCACCATCTTCATCGAGCCGACCGGCAGGTCGTCGAGGTGGGCGACGACGGTGGAGGTAGCGGTTGGTGTGGCGGTCATGGGTGGTGACGGTAGAACTTCAACCATGGTTGAAGTCAAGCGTTTCTCAGTCGGTGAGTTGGCTGCGCGTGCCGGTGTCAGTACCTCCGCCCTTCGGTTCTACGAAAGCAACGGTCTGATCGAATCCGAGCGCAACGAATCGGGCCATCGTCGGTACAGAGCCGACGCGTTGCGCCGAGTTGCCTTCATTCGGGTCGCCCAGCGAATCGGCCTGTCGCTCAACGAGATCTCCACTGCGCTGCATTCATTGCCGTCACAGCGCACGCCGACCCGTGACGACTGGGATGACATCTCCAGTGCATGGTTGCCGCGCATCGATGAGCAGATTGCCGAACTGGAGATGCTACGCGATCGACTCGACGGATGCATCGGCTGCGGATGCCTATCGCTCGACACATGCGAGCTGTACAACATCGACGATCGAGCGTCCCGAGGCGGGGCAGGTGCTCGCTATCTACTCGGCGACCCCATCGAAACCGGGCCGGTCACATAGTTCATGTCAGTGCTGCAGCACGCCGAGGCCGGCGCCCATCACGTCGACGAAGTTGTCGTGGTAGAAGGCCTGGCGGGCTTGGCTGGATGTATTCGCCAGGCTCGCTTCGAACCGTTCGATCGGACGCCGCCCGCCCTCGACATGGGGATAGTCAGACGAGAACATGCAGACGTCGGGCCCTGCGTTCTCGATGATCCAGCCGACATCTTCGGTCGGGTATGGCGTGAACCGGATCTGGCGCCGTACATAGTCGCTCGGTCGCATCGACAGGCTGCGCAGGCGCTCCTCGTGGCGACCGAACGCGTCGAATGCGGCTTCCATTTGCCGCATCCACGACGGCACCCACACCGCACCCTGCTCGATGACGCCGACTCGAAGGGTGGGGAACCGTTCGAACGCACCGTCGAAGATCATCGTCGCCAGCGTTTGGGCGGGAGGCACGGGGATACCCATGTAGTCGACGGAGCGAAAGTTCTCGTCGCCGCCGTGGAAGTCGGGTGGGATCGGCAGTCCGTTGCGGAAGTAGTTGGGGTCGATCAGCTCGCCGGTGCCGCCGACGTGGAACACGACCGGGATGCGAGCCTCGCTGGCCACGGCCCACACGGCGTCGAGTGCACGATGACTGGGTGAGTGCGTCGGGGGACACCCCGACGCGACGAGCAGTGCGGCTGCGCCCATCGAGACCGCCTCGGCGGCCAGATCGCCCGCCCGGTCGAGGTCGACCAGTGGCACGTACAGCGTAGGCAGGAGCCGAGGATCACCGGCACAGAACTCGATCATTGCCCGGTTGTGAGCACGTGCTGCGCCGATCGCCAGCTCGAGGTCGCCGGAATGCTCCCAGTCGCGCAATCGCCGGTTGTGGAACGTGTTGAAGATCAGCTGGCTGGCAAACCCGAGCAGGTCGAGTGCCCGACTGCGGTCGTCAGCGAGGAAGGCGCCGGTGGCCGCGAAGTTCTTGCGAGCCATGATTTCGGGCGCTTCATCGTCGAGATACTCGGCCGATCGGTGCCTGGCAACCAGCTTGTCGAACGCCTCGTCGACGTTGCGGAGCTGTTCGTCGGGATCGCCGGTTTGGCGCAGTTCGTTCCCCCCGCTGTACGTCAGCGCCGGGATGCGCTCGCGGATGGCGGCATCGGCGTGATCGCGTAGCCAGTTGGGCGTCTCCATGACGTGGGCGTCGGCGTCGTGAACGGTCAATCCGGTGGAGTTGTACGGCAATCCGGTTGCGTTGGCCATCGCGTCAGTGTTGCATGCCGTTGACGCGCGGGGCTCACGGCACGGGTAGTGATTCGCTCACGGATCGGGGTGCGTGCACGACGGCCGAGCGGCCAATGACAACGGCGCTCAGCACCACGGCAATCGTGATGACGGCAGCCATCGACAGATGTTCACCCAACAGTGGCCAACCCCACACCATCGACAATGCCGGCTGGGCCAACTGGAGCTGGCTGGCCTTGGCGATGCCCGCCCGAGCCATGCCCGCGTACCACGCGAAGAATCCGAGGAACATCGAGAACATCGCGGTGTAGCCGAAGGCAGCCCACTGAGGCCCCGTGGCATGCAGCCCGGTTCGGCTTGCGGCGACGATCGTGACAACCCACGTCAGTGGTGCGCCGAGCACGAGCGCCCAGCAGATGACCTGCCATCCACCGAGCTGCCGTGCCAGCAACGCCCCTTCTGCGTAGCCGACAGCTGCCGCCAAGACCGCCAGGATGAGGAGTGCATCGGCGGCATGCAGCGTGCCACCTCCTTCGTGCACGACGTAGGCAACGACGGCTGCAAACCCAACGGCGCTGCACGTCCAATACGCGCCCGATGGACGCTCGCCGGCGCGCAATACGGCCAGACCCGCAGTTGCAAGTGGCAGCAGCCCGTTGACCACCGATCCGTGCAGGCTCGCGGTGTGGCGAAGGGCGTAGGCGATCAGGATGGGAAAGCCGAAGATCACCCCGCCTACCACGAGCGCCAACTGCCGGACCTGCGCTCGAGTCGGACGTGGCGGTTTGACGATCAGCAGGCCGACCAACGCAAAGATGCTCGCGACTGCAGCGCGTCCGACAGCGGCGACTGTCGGGTCGAGCCCGCGTACCGCGATCTTGGTCAGGGGCAGGCTGAAACTGAAAACCAGTACTCCGACTCCCGCCAACACCAATCCCACCGCGTGATGGTACTGCTAGCGCGTCGCCAAGTTGTCGGAGATATCGGCCCACAGGTCCTCGACGTCTTCGATGCCGACGCTCATCCGCAGCAGGCCCGGCGGTACGTGTGCGTCGCCGGCGTACTTCTGGCGGCGCTCGATCGTGGTCTCGACCCCACCGAGGCTGGTGGCGGGCACGAGTACTCGCACGCCGTCGCACAGTGCGTCTGCCGCTTCGGCGCCGCCGTTGACCACGAACGACACCATCGCGCCCTCGCCCGGGTAGCGCACTTCTGCAACCGCCGGGTGGCCGCGCAGGCGCTCGACGAGCACGAGCGCGTTTCGCTGCATTGCGGCGAGACGGATCGGCATCGTGCGCAGCCCGCGCAGCGCAAGAAACGCCTCCAGCGCACCGGGTGTCGCTCCTTGGAATGTGCGCGCCTGCACGAGCCGGTCGTAGATGTCATCATCGCTGGTGACGCACAGGCCGATCAGCAGATCGCTGTGCCCGCCGATGAACTTCGTGCCGCTGTGCAGCACGATGGACGCACCGTTCTCGAGCGGACGCTGAAGCAGCGGAGTCGCAAACGTGGAGTCGACCACCATGTGGGCGCCGGCGCCTCGCGATGCCGCAGCGATCGCCGGGAGGTCGGCGACGTCGAGTGTCGGGTTCGTCGGTGTCTCGACCCACACGGTGTCGGCACCCACCGTTGCCGCCGCCACCGCCGCCGTGTCGGTGATGTCGACCGGACGCAGTTCGAGGTGGCCCTGCAGCTGATACTCGGAGAGCAATGAGCGCACTCCCAGGTAGCTGAACGTCGGGATGACGACGACCTTGGGCGCCAGCGCGTAGACGATCGCCGATGCGGCGGCCATGCCGCTGGCGTACGCGATAGCCCGGCCCCCTTCCAGCGCACCCACTGCGGTTTCCAGTGCCGCCCACGTGTCGGTGCCGTGCGTGCGCGTGTACTCGCCGCCGGCCCGATAGTTCGACGCCAGCACGAGTGGCTGGTTCAGCGGCCCACCCGGTGCCGAGGGACGACCTGCCATGACGGCAATGGTCGCGGGGGAGAGGCGTCGTTCGTCCGGCATCTCGCCATGATCACATAAACCCTGGCGCGGCTCGGTGGCGGTCGGCGCGCCATCCCGCGGCTGGTGGGTGACGTCGTTGTCGCTCCTCGCCGCTGCCTCCACCATGACGCGCTTCGCACCATTCGTGCCACAGGTCGAAATCCCACCGGGCGCCGTCATGCGGCGGTTCGTTTGGGTGGGCCGGTGGTCATGATGTTTCCGTCGGGGAGGGTGACCGTCAGTGCCCGGTTCGCTCCCAACCGGATGATCCAGCCGTTGTGGTGGATGTTCTGGTGGTGTTGTTCGCACACGGGCAGCAGGTTCTCGAGGTCGGTGCGACCGTTGTGTCGCCACCAGATGACGTGATGCAGTTTGGTGCGGCTGTAGCGCACCCGGCAGCCTGGGATCGCGCAGGTCGAGTACAGGCCGCGTAGGGCGCGTCGTTGGGCCCTGTTCGCTAGCCGTGTGGTGCGGCCGAGGTTCAATTGGCCTGGGGCGTCGATGACGACACCGTTGCGGACGGTGATCGCGTACACGCTCGCTGTCGGACGCAACGTCTCCAAGAACTCGTGGGGCAGGTCGACGTCGAGTCCCCAATCCAACCTCGGTCGCGCGTCGGGTTCGGGGTTGGTGTGGTCTTGGACCACGATGATCTCCGGACGACCCGACCGTGCCCCGTGACCGTCCAACAACGCCAACAACGCATGTGCGCGCAGGTAGGACTGTTTCTCGATCAGATCCGTCGGACACCCCTCGGGCTGGGAGTCATGAAACATCGCTTCGACCTGTGCATCGAGCCGAGTCTCCAAGCGGACCATGGTTGCCGGGTCCCAGGTCGCCGACCAGCGACCCATCCCGGTCACTTTGTCGACCCAGGTGTTCAGCCTGATCGCTCGCCGCTGCCGTTCCAACCGTTCCAGCCCGTCGCTGTCGTGTTCCAACCGGCGCGCCTCAGCACGTACCGTACGGGCGAACTCGTCGACATCGACGTGTTCGGCGATCAACACCAGATTCGGTGCGACATCGATCAGCTTGGTACGCGCTGCGGGTTCCAACTGTCGCATCGCGCGGGTCAACACATCAACATGCTCACCCGACACCCGACCAGCAGCCAACGACACACCCAACGCCGGCACAACCGCGGTGGTTCCGGCCCGGTCCAACATCCGTTCGCTGTCACGCAACGACGTCCGTCCGGCCTCGGCCAACGATTTCTCCGGGAACGACGACACCGCTGCCACCGAACGAGCCAACGCGACCTCGCGGCCTTCGACCCATGACTTCAACCGGCGCACATCCTCCACAGCCCCCTTCAACACACCCCAATCGGTGCAGTCAGCATCAACTGCCGCCACCCGCCCAACCAGGCTGTGCACCTCCTCTGACCTCATGGTTTCCACTATGACAGAGGGGTGTAACACAGTAACCGAACAGACGTTCGCCCTCTACTTGAGAGTGGAGGAACTCGCTACCAAAGTGCGTCAGGCTCACTCGTGGTGAAGACCTGACGCGGCTCGCATGAAAGTCTGACGCCGAGTTAGAGCCACTGCTGAGCTGACCGAGCACTCCGAACTACCGATCGGCGTTCATCACTGACTACGACGGCGAAACGCCCATGGCGCACGCCACCGGAGCCACAGTCGAAGGCGCACAAACGGTCCTCGAAGTCGCACATCGCGGTACCCACCGATCGCGTTCGACGGAGCGCCACCAGAGTCAAGGTCGTTGTCGTCGATGCGCCATCGTACGACTGGATTCAACGGAGCACGTCGCGCCATATCTGCCTGTTCGGTATCTACGCGTCGTCGAGGGGATCGGGCATCGGGTGTGCGTGAGCTGGTCGGCGCGAGCGGCCGAACGCTCTACGATCGCCGCATGTCGTTGTCTCGTCGCCTGTCCGAAGCACCCGGGGTCTACTTCGGCACAGGCGTCGGGCCGGAGAGCGGCCCTTTCGTATCGCGCATTACGGTGTCGGCACTTCCCAATGGCGGGGTCGCCATCGACTACGAAGCCACCTCGCGACAGCAGGGCGTTCAGCACTTGGAGCACTCGCTGCTCGTGTCCGGTCCGGATGGCAACGACCAGCTCTTCATCGCGCATTCTGAATCGCCGTTCGTCACCCTCATGTCGGAAAGAGAGCCTGGCTCGGGGCGGTTTGAACAGGTCGCGCAGGTCGGTCCGTACACGATGGCGGTCGTGATCGAGTCACCAGCTCGAGGCGAGCCTGCCTACGCGTGGTGGTGGGCAATGGCCGGCGAGACGCCCACCGAGCAATCGCGAGCCACGGTCGCTTTGGCCCGCAAGACGCACTGAACCGGCTGCGCAATCTCCGCCGCTATGTGGCTCCGTGCCGATGACCGCGACGGGCAAGACTTGGTGGGTGGCTGACACGCAACGAGTGCACATCTTCGAGAATGCTGATGGCACCTGGTGGGCGGAGTACCTCCTGTGTGAGCAGTGGGTGTTAACGTCCAACGCCACGCGGCGCGAGGCTGAGGAGAAGTTCGGACGGCACCTGAAGGCCGACACGCATAACTGCAAGTGATCTAAAGCTGTTGCAGCGCAGCTTGTCCTTCCACACCAATCACAAGGAAGACCGACGTTCGCCGAAGCCTCGAGGCTCAGCGGCCGTACACCGACACGTGCCGATCGCTCGTGGAGTTGAACGGCTCGCGATTCCAGCCGCTCCAGCGTTCGGTCAGGCGCAGCCCGGCAATGCGAGCCATGAGGTCGAGCTCGCTTGGCCAGGCATACCGGCAGACGATGGGGAACAGTTTCACTCCGCGTCGCGAGAGCGAGATGTGGCTTTCGTCGAGCCTCTGTGACACCGGGTCGTGCCGCCCGACATCGAGGTAGACCTCGTCGATGCCGATCGATTCCGCATCGACATACTGATCGTTGCGCAGGCGATACAGAAAAGTGGGAACGAAGGCCTCAATGAGGAACGAGCCGTCGTCGGTCAGATGAGCGGCCACGTTCTCGAAGCACCGCACCTGGTCGTCCTGGGTCAGCAGGTTGAACATCGTGTTGAAGACCACGTAGATCAACTGGTAGGTGTCGGGTACAGCGACGTCGGCAAAGTCGCCCATCGTGACCGAGATCTGTTCGCCGCCGGGCTTGGTGCGAAGCGTGGCAGCCATGGCCGGCGAGATCTCGATGCCGTCGACGCGCAGGCCCTTGGCCGTGAGCGGCAGAGCGATACGACCGGTGCCGATGGCGAGCTCGAGCACGTTGCCGCCACGCGCAATCTTCTCCAGGAACGCGACCGTCTCCACCTCGTCACCGCGCAATTCATCGTCGTAGGTGGCGGCGACCTCGTCACCGAAACTCATCGCTGGTTCGTAGCCCTTCACAGGTGGACATTTCAGTGCGTCGACCTCGCGCTGCACAACCGAGTTTCGACATCGCATGCAAGACTGAAGACATGCTGAGCGTCGGAACTGTCGTGCTGGGCGTCGAGGATCTACACCGGGCAGTGGCCTTTTGGACACAGGCGTTGGACTACATGCCCAAGCGAGAAGTCAAGGCCGAGGACGACTTCATGATTCTCATTCCGAAGTCGGGTACCGGAACCCACCTGGCTCTTGATGTCAGCGAGACACCCGTGCAGAAGTACCCCCGAGTGCATCTCGATCTCTACGCCGGCGACGCTGCCGATCAAGCTGCCGAGGTCGACAGACTCGTCTCACTCGGCGCCACGCGAGTCGACTGGGATCGGTACCCGCCCAACCCCGATTTCGTCGTGCTGGCAGATTCCGAAGGCAACTGCTTCTGCGTGATCGATACAACCGGCTGATCGTCAGCTTCCGGATGCCCGGTCCCAGCGGCCGTCGGCTTTGGCGGCGTCGACCTCGGCCAATCCTGGCGGACGCATGCGACCTGCCGCGCTCAGCGATTCGACCTTGGCGACGTTCACCGCCGACCAGTTGCTCCGTGGGCGGCGGGGCGTGTACCGCTGCAGGAAGTACGTGTCGTCGAGGGCCTTGCGGTGACCCGAGATCCAGCCCCAGCAGAGGCCCACATCCACGGCCTCGTCGTTGGTTACCGAGGGGACGCCGGTGTTCTTCTTGGCGATCTTGAGCCACACGCC
>JANPBZ010000152.1:0-23583 GCA_031430695.1 Ilumatobacteraceae bacterium
CAGGCTTAGTCCATCCAGCACGCGGCATCCACCCAAACTACACCCATGTAACACTAACTGAACGGTATTGGGGTTAGCCGATCTCGTCGCAACGAACGAGTCGGCCCTCGCGGTAGGACTTCCACGCTGCCAGACCGATCACCAGCGGAGCGCGGCCGTCGTTGGCCGAGACCGGTGACGGTCCGCCACCCGCCACGTACTCGATGAACGACTTCCACTCCTCGATGTAGCTCGGGATGTATCGGTCGAGGAAGAAGTACGGGATGGTCGACCCGATCGAACCAGCTGCGGTCCTGCGGATGCCGGTGTGGCTCGACGGGTTCTCCGACGCTGCCAGACCAGCCGACCCGAAGGCCTCGACGCGCTGGTCGTAGCCGTACACAGCTTGACGGCTGTTGTCGATCGTGGTGATGCATCCGTTCTCGTGACGCAGAATGACGACAGCGGTGTCGACATCACCGGCGTCACCGATCGCCGGATCGACGCGCACGGCAGCCTGCGCGTACACATCGATCACCTCGCTGCCTGTGACGAACCTGGCCATGTCGAAGTCGTGGATCATCATGTCGAGAAAGATCCCGCCCGACACCTTGATGTAAGCGATCGGCGGCGGCGCCGGATCACGACTGGTGATGCGCAACATGTGCAGGTCGCCGACCGACCCGTCGATGACTGCAGCGCGCACCGATGCGTGTGCCGGATCGAAACGACGGTTGAATCCGACCTGGATGGGCACGCCGCTGGCCTGCACCACGGCCAATGCCTCGTCGACCTTGTCGAGATCGAGCGAGATCGGCTTCTCGCAGAAGATGGCCTTGCCGGCCTGTGCTGACGCGATCAGGAACGGAACGTGGGTGTCGGTGCTGCTGCAGATGGCCACAGCGTCGACATCGGCAGACGACAGCACCGCGTCGACATCGGCCGTGTGCGGTACGTCGAGCTGAGCGCCAACCGCCGCAGCTGCGTCGGCGTTGATGTCTTGCACCATCGCCAGCGAGGCACCCGAAACTTGCCGTGACAGCAGTTCCGCGTGCATCTTGCCGATTCGGCCGACGCCGAGTACCGCGATTCTGAGTGTCACTGTGGAGTCTCCTGGAGTGAAGGCTTCGGTGCGTCTCCGGCACCGAGAACGGACTGGTCGTAGTCGACGATGTTGCCGGTCAGCATCCCCGACTCGTCGCTCAGATAGAAGGCAATGACCTTGGCAACCTCTGGCGGCTTGATCAGTCGGCCCATCGGCTGGCCGGCCTCGGCGCGTTCGAGCCAGCCGTCGGTGGCTCCGTGGAACTTGCGCTGCGTCGCGTCTTCGGACTCGGTGTCCATCCAACCCGGGCTGACCTGGTTGACACGGATCTGGTGCCGCATCAGCGAGAAGGCCAGATTGCGGGTCATCGTCTCCAGCGCACCCTTGGACACGCAGTAGCTGAGGATGAATGGCTGGCCGCCATGACCACTCGTCGAGCCGATGCTGACGGCTGAGCCGGCAACACCCTCGCGGCGCATGACCTCGGCGGCAGCCTGGATCATGAACATCGGGGCACGAACGTTGACGGCCATCATCTCCTCGAACGCGTCGGGAGTCGCCGTCCACACGTTGTCGCGCCACGTCGCCGCGGCGACGTTGACGACGCCGTGGATGACGCCGAACTGCTTGTCAGCAGCGCCAACGACCATTCGCGGCGCAGCTGGATCCAACATGTCGGCCTCGATGAACGACGTGGGCGTGCCAAGCTTCGAGAGCTCTGTTGCCAGCGCCACGCCATTGTCGGCGCTGCGCCCGGCGATCACCAGGCCGGCGGCGCCGTCGGCAACCACCTGCCGGGCAATTGCCTCACCGAGGCCCTGCGTGCCACCGCTGACCACGATGACCTTGCCCTCGAGCTTCCCGTTCATGTACCAATCC
Source organism: Ilumatobacteraceae bacterium (assembly GCA_031430695.1). Taxonomy (GTDB): domain Bacteria; phylum Actinomycetota; class Acidimicrobiia; order Acidimicrobiales; family Ilumatobacteraceae; genus JAENVT01. The sequence goes on from JANPBZ010000152.1 coordinate 1,904, forward strand.
TCTGTTGCCGTAGACCACTGACCATTGCGGCTTTGGCAGCCTGTACCTGCGGGCGATCGCTGACCTCGGGTACTCCGACTTCCCAAAAGGCGCCACCACCGGTCCACGAATACGCATCGGTCTGCAAGGCGATCACAGTCGTTCGATCGCTGTGCCTCGCTCTGGCGAGCGCAGACTCCAACTCGTGCACCGTCGCGGCTCGCTCGCTGTTGCACCCCATCGCTGCGGCGTGGGCCGCGAAGTCGACATACACGAGTTCTCGGTGACGGGTGTTCTCGATCTGGTTGTTGAACGGCTGGCCACCCTGGTTGATCTGCAGCCGGTTGATCACGGCGAATCCGCCGTTGTCACAGACGATCACGATCAGCTTGTGACCCGACAGCACCGAGCTGTACAGATCGCTGTTCATCATCATGTACGAGCCGTCGCCGACAAAGGTGATGACTTCGTCGTCGGGTCGAGCCATCTTGGCTCCCCAGGCCCCTGAGATCTCGTACCCCATGCATGAGAAGCCGTACTCGCAATCGAAGTCGCCGACTTCTTTCGCCCGCCAACCGTTGATCAGCTCACCGGGCAAGCCGCCGGCGGCGGCCAGCACGTAGTCGCCCGGCTGCTGGTTCCGGTCTACAGCACCGATTACCTGGGCGTACGTCGGATGTCCGCTCTCGCCCACTGCCGAAGGCTCGGCGATCCTGTCGATGTACGAGTGGTACTCGGCGGTGGCGTTCTTGGCCCGCAGCGCCCAGTCTTCGTCGACGGCCCAACCCGCAAGGCCATCGTTCAGCTCACGCAGTCCCTCGCGTGCGTCGGCAACCAGCGGCAGCGAACGGTGCTTGACCGCATCGAAGAGCGCTGCATTGAGACCGATCAACTGGGCATCGCCGGCAAACGCGGTCCACGAGCCGGTTGTGAAGTCCTGCAACCTGGTGCCGACTGCCAGGATCACATCGGCTGCGCCGGCCATTTCGTTGGCGCTGGTGCAACCGGTCACGCCGACAGGGCCGGCATTCATGGGATGTGTTGCAGGCAGGCAGGCTCGTCCGGCGACGGTCTCGACAACGGGAACGTTGTGCGCCTCGGCGAATGCAGCGAGCTCCGCCGCTGCACCCGAGTAACGCGCTCCCCCGCCGGCGATGATCAGCGGCCGCGCCGCTGCTTTCAACGCGGTGATCGCTCGCGCCAGTTGCCCGAGATCGGCACGCTGGCGGGCGATGTGGTGGATCGTCGTCTCGAAGAACTCGTCGGGGAAATCGAACGCCTCGGCCTGCACATCTTGTGGCAGCGCAAGCGTTGCCGGCCCACAATCGGCAGGATCGAGCATGACAGCGACGGCGTGGGGCAGCGAGTGGATGATCTGCTCCGGACGCATGATGCGATCCCAGTAACGACTGACCGATTTGAAGGCGTCGTTGACCGTGATGGTCGGATCCCCGAAGTGCTCGACCTGCTGCAACACCGGGTCGGGCAAACGGCTGGCGAATGTGTCGCCCGCCAACAACAACACCGGCAACCGGTTGGCATGGGCCACCCCCGCTGCGGTGACCATGTTGAGCGCTCCGGGGCCGATCGAGGAGGTGGCGACCATGATCTGTCGACGGTTGACAGCCTTGGCATAGCCGACAGCAGCAAGCGCCATGCCCTGCTCGTTCTGACCACGCCATGTCGGCATGGCGTCGCCTGCTTCCTGCAACGCGAGCCCGAGACTGGTCACGTTGCCATGCCCGAAGATCGCGAACACACCAGGAAACAGCGGCACCTCGACATCGTCGATCATCGTTCGCTGTGCAATCAGATAGCGAACGATTGCCGCTGCTGTTGTGAGTCGTGTGGTGGTCATTTCACTCCTCCCTCAGGGAGACGACGTCTTCCCAACGTCCGCTCTCCCAGCTGCGCATCACTGCATCTTGCACCGACACGTATTGCAGGGCCTCGCTGAAGCCAGGCGTGTGCTCGCGACCAGCGGCAACCGATTGCAGGAACTCGTGGTCCTCGATGCAGATCAGATCCTCGAACCCGATGCCGTTGGCGCTTCCGGGCACGAAGTTGCCATGCGGGGGGAAGCGATCGCCGGCGTAGACCGTTGTAAATCCGGTGTGCTTGTGCTCGGCCGCGATGTAGACGCGCAACTCGTTCATCTTCTCGAAGTTCCACGCGATCGAGCCCTTCGTTCCGTACACCTCGAAACTGTTCTGGCTCTCCGGGCCGACCATCGATCGGCAGGCCTCGAAGGTGCCACGGGCCCCGGTGTCGAACACACACATCATGCCGACGTAGTCCTCGTTGGTGACCTCGCCCATCGGGTCGCCGGGTTTGCCGCGGTCGTAGTGCGTTCCACCGCTGGTGGGCAGAGGCCGCTGCTTGATGAACGTCTCGCCGGTGCCGAACACTCTGCTGATTCCGCCCACCAAGTAGTGACCGAGGTCGACCGAGTGGCTGAGGATGTCGGTGCTGACGCCATGACCTGCTTGATCGACGAGGAATCGCCATGACAGCAATCCCATCGGGTCGCTGCCGTACATCGAGAAGAACCGGCCGTAGTAGTTGGTGATCTCACCGATCTCGCCGTTGTCGATCAACTGCTTGGCGTATTGCACCAGCGGCGCCCACCGGTAGTTGTACCCGACTCCCGTGATCACACCGGCGTGGCGCGCAGCCCGCTCGGCGACCACCGTTTGCGGTGGCGTGCCCCCGACCGGCTTCTCGCAGAACACAGGCTTGCCGGCGGCAGCAACCGCCTCGACCATCTCGACGTGCAACATGTTGGGCGCGGTGATGAACACGACGTCGACGTCGGGCGCTTCGACGACCTCGTGCCAGTCAGTGACAGCACGTTGATAGCCGAACGATCGCACCGCGTCGATGCGCCGCGCCTCCACCGTGTCGCTGACCACCACCAGCTCGGGCTCGTAGTCGCGCTCGAGGAAGTAACTCGGCGCGCGGCGACAACCTCTGCTGTGGGCCTGTCCCATCCAGCCGAAGCCGATCACACCGATTCGTATCGTCGTGCTCACGTTGTCCTTCCATCCTTCGTCGTCATCGGGCATCGGGGATCGGTGGCCATACCGGTCCATGTGTCGCGGACCCAATGGTGGGTCGGGTCGTCGCAGAAGGCCATCGACCGTTCGCCCCCTGGCCCGGCGAGCACATTGAGGTAGTACATCGGGTACCCGGGCGCGGCGATGCACGGGCCGTGATAGCCGCGCGGCACGCAGAACACGTCGCCGTCGCGGATGACCACGTTGATGTCGATCGAGCCGTCGGGGGTGTACGTGCGGTGCATGCCGAAACCATCGGCGGAGTAATCACTGGTGCCGGCCACACCGATTCGGAAGTAGTAGATCTCCTCGTTGTTGACCGGGCACTCCGGCGAGTCGTCGTGGCGGTGCGGCGGGTAGCTCGACCAGTTGCCGTCGGGAGTGATCAGCTCGACGCACATCAACTTGTCGGCGTGCGGCCACGCCTCAGGGCTGAGGAAGTTGTTGACCTGGCGCGTGGCCGGGCCAGCGCCGCGAAGTTCGACCGCCACGTTGTCGGCAGAGCCGTATCGGGCGTCGAGCCGTCGATCACAACGCGCAGTGGCGATCGCCACTTCCCCACCAGCGCGCGCCGAAACGACCACGGTGGCGCCCCGCGGGGCGTACGCGAAATCTGTCACTCGATCGAACACGGAGATGCGACCGTCGAGACGAAAATGCTCGCCATCGATGGTGACGTCGACATTGGTCGCCGACAGCGGCAGCACGACTCCCTCACTCTCACCGAGATCGATAGAGCGCTCTACTTCTGGCGCCAACAAAAGGACAACGAGACCCGAAAAGGCCCAACCGGCATCGTGGGGTTTCAGCGAAACAACGAGATCGCCGTCGGCGAGCGTGCCGGCGGGTCGATGGAGTGATGGGCTCATTGCCTGTCCTTTGCGGCCTGCTGTACCAAGTCTGCTGCGCGCGCCACGGCACCTGCAACGTCGCCAGAAGCGGGATACAACAACGACCGTCCGATCACGAGGCCGCGCACTGTTGGTTGATGCAGCGCAGCCTCCCACAGTGCAAACGTTGCCTCGGGATCGGGACCAGGAGCGCCACCGAGCAACAGCAGCGGCTGTGTGGTGACCTTGGCAACTGTGGCGATGTCGGCCGTTGCCTGGATCTTGAGCCACGTGTAGGCGCTCGACCCACCCAATGCCGCACTGACGCCCACGGCCTTCACCAAGGCCAGCGGGTCGTTGTCCCACACCGCTTCGCCCATGTCGTTCTTGGTGTAGGGGATCGGCTCGACCATGGCCATCATGTGGGCGTCGTTGAGTTCCTGCACTGCGACCGCAGCGCTGGCGAGCGTGGGAACGGTGCCGGCATCGTGGTAGTCGATTCGCAGAAGCAGCTTGCCTGCGTCGAGGTTCGACGCCTGAAGATGCGCGGTATCGAACGCTGTGAAGCGGTCATCCATCGTCCAACTGGCACCTGCGAGGCCGCCTCGGTTCATGGTGCCGACCGCGACCTTGTCGTGGAGTGCGCCCAGTAACGCCAGGTCGTCGAGGATCTCGGCGCTCGCCAATACCCCGTCGACCCGTGGGTGTTCGAGAGCGTTGAGCAGGCGGTCGAGCATCGAGCGCCGGTCGGCCATCGCCAGCGGATCGTCGTACAGGCCGACCATTGCCCGCGCCGTGTGATCCGCGGCGACGATGAACAACATTCCGTCCTGGGTCAGCGTCGACCGTCGTCGCCGACCCGCAAGCGCTTCGGCGATCCGGTGAGGTGCGCTGACTCGGGTCTCGGTCAGTGAGGCATACGTCTCGTCATCCAGCAACACGGCGGTCCTCCAAAGCTTCGGCGACCTCGGCCAACGTCGGCATGGCGTCGGAGCACAGCAGCCGGGACGCGACGATCGCGCCGGCGACATTGCAGTACTCGACGATGCGCACGGGCTCCCATCCCGACAACAGCCCGTGAGCCAGCATTCCGCCGAAGGCGTCGCCCGCGCCAAGGCCACAGACAACCTCGACGAAATGCGGCGGTACGACCGTGCTGCCTTGCGACGTCGCCACCATCACCCCTTCACCGCCCATCTTGACGACCGCGAGCTCGACCCCACGGTCCAACAATCGACGTGCCGCCTCGGTCGGGTCAGCCGAACCCACGGCGACTTCGCACTCCGTGCGATTGCCGACAGCGACTGTGACGTGATCGAGCACCGTGCTGAGGTCGGCCGTTGCCTCGCCGCGACCACCCGGCCAGAAGTTAGCCCGGTAGTCGATGTCGAACACGACGTGCGCCTTGCGAGCGCGGATCGACAACAACTCCCAGCACGCCTCGCGAGCCGGAGCCTTGCTGAACCAGGCCCCTGTCAGCCACAGGACGGGTACGTCGACGACGGCCTGTCGATCGATCTCGGAGATGTGCAACGTCTGATCCGGGCCCATCGGGTACCGGTACATCAACAATTGCGGATCCTCCGGTGGATCCATTGCCGCAAACGCCAGCGGTGTCGGCATCGAAGGATGCGTCGACACGTAGCGGGTGTCGACGCCGAACAGTTCGAGCTTGTGGCGCACGTACTGGCCGAACGGGTCGTCGCCTACCTTGGTGAACACGGCTGCGCGACGACCGAGGCGCGCGGCTGCGATCGCAACATTCGTGGCGGATCCGCCGATCGACTTGGTGAACGTCTGCGGGTTCATGAAGCCGGCACCGGCCTCGTTTGCATATAGGTCGACGCAGATGCGGCCGACCGTGATGAGCTCGAGGGTGGTGCCGGAGGGTGGGGTCATCGAGCGTCAGCGGATACCGATCTCGTGCTCGAGTTGCTCGAGCTCCGCGCCGCCCGCCATCAGACGGGTGAGCTCGGTTCGCGAGATCTCGTCCTTGGCGAAGTCCCCCAGGCTGTGCCCACGGTTGAGGAGCAGGAACCGATCGCCGACGGGGATGGCATGGTTCGGGTTGTGGGTGATGAAGATCACGCCGAGACCGCGATCAGCGGCGGCGCGGGTGTACTTCAGAACGACACCGGATTGCTTCACGCCGAGCGCCGAGGTCGGCTCGTCGAGGATCAGCACCCGTGCTCCGAAGTACACGGCTCGGGCGATGGCCACTGATTGCCGTTCGCCACCCGACAAGGTGCCGACCGGCTGGTCGACATCGCGCAGGTCGATGCCCATCTTGGCCATCTCCTCCTTCGCCGTCTTCTTCATGAATGCGGTGCGCATGAGTATGCCCGCGTGCATGGGCTCGACGCCGAGGAAGAAGTTGCGCCAGATCGACAACAACGGTGCCAGGGCGAGATCCTGGAAGACCGCGGCAATGCCGGCATTGCGGGCGTCGCGCGGCGTGGTGAAATGCACCGGGCTGCCGTACATGGTGTATTCGCCCGAGCTCGGCTGGTGCACGCCGGACAAGATCTTGATGAACGTCGACTTGCCGGCGCCGTTGTCGCCGAGCACGCAGGTGACCTTGCCCGCTTCGACCCTGGTGGTGATGTTCTCCAACGCGGTGACGTTTCCGAAGTACTTGCAGATGTTTCGCAGCTCGAGCAGCGCGTGCTCTTCGTTCGCCTCGGTGATTGTCATCGTGCCTCCTGAGCCTTCTTGCGAATGAAGTTGTTGACCAGGACGGCCAGCAGCAGCACGCCACCAAGGAACGCAAAGCGGCCATCGGAGTTCCAGGGGGTTGTCTGCACACCCACCACCGAGATGGCCATGATCGCGGAACCGAGTCCGGCACCGATCACTGACCCATACCCTCCCGTCAGCAGGCATCCACCGACGACCGCGGCAATGATGTATTCGAACTCCAAACCGGTGCCCTGGTTGGCCTGCACAGTGCCGTAGCGCAGTGCAATCAACGTGCCGGCCAGGCAGCCGCACAGCGACACCGTGACGAACAATCCGACCTTGACCTGGTTGGCCGGCACGCCGACCGCACGGGCGGCTTCCTTGTTGCCGCCGACTGCAAAGATCCAGTTGCCCCAGCGTGTCTTGACCAAGACGTACGAGCCAATGGCCGCCACGATCAGCCACCACACGACCGTTTGGCGAAGGACGTTCTGCCCGACGCTGCCGCCCGCTGCCTTGACCTGCGCCGCGTGTTCGGGGGTGAGGTTGGACCACACCAGGCGAATGATCAAACCAAGGAACGCGGCGCCTCCACCGATGAGCTGCAGTCGCTTGCCGAGCCGGTCGGCGTCGGCATCCGCGTGCGTGCGCTTCTCCATGAGGTATTCGACCAACGTGTTGGCCACGATGGCCATTGCCCCGATCATCATCGCTCCGAACATGCCGGTCCGGAAGCGCACCGCACCAGAGTCAGCACGGATCACGAAAGCCAACACCAGGACCGCGGCCGCGACAAGCAGACCGATGATCAGCTGCCAACGCTTGCTGCTGCGCCCGGCAATCCCGCGGGCGAGCATCATGAACGTGAGACCAGCACCCGCAAGCAACAACATGCCGATCGCACGCAGCGCTTGCACGGTGGTGAGCTGCAGGAAACAGATCGCCAGAGTCGTCACCAAGATGCCGCTGTAGAGAGCAAACAGGCCGAGCTTGCCCCAACTTGCAGCGTTCTTCTTCTCGCTCATCTGTGACAACATCGCGCGCACCGCCAGGGCGGCGCCGGCGATCGCTGCAACGACGGCGACAACGGGACGAAGCCCCGGCGACGTCCATGAGAGAATTGCCAAACCCTGACGCCGATCGAACGGGATCGGCAAGAGACACGCCAGCGCCACACAGGCGATTCCCAAACCGAGGCGCTGCGCGGCATCTCGCGGAAGGGCGGTAGCACCACCCGTACTGGTGCGACCCTGCCATCGGGCAAGTGCGGTACCAGCGATGGCGAGGACTGCTCCCGCGCCGGCGATGACGCCGAACAGGGCGTTCTGTCCGACACCCTCGGTCCACAACAAACCGGCGAATCCGGTTGCCGAGCCGATCACGCCTACGGCGGTCAGCCCGAAGCCGGCCAGGTTCAACGCCGCGCGGCGAATGAACGATTGCTCGAGCAGGCCATAGATGAATGCGGCACCGCCCGCGATTACAAGAGCGAGGAAGAGATTGTCACGGATGCCGAACTCGGTGAACTTCCACTCGTGGGCGATCCAGTCCTTGAAGAACTTGGCGCCCTTCTGCTCGGTGATCTGATCGACTTGCACCTTGCCGACAAGCCGTTTGGAGATCACCAGCATGACGCCGCGCAGCGTGAAGAACGAGGCGAGCGTGACGATGAAGCTGGGTAACCCGGTCTTGTTGACCATGTAGCCGTTGAACCAGCCAACCGCTGCAGCAGCCAGGAATGCCGACCCGATGGCCCAACCGATGTTGACACCGTCGCCCATGAAGTAGCGCGAGAACAGCCCGATCTGGATGGCGGTAGCGCCCGTCATGACGCCAGACGACAGGTCGAACTCGCCGCCGATCATCAGGAGTGCGACCGCCGTGGCCATGATGCCGGTCGGTGCCGCCACGTCGAGCCAGTTGAGAGTGGTGTCGGCTTCGCCGAACGTGCGGCCATTCCCCCAGAAGAACGCCCACACGATGACGGCACCGATCAAGGCGCCAATCTCTGGCGAGATGAGCCAGCGGCGCATCGGGCCGCGGTGTGAGATTCGTTCGTCGAGTGGAACGGGCGGTGGTTCGGAAACCGGCTCCTCGCTGACTTCCACGTCTGTCGCTGTCATGGGTCCCCCTGACCTCAAGAGATGCGTCGTCGAAACGCTATGCGAATGTAGAGACGCCGACCGAAGTAGACGTTCGTCACTCCGGTGGGCGTTGGGTGGGGCGGGCGCCTTAGGGCGCCCGCCACCTCACTGTTGTGGAACTTAGCGGCTTCCGGCGTCGACAAGCGCCGACACAGCCTCGGCATTGTCCTGCGTCACGAAGCCTGGGCCGGTGTTGATCGGCAGGCCGCCACCCAGTGTGTTCTGGTTGGTGACATTGAGGTACAGCGCCACGACCGAGATGTAGCCCTGCAGGTACTGCTGCTGATCGATGGTGAAGAGAACATCACCAGCGGCAATGTCGGCGAGCAGGTCTGGCGACAGGTCAACGCCACCAACGGTGACGGTGCGACCGAGTTCCTTCACGGCTGCGGCGGCATCGTGAGCAACAACCGGACCGGTACCGAAGATGGCATCGACATCCGGGTTGGCGTCGAGTGCTGCCTTGAGGTCGGCCTGCTGCTTGCCAGAGGCATCACCAGACGTCGTGATCGGGTCGAGGAAAGTACCCGCGAAGGTGCTCTCCAGGCCAGCGCAACGTGCGTCGAGACCGGTGTTGGTCTGCTCTTGCTTGGCGCACAGCACGACCTTGGCACCGGCTTCGTTGAACTTCTCACCAGCGCCTGCACCAGCGATGAACTCGTCTTGGCCGATGTGGGTGAACGCACCGAACTCCTTGTACAGGTCGGAACCCGAGTTGGTCGTGACCAGCGGGATGCCGGCATCGACTGCAGCCGCGACTGCGTCACGAACTGCATCGGGGTCGGCGAGCGATACGGCAAGACCGTCAACGCCGTCGGCGACTGCCTGGTTGATCATTGCAGCCTGGTCGGTACCTGTGTTGTTGGATCCCTGATACTTGACCGTGATGCCCAATGCATCGCCAGCGGCTTCGGCACCCTTCTGGAACACTGACCAGAACACGCCACCATCACCGTGGGTGATGACAGCGATCGTGACGTCCTCGCCAGCCGTGACATCAACGGTGTCGGCAGGTGCATCGGTGCCAGCAGGTGCGTCGGTCCCTGCAGGTGCATCAGTTGCTGCCGGTGTTGTTGCCTCGGCCTCGGTACCGCCGGGAGCGGCTGAGGTTGTTGTGTCGTCTTCGTCACCGCACGCGGTCGCCAGCAAGGCGAACGCTGCAAGTGTTGCGAAGACGTAGCGGGTCTTCTTCATGTGTTCTCTTTCCCCCTCTAGGAGTGATGGTTTGCACCGGCAAGAGCCGGCCTTTCCACTGCCTGGACTACCCAGTCAGCGACTTGAGGTACTCGATGCTCTTTCGAACACCGTGCACCGGACCCTGCCCGAGCGGTGGCTCCCCATCGGTCAGGGCTACATCTTGTTCCAATACGTACCACCCGGCGTAGCCGGAGTGTTCAAGCGTCCGCACCGTAGCAGCGATCGGCGCATCGCCCGAACCGGCTGACGGGAACAAACCGTGCTGAATTGCACCCATCCAATCAAACTCACCGGAACGGAATCGAGCGGAAATCGACGTATCGACATCCTTGATGTGAACCAGGCCAACCCGGTCGCCATGCTGCTCGGCGATGGCCACCGGATCGGCCTCGCCGATGAAGAGGTGACCCGTATCGAGACAGAACAACGAACCGCAATGATCGAGGAACCGGTCGAACTCGTCGGCCGTTTCGATCAAGGTGTTCACGTGTGGATGCACGACCTGGATGAGGCCGTATTCGGCAACGATCTTCTCGGTCGCGGCGAGTCCATCGAACAGCGCCGCCCACTCGGATGCGTCGAGCGTCGGGCGATCCCACGACTCCATGCTGGAGATGACCGCGCCCACGAAGTACGTGCCTCCGGCATTCGACAGTGTGCTTGCCGCCGCGTGGGCAGCCTCGAGCGAACCAGGATGGCTGGTGCCGTGGTGCAGCACCAACGGAACGAAACCTCCGAGGATGTTCAGGCCGAACTGATCAAGCAGCGAGCGCAGCGCTGTGGTGTCGTTAGGGAGCCATCCCAGAGCGCCGAGCTCGGTCGACGTGATGCCCAGATCCGCCATCTCGCCGAGAATGCGGCTCGGCGACATCTGCAGTCCCCAGCCCGGCACTTCGCAGATTCCCCACGAAATCGGTGCTGCCGCAATGCGGTCGATCATTCTGTCCCCTCGATCAGTTAGAGCGCTCCAACTCTAGACGTCTCAGCCGTGGTGTCAAGTGAACTAGCTTGACGGCGGTGCCTCGCACAAGACGAACCAGTGCCCCGACCTTGGAAGACGTGGCCCACATAGCCGGCGTCTCGCGGGCCCTGGTGTCGTTGGTGATGCGTGATTCGCCACGCGTCAGCGCGGAATCACGAAAGCGAGTGACCGACGCTGCTTCGAAGCTCGGATACCGGCCGAACCTGATGGCCAGGAATCTTGCCTCGCGCAAGACCATGACGATTGGCGTGCTGCTCAACGACTTGCACAATCCGTGGTTCGCGGAGGTCACCGATGGCATTCATGCCGCCGCCGAGCGACACGGCTACCAGCTCATCTTGGCCAGTGGCCGACGAAGCACTCGACTCGAATCGCGGGCGCTCGACACATTTCTGGCGTCGCGTGTCGATGGAATCATCGTCGCCGGTTGCAGGCTCCCTGCGGCCAGGCTTGACGCGGTCGCGGCCGAGGTTGCGTTGGTCTCGGTGGGTCGTGCCTTCGCTCGATCCGGCATCGGCTCAGTGACCACCGACGACGCATACGGTGCCCAGCTCGCGGTCGAGCATTTGCACGATCTCGGGCATCGACGGATCGCTCACATCGATGGCGGAAAGGGCGCAGGCGCATCGCCACGCCGGAGTGGCTACCTCCGCACTATCCGCGCCTTGGGCTTGGGTGACGACGCGCTGGTGATCACCGGCGATTTCACCGAAGAGGCAGGAGCTCACGGCGCCGAACGACTATTACGCGGCGCGGTGTTGCCGACTGCGATCTTCACCGCCAACGATCTGTCCGCCGTCGGGGCGATCGACGTGATCGAGCGCGGTGGCCTGGTGGTGCCCGACGACATCGCCGTGGTCGGCTTCGACAACACGTCGCTCGCTGCGCTGAATCACATCGGGCTGACAACCATCGACCAACCGCGATGCGAGATGGGCGATGCGGCGGCGACGATGCTGATCGATGTGATCAACGATCGGTGCGAACTCACCGCCGTACTGATGTCGCCCAGCTTGGTCGTGCGTCGCACAACCGCTCGTCAGCGCAACTCGGTCATCAACGCTGCGCCGACCGCACCGGCTCGCTCGCCGAGCGAGGCGAACACCACCTCGGGGTGAGGTCGCAGATCGGCCGCATACAGCAACTCGGTGAACCACTTCTGGATCGGCCCGAGATAGAGATCGCCGGACGCCGCGAGCCCGCCACCGAGCACGAACATCTGCGGATCGAGCAGGTTGGTGAGGTTGTTGAGGCCGAGTGCCACCCACCGACCGAACAGATCGATCACCCCCAGGGCCTCGACATCGCCCTCGCGAGCCGCGGCCTGAACATCCTCGCCGCGGACATTGAATGGATCGCCACCCGCCAGCTGCAGGACCCGACGAAGGCGCTTGCCGATGGCTGCCTCACGGGCCAGCCGCGCCAGACCGCTGCCCGATGCGTAGCGTTCCCAGCATCCACGGCGCCCGCATGGACACGGCAGGCCGTCGGGGTCGACGACCATGTGACCGATCTCGCCGGTAAAGCCGTTGGCACCGCGAATGAGGTGCCCGCCGGCGATGACTCCTCCACCGATGCCCGTACCCAGGGTCACCATCACCATGTCGGTCATGCCTCGGGCCACGCCAACTTTCCACTCGGCGGCTGCGGCGCAGGTGGCGTCGTTGCCGACTTCGACCGGGAAGCCGAGGCGCTCGGACAGCATGCGGCCGACCTCGAAATCGGTGATGTCGATCAGGTTCGGTGATGCCTTGATCACTCCCGATCGAGTGACCATGCCAGGCACACCGATACCGAGTGAATCCGTGACCCCAAGCGCTCCTGCCAGTTCGGCGAGGGTGTCGACGAATGCTTCAGTGCCCGGAGGGGTCGGCCGGCGCTGCTCCTCGATGACATCGCCGGATTCATCGAGCACAACCCCGAGGCATTTCGTGCCACCGACGTCGATGCCGATGCGGCGTTGACTCACGACTCGGCGCGAACCTTCAGCTCGCGCACCGTGTTGAGGATCCGCACCTCGGCCCGGCGCTTGACAAACCCAGGCAGCGGCACGACGAGATCGATGATCAAGTCGTAGCGCACCTCGGTGCCACCGTCGGTCGTCGGCGAGAAGTGGTACGCACCGTCGATCGTGCGCATGATGTCGCCACGCAGCATGCTCCAGGCCAGCACGGCTGGAGCATCGCTGTAGTCGTAGCTCAAGGTGTAGTGAGTGCTGCGTCCCAGCGCCGATGCCCTGAATTCGACCTCCAGCGGGCGGCCCTGGTCGTCACGCGCACGCACAACGACATCCTTGACGTCCTTCGCCCATTCCGGATAGTGCTCGACGTCGGCAGCGATCGCCCATACGCGATCAGGTGGAGCAGCAATCGTCGTGGTCTGTGACGCTGTGTCGGCCATTGCTCTGTTCTAGTCGATCTCGTGATCGGTCGGAGACACCGCTGTGCCGACTCGAGGGCCGTACGAGCCGTGGCGAGCCGCCCAGACCCCGTTCATACCGATGCCGAACATCGGCACGAGCACGCCAAAGGCGAGTGCGTTGAGCTGCCCCTTGTCGAGGCCGACGACGCCGATCCACGCTCCGCCGATGGCCGCGACGACCTGCACAACCAGCGCCAACGACATGGCGCGGCCGACCGGCTTCGGAGCCGTGTCACCAGTCAGTAGGAACAGATTGGCGACACCGACTTCCTGTACCCGAGAGCGCTCGAGAGCGCGCGTGTACGCCCATAGTGTCGCGGCGACACCGATGGCGAACAGCACCATCGAGACACCGCCGATCAGGAATTGCGCGAAGCGCTGGGATCTCAGCGGTACGGCGACGGCGAGCGCGACCAGGAACACCGCAGTCCCGATCAGGTCGAGTCGAACGACGCTGGCGCCGCGCTGGTTCGCGCGGTCGTTCGTCATCGGCTGGACATCATGCCAGGGCGCCCAACGACGCACCCAGCCGCCTGGCGAGACCGTCGTACGAGAACTCCTCGACTGCTCGCTGGCGACCAGCTGCCCCCATGGTGCGTCGTAGGGCTGGGTCGTCGAGCAGGCGTTGGAAGGCGCGCGCCGCGTCACGTGCATCGTCGGCGTGGCGGATCATCAGCCCTGTGACGCCATCGACGACTGCATCCTCGGCGCCGCCGGAGTCGCCCGCAACCTGAGGTACCGCACACGCCGCTGCCTCCAAGAAGACGATGCCGAAGCCTTCCTGCTCGAGGCCACCCCAACGGTTGCGGCACAACATGGTGTACACATCGGCGCAGCCGTAGAGCGCGGGGAGATCGTCGTTGCCGACCCGGCCGAGAAATCGCACGGGCGCGTCGAGTTCGTTGACGAGCCGTCGCAGTCGCTGCTCGTCGCGTCCTCCACCTGATATTGCCAGCACCAGATTGGGTCGTGACTGGCGCAGGATCGCTGCTGCACGAATCGCCGTGTCAAAGCCCTTGCGCGGTACCAGACGACTGATGCTGACGATGAGCTCGGCATCGGTTGGCAGACCGAACCGACTCCTGGCTGAGGCTCGCTCGTGATCGGTCAACTGCCGGAATCGATCGGTATCGACTCCTGGCGGCACCACGGTGATCGGCAGACTGCAGCCGGCGGCGCGCTCGGCTTCACGGGCCGGATAACTTCCTGCGGCCACGATGTGTCTGGCGCCGCGCAGCACGTAGGACAGGGACTGCTTTGTGCCGGGCAGCCGACCTGGCACGGTGACCTCGGCGCCGTGCAGCACGACGTCATATGGCAGGCGTAGCGATGGTCCGACCATCCCGAGTGGCAAGGCCGGGTCGAGCACGATGAGATCGGCGCCGACGCGAGCAGCCATATCGTTGATGCGCGCCACCATCCACGGATGAGGGAGCAACACGGGCTCGCGGGTGCGCTCGATGTGGAACGGCTGGTCGGCGTCGAACGCGGCCGCACCTTGGTACGGACTGGTCAGGACGGCAAACGATTCAGGCGGCAGTCGACGCCACCACTCCCACAGCAGCGACTGGATCCCACCGATCTTGGGTGGGAAGTCGTTGGTCACCAGAAGATGCTTCACAGCGGCGCCGCCAACTCGTCGACGACCAGTGGATCGATGTCGTCGGTCGGCAAGAGCGAGTCGAGGCCGAGTCGACGCGCAGCCCACACGGCGTGAGCGCGCAGCATGGCATCGGCATGCACCAGGTACGTGTTCACGCACCGACGCACGTCGGGATCCTCGGCCCGAGCGACGTTGCCCAACGCCACAAGGGCGTTGCGACGCACCCAACGCGGGTCGCGATCAGCCACGTACCAACGGCCCCAACGTCGCAGCACCTCGGCGTCGTCGGCATCGAGCAGCTCGACCAGCGACACCCATGCTTCGATTTCCGACTCGGGCGCCTGCTGCTTCGTGGCGAATCGCACCGTCGGTGGGCACACGGTCTGGCAATCGTCGCAGCCGTAGATGCGGTCACCGATCGCGGCTCGCCAACGACGGTCCATCACGCCCGGTTTCTGAATGACCCACGCCAGGCATCGTCCTGCATCGATCACTCCGGGGGCGATGATCGCACCCGTCGGACAACCGTCGATACAACGGCTGCAGGCGCCGCAGCCATCTGCGATCGGGGCCCGCGCAATCGGCAACGGTGCCGTGGTGATCACGCACCCGAGTACAAACCAACTGCCAGCGCCAGGCAGCAAGATGTTGGCGTTCTTTCCGAACCACCCGACGCCGGCGCGATAGGCAACCTCGCGATCGACGATCGAGTTGTCGTCGGCGAACACCACCGCACGCCACCCATCGTGGCGCAGCTTGTGAGCGACGGCGCGCAGCCCCAACCGCAACGGCACGTAGTGGTCGGTCCAGGCGTAGCGCGCCACACGACCGTGAGCACCAGCAGGTGCGATCGGTTCCTCGCTGTAGTACGAACGTGCTCCGACGAGCACCGCTTGCGCCCCGGCAACCGCTCGACGCGGGTCGGTTGAGCGCTGCGGATTCTTGTAGGTGAACTGCAGGCCATCGTGCAAGCCGGCATCCTTGCGGCGGATCAGTTCCGTCCGAGCCCGCTGCAGGATCTCGGCATCACACACGCCGACATGAGCAATGTCGTGTTGCTCGGCGATCTCGACGAGTTGCCGTAAGTACGCGGCGTCAACAGAAGGCGGCGACAGCGGCGGTCTCACTGTGACGCAGCGTAGGCATCATCCCGGCGCGTACGAGCAAACGCACCACACGCATCTCTTCGTCATCGAGCGCAACGGACTCGTTGGTCGCAGGAGATAGCACATGCGTCACGACGCAGTCGGCGCACGTGGCCGTTGCCCGCATGCAACACGTATCGCACGAGATGAGCAGTGATGTTGTGTTCGTTGCCATGATGCTTCCTTGTTCGGGCTCCACCCGCAGGCATCATCGCAAAGGGGTGTGACACACCTTCCGGTCAGCGGCGGAGGAGCACGAGGAAGTCGTCGGAGGACACGGTGTTCGCTCCCGCGGCAACAACATCGGTGATGATTGCCCGGTCGTTCGTGACGACGACGACCGGCTTGCCAACATCCACACATGCCACCTCGGCACGGAGTACATCGTCTGCCGACACGCCGGCGGGCGAGTAGACAATCCGAACCCGACGCCGGGTCGAGGTGTGCGCACCCTCGATCGTTGCCCCGTCGAAAACGATGGTCACCGTCATGTTCCACCGCTTGGCCATGTTTTCGGCTGCCACGATGCATTGCTCTCGCTGGTGATCGAGGTCGAGTGACGGCCACCCCAACTTGGCGACGTTGTAGCCGTCGATCAATGTCCGTGCTCCCTTGGAACGCAGCAGAAACTCAGCGGATTCGACGGTGTCGGCCAACACTCCGCCGGGCAGCCGGATCGCCTTCCGGCGTGCGTGACCTTGTCGCTCCGGCCGAGCAGCCCCAGATTCGGCCTGGTCATCGACCTCGTGTAACTCTCCTATGGCCGCTGTCAAGAGGCGCAGGGCGTCGGTCGACGCCGATACCGCATCGTCGAGCAGAGTGCGCACCGCTGTGGTGTCGATGACTGGCCTCGACGTCGGTTCCGCGACCGGGTTCGGTTCCGGAACTGACGCAGTGCTACGCGCGTCGTGCAGTTCCGATTCCACCTTGGCCAATGCCTGGGCAGCGGCGTGTTCGGCGCGCTGCGCCTCGCGAAGCCGGGTTCGCATGTCGTCGAGTTCGCCTCGCAACCGATCAAATTCGGCCATCACGTCGCTCTTGGCGGTCCGCTCGCGTTCCAGGTCAGTAGCGAGATTGAGTAGCTCCACACGACCGCGCAGCGCGGACGCTTGCGCCGCCAGACGGCGTCGTTCCTCGCGTCGCAGCGCAGCCTCGTCGTCGACGAGCTTCGCAGGCCGGATCTCGGCAACTGTCTCCGACCAGCCATCGGGGCGCGTCAACCACAACAACCCCAGTTGGTCGACGAAGTCAATCGTGGCAAGGGAGGCCAAACGCTTGCGGAAATCGACGTCACCCTCGATTGCAGCCCGAGCCTGTGCGAGTGCGGTTCCTGGAAGTTTTTGAAAGCGTAAGAACGGCTTCAGCCCCGAAGGAAAGGGCATGGGCGGCCGCACCTTGCTGCCGACAGCAGCAACGCCGACCGCGAATTCAAGCGCCGATTGCAGTGCCTCATCTGGGATGTCGGCCGCAAGCTCGCTCACCCGCACAACTGTACCGAGCCCCGTTCGGGCGACGTTCTCACCGCGATCGATTACTCGAGTTCCCCGCGATTGAGTGCGCAGGACCAGAACAGTTGGGCAGCGCCGGCCATCGGGTTGTGCGAGCCTGACCTTCGTCGCTACCGATGCTCTGTGTCAGCCCCTGGAATGACTGCCGGTCTGTGCGCTGACGCTGATGGTCGACGAGCACCGGTTCTCATGTCGATCGAACGCTTGTTCTTGACTTCGAACATCCGTTCGTGCTCGACTAGGGCGATGCGCACAGCAGCCGGCGGGCAGCGGTCTTTCGACGACCTCGGCACACCATTGGCCGACGTCACGTTTTGTGTGCTCGACATCGAGACGACCGGTGGCGATCGCAACACCGATCTCATCACCGAAATCGGCATGGTCAAGGTCCGCGCCGGCGAGTTTCTCGGCGCGCTGCAAACGCTCGTCAACCCCGGGCGGGCCATACCACCGATGATCACCATGCTCACCGGGATCACCGAATCGATGGTGGTCCGCGCGCCGGCGATCGACGCGGTCCTGCCGGCCATGGTCGAGTTCCTCGCCGACGCTGTCGTGGTTGGCCACAATGTCGGGTTCGATATGGCGTTCATCAATGCCGCACTCACTCGTCGAGGCGATCCCGAGATCACCAACCCTGTTATCGACACGCTGCCCCTGGCTCGCCGGCTGATTCGCGACGAAGTGCCCGACTGTCGCCTCGGCACACTCGCGTCGCGCTTCCGTCTCGACCATCGGCCATCGCACCGGGCGCTCGACGACGCACTCGCCACCACTGATCTACTTCACTTCCTGCTCGAGCGCGCTGCCGGTCTCGGCGTACTCGGTCTCGACGACTTGATTGCGCTCCCCCGTATCGGCGCCCATCCACAGGCTGCGAAGCTCCGCATGACTGCTGGCCTGCCGCGCTCGCCCGGCGTCTATCTCTTCCGCGGCGCCAACGATCAGGTTCTGTACGTCGGCAAGGCCACCAATCTGCGACAACGCGTGCGCAGCTACTTTGGAGGTGATGATCGCCGCAAGATCGGCACGTTGTTGCGCGAGGCGCAGCGCATATCGCACGTCACCACCCCCAACGTGCTGGCTGCCGAGGTACTCGAACTGCGCTACATCCAGCAACTGACACCGCGATACAACAAGGTCGGCACCGCGCCGCAGAAGTATCGATACGTGCGACTGAGCACCGACGAGATCTGGCCCCGGCTGTCGGTTGTCAACGAAGCGACCGGTGCGGGCGTGTACCTTGGTCCGCTGCCATCCAAGGCCAATGCCGACGCCGTGGTCGAGGCGCTGCAATCGGTCTTCCCGCTGCGTCGCTGCACGACCCGACTGGGCACGTCGTTCCGACCGCAGCCCGCCGCCATCACGTGCACTCCGGCGCAACTGGGTGTCGCCATGTGTCCCTGTGCCGGGGCCGCCGATGCCCGCCACTATGCGATGGTCGTCGCCAACGTCGTACAGGCCATGACCACCTCACCCGACTTGGTCATCGTCGCATTGCAGGCTCGGCTCACCACCTTGTCGGCCGCACGACGCTACGAAGAGGCTGCCCAGGTGCGTGATCGGGCGATCGCGTTCTCCGGCGCCATCCGCCGTCAGCGGCTCACCGATCGACTCCGCGAGGCAGGCGATGTCGGGCTGCAGCTCGGTGACACCACGCTGCACGTGCGCCACGGTGTGCTTGTCGGCACGGCTTGCGACGGCCAGATCGAGATCAGCTTGCCGCTACCGCCACCGGATGTGCCGCCGTTCGCCGCACTACTTCCCCGTCATGTTGTCGACGAGGTGCTGTGTCTGGCTCGCGCCTTCGACCGGCTCGCGCATCGGGTCACGGTGTCATGGTGCGATGGTCGCTGGCAATGGCCCATCGACGCCGTGCCCGAAGTGGTCGGCCGCACGGCCCAGCACGAGCAGGCTGAGCTAGCGGCCTAGTCGTCGGCTTCTATCACCGCGCCGCCATGATCGATGCGCAACACTTTGGTGTGGCCCGCACTCGGCATGCTGGCAGCCAGTTCGTCGGCGTCGTCGAATGGGCACATCGCTGCAACGGTCGGCCCCGATCCCGACAGCCACGAACACCAGGCACCCGCGTCGAGGGCGGCCTGCAGGGCCTCCTTCGACGGTTCGACCGCCGCGAGACGCAGATCCTGATGCAGGCGATCTTGCGTTGCGCAGCGGAGCGCAGCGGTATCGCCTGCGGCCAGCGCAGCAACCAGCAAGGCCGTTCTACCGATGTTGAACACGGCGTCGCCCAGCGGCACGTCGCTGCCCATCTTGGTGCGCGACTCGTCGGTCGACGTGGTGAACGATGGAATCCACACCACGATCGCCGGATCGAATGCCAGCGGAATGCGCACAGCGTGCCCAGCGGCAGTGGCGACGATGCCACCGAACAGCGATGCGGCGACATTGTCGGCGTGACCTTCGAGTTCGGTGGCCAACGCCAGCATGCCCGGCATGTGAGCCGACAGTCGGTCGGGATCGCTACCATGACGCTGCGCATGAGCAGCCACGATGCCTGCGACTCGGACGGCGCCGCTGAATCCCAGTCCCCGGCCGACCGGAATCGGTGAGCACACCCAGAGATCACCGTCGCCACCGGCTCGCCGAAAGGCGACACCTGCCGGGTGAAATTGATCGATTCGCTGCGCACCCGCCGGCACATCGCCATCGATCACCCCAGCCTCGGCGTGAAGCGACAGCGCCATTCCCAACGCGTCGAATCCGGGCCCAAGGTTTGCCGACGACGCCGGAACGCGAATGATCACGATTGATCAGACTGGAGATCAGCCATGACGGCCTGCGATTCGAGGACCCATCGATCGAGGGTCCGCGCCGCATGGCCTTCGTCGATCGAGGACGTCGCAATGATCACGGCTTCCTCCAACGACTCTGTCGCGCCCGCCACCACCAAGCCGGCAGCGGCATTGAGGAGCACGATGTTGCGATGGGCACCGTGCTCGCCCTTCAGTACCCGGCGTACGACTTCGGCGTTGTGCGCCGGTGTGCCACCGACCAACTCGTCGGGGATTGCCGGCGCGAACCCCAACGCGACCGGGTCCACAGTAAAGGTGCGAACGTTGTCGTCATCGAGGGCAAGCACGGTCGACGTACCCGTCGTGGTCAATTCGTCGAGTCCTCCGCCGTGTACGACCCAGGCTCGCTGCGAACCGTGCAACCGCAACGAGGCCAACATCCGCTCGGCGACAGCCGGATTGGCGACGCCGATCAACTGCCGGCGGACCCGCCCCGGGTTGGCCATCGGCCCGAGCAGGTTGAACACGGTTGCGATACCGATCTCACGGCGGCTCGGCGCTGCAAAGCGGAATGCCGGGTGGAACTTGGGTGCCAGGCAGAACCCGATCCCGACCTGTTCGATGCATCGCAGCACGCCTTGTGGCGACAGTTCGATGGCGACACCCAGTTCCTCGAGCACATCGGCCGCCCCGCACTGAGACGATGCGGCACGGGCACCGTGCTTGCACACCGGCACGCCGGCGCCGGCGACGACGACGGCGGCCATCGTGCTGACATTGATGGAGTGACTGCGATCGCCTCCTGTCCCCACGATGTCGACTGCACGCGATCGCAAGTCGTCGCCGAGCGGCACGATCGAGGCTGCGTCGAGGACCGCGTCGAGGAGTCCGCTGAGTTCTTCGGGTGTCTCGCCTTTCGCCCTCAGAGCGACGACAAACCCGATCAACTGGGCAGCGGTGGCGTCACCCGACAGGATCGTCGCCATCGCCGCGCGGGCATGCGTGGCGGGTAGGTCGCGACCCTCGACGAGTTCGGTCAAGAGCGCGGGCCAGCCGCCCAGGTCCTCGAGTGCACTCATCCGTTCAGGCTACGCGGTGCGGCGACGTTGGCGGATCATTCGCCGTCGTTCGCGCTCTGTCGCCCCACCCCAGATTCCAGCCTTTTCCCGCGCCTGCAACGCGTGCTCGAGGCAGGCAATGCGCACGTCGCAGCCGGAACAGACCGACTTCGCCTCCACGGCCAGATCGTCGTCGTCCGGGTAGAACATGGCCGCTTCTAGCCCCCGACATGCCCCCAACTCTCGCCATACGATCTCTTTGACCGACACGACTGATATTCTCCTGAGTTCTAGCCCGCTGACGGTAGATCACCGTTTCAGC
>JANPBZ010000153.1:0-7626 GCA_031430695.1 Ilumatobacteraceae bacterium
GCGGTGGTCGCACCGCTGTGGTCGATCGACGATGGGGTTGCCAGCGCGCTGGCCGAGCGCTTCTACGCCAGAGCATTTGCCGGCGACCCGATTGCCGAGATCGTTCGCGCCGAACGGGCCGCGTTCGGCACCGGCGACGAACCGAACTCTTCGACCCTCGTGGCGTTTCAGTTCTTCGGCCACCCGGCGATGCGCCTCGAAAGGTAGCGATCGATGGTGTCTACAACGCGACTGCGACTGCTGCTTTGCGTTTCTTGGCCCGAATCACCAAGTGCCGGCTGGCGAAGGCCACGGCGACGAGCAACGAGATTCCTTCGAACAGACTCTGCACCCACTGTGCGCTCTTCAGGGTGAGCTGGAGTCCGTAGACACCGAAGGCCAAGGTGTAGAGGGCGATCATCATGCCCCACACATTCGGCCGGCCGCGCAGCTGCGAGGCGCCGAAGAACACGGCGGCGACCGCCGGGAACAAGAACCCTGGGCCCACGGTGCCCGAGTACGAGCCGCCCGACTTCCATGTGTGCACTGTGCCCGCGAATCCGGCGATCACTGCGGAGGCAACGAGTGCGCCCCACGTGATTCGGTTGGTGTTGAGGCCGGCCAGGCGGGCGGCCTCGCGGTTGCCGCCGACGGCGAACAGGTATCGCCCCATTGCGGTGTGCTCGAGCACGTACCAGACGATCGCGGCGAGGAGCAGGAAGAGATAGAAGTACAGCGGCAGATCGAAGAGCAGCTTGCGTGTGCCGAACTGGGTGTACTCCTTGGAGAGCAGTCCATTGAGTGCGCGGTTGCCGGAAAAGGCGATACAGAGACCACTGAGCACTTGGCTCATGCCCAGCGTGGCGATGAACGAGTTGACCCCGAGTTTGACGACGATGAACCCGCTGACGAAGCCGACGCCGGCGCAAGCGAGGATGGCAATGACCGCATTGATGCCTGGAGGCATATCCGTGTTCTTGGTGAGTACATCGGTGATCACCACCGAGAACGCCATCATGTTGCCGACCGACAGGTCGAACGTCTCGGCCGCAAGCGGGATCAGGAAGGCGAGGGCCAGGACGCCGATGACCACCTTCTCGTTGAACACCGTGATGAACGTCGGCTTGCTGAGGAAGCTGTCCTGCGACAGGCCGAACACGATCATGAAACTGGCCCACAGGTACAACGCGCTGTACTTGTCGAGGTGCAGCATCTGGATCACGGTCTTGCGCGGCAGGCTCGTCGCGACCGGTGCGTTGGCGGGATCGAGAGTCGTGGTCATAGTACGGCGTCCTTCGAGTTGCTTGGCGTTGTTGCTTCGAAACCAGATTGTGACTGAGCCCGTTCGATCCTTTGGACCGTGATGTCGCTTCCGGTGAGCTCGGCGGCGATCTTGCCGTCGCGCATGATGATCACCCGATTGGCGGTGCGCACGATCTCGTCGGTGTCGGTGGACACCATCAGGACGCCTGCGCCATCCGCAGCGGCTTGGTCGATCAAGGAGTGGATCTCCTCCTTGGCGCCGACATCGATCCCGCGGGTCGGCTCGTCGAGCATGATGACTGTCGGTCGCAGCCGTAGGCCGCGGGCGAACAGCACCTTCTGCTGGTTACCACCGCTGAGGGTTCCGATGTGCGCAGCGCCACCGGCAGTCTTGACTTGCAGCTTGTCGATCCACTCCTTGGCCTCACCGTGTTCCTGCTTGTGCAGCAGGCGGCCGAACTTGGTGTTTCGCTTCACGTCGCTGATGGTCGTGTTGGCAACGACCGAGAAGTACTTGAACACCCCGTGGGCGGTTCGGTCGGCGGCGAGGTAGCAGCCCCCGGTTTGCACGGTCTCACGGGGTGCATAGTTGCCCGTGGCGATGCCGTTGATGATGACGGAGCCAGCGGTCGTCGGAAGGTGACCGGCGATGAGCGGCACGACGTGTTCGCGGCCGGAGCCGGTGATGCCGGCGACACCGACGATCTCGCCGCTGTGCAGTTGCAAGTCGAAACACTCGATGTTGCCGCCGGCGAGCCCTCGGATCTCGAGACGGACCTCGTCGTCGATCCGTTGAGCCGAGCTGGTACCGAGCGTGACCTTGTGGCCGATCATCAACTCGATGAGCTTGCCGTGATCGAGCTCTCCGACCTCGAGGGTCGTGATAGGTCTGCCGTCGCGCAGCACGGTGACCTCGTCGGCAATCTCGAAGACCTCGTCGAGGTGGTGCGAGACATAGAGAATTGCGACGCCGCGAGCCTTGAGCCGACGGATGGCTTCGAAGAGTCGCTGCACATCGGCGCCGGGAAGTGATGCCGTCGGTTCGTCGAGTACGAGGAGATGTGCAGCCTCTTGCCAGCCGCGCAGGGCCCGTGCCAGTGCCACCGCTGTCTTCTGTGACGGGGCCAGGGTTCCCACCGGGGTGGTGACATCAAAGTCGTCGAAGCCAAGATCGGCGAGCGCCGCTTTTGCTCGTTCCGTTTCGCCTTTCCAGTCGATCCAACCGAACCGCGTGTTGAAGCCAGTACCCAGCGCCAGGTTCTCGACTGAGGTGAGGGTGTCGACGAGCCCGAGATCTTGATGGACGAAGCGGATGCCGTGCGACTCCGCTGCCTTGCCGTCGCCGAGCTGCAGCGGTGCGCCGTCGCCGTCGGCTCCGTAGTAGGTGGCTGTGGGTTCGCCGGTGGGCTGGTGGTACCCGGCGAGGATCTTGATCAGCGTCGACTTACCGGAACCGTTCTGGCCGACGAGCGCATGCGTGCGGCCGGCGTTGATCGTGAGGCTGACGTCGTCGAGTGCGACCTGCCCCGGAAACACTTTTGTCAGATGCTCGATCGTCAGCAATGGCTGCACGAAACCCCCTACAGTTTTTCGACCGTCGTGTCGAACCCCCGATGTTTGTTGCCACGACGCTGCGCGATACTTTATAGTCAAAACAAATTGCCTGGCGAATCAGATCGACTCGAAACGTCCGGCGCTGTCACCTAACAAGGGGGAAAATATCCAATGAAGAAGTTCTCACGCGCAGCGGCGGTACTCATACCGCTCGCTCTCCTCGTCGCTGCCTGCGGCGACGACGAAGATACGTCGACGGCGACGACCGCCGCCGGAGCCACCGAGACGTCGGCAGCGGAGGCGACCGAAACAAGTGCTGCCGAAGGTGGAGACGATGCCGCAGCCGGCCTGGCCCGCGCCGAGGCAATCGTCGCTGAGAACAGCAAGCCGGCCGAGGACATCGGTCCGACTATCCCCCTGACCGGCGTACCCGAGAAGAAGACGGTCGCCTGGCTGGAATGTGAGCAGCCCTCGTGCGTTGCCATCACTCCGGGCTTCAGAGATGCCACCGCGGCACTTGGCTGGGACCTCCTGGTGATTCCGGGTGCCAGTTTTGCTCAGGGTCCGGCGATTCAGCAGGCACTCGATCAGGGCGCCGATTACATCGCTCACACCGGGTCACCATTGGCCACGGCCCAAGAGCAGATCGACGCCGCGAAGGCCAAGGGTGTGCCGTACCTCAGCTGCTATTCGACCGACGATCCCGACTTCGCCAACAACAACCTGCTCCTGCAGTGTGGTGATGATCTCGCCGTCGAATACACCGGTGGCCTCAACGCCAACTGGATCATCGCAGATTCGGGCGGAACAGCGCATACGTTGATGGTCAACATCCCCGACTTCCCGGTGCTCGTCTCCGAGGCCACCGGTGCCAAGGCCGCTTACGCCGAGAACTGCCCCGGCTGCACGTTCGAGGAACTCGACACGACGGTTGATGCGCTCATCGCCGGCGGCGTGCCCGCCGAAGTTGTGGCGAGAGTGCAAGCCGATTCGTCGATCAACTACATCCACTTCAGCTTTGGCGACATCCCGGCCGGTGTAAAAGAAGCTCTCGAGGCCGCTGACCTACTCAAGCAGGTCAAGCTCACCGGTGTCGACTTCTCGACGTCGCTCGGGCTGCAGGGCATCATCGACGGAACGCACTCGGCATGGACCGCCAACCCGAAGGTGTATGCCGCATGGTTGATGGTCGACGCGATGGCTCGCCATTCGCTCGGCATGGAGAACCCGGAGGAGCGTGCCAACGCTGTTCTTCCGAGCTTCATCATCAGCGACGCTGCGCTTGCCCAGGAGATCTTCGATCTCGGCCCTGACGGTTGGCCCGGTCCGGCCACGATGGTGGATCAGTTCAAGGCATTGTGGGGCGTCTGATCCCTCCTGATTTTGAGGCCTGATTGTTGAAGCCTGACTGTTGAAGCAGTACGAGGCTCGGGCGGCATGCCCGGGCCTCGTACCGTTTCTGGTGGTGACGGTGCATAGGATCGGGTCGGCGTGAACCACTACGACGTCGTCATCGTCGGCGCCGGCTCGGCCGGATGTGCACTGGCGGCGCGGCTCAGCGAGAACCCCGACCGTTCGGTCTTGCTGTTGGAGGCCGGCAGCGACTTTCTCAGCTCGACAGACGCTCCCGGTGAACTGCTCGACGCTTCGGCCATGGCAGGAGCCGCCGACGGCCACGTCGCCAACTGGACGCTCGATGCCAGGTTGACGCCATCCAGGACGGTGTCGGTGCCGCGCGGCAAGGTGATGGGCGGGTCGAGCACCGTGAACGGCGGGGTGTTCATGCGTGCCACGGCCGACGACTTCGACACGTGGGCAGCACTCGGCAACGACCAGTGGTCGTTCGTCAACGTGCTGCCGTTCTTCAAACGTCTCGAGGATGATCTCGACTTCCCCGACAGCGAGTTCCACGGCAGCGGTGGTCCGATGCCGGTCTCGCGAGCTGCGATCACAGATCTGCATCCGTTGAGCGAGGCGTTCATCGGCGCATGCGCTGCGCTCAACTTCGCCGTCGAACCCGACAAGAACGCGCCCGGCGCACCGGGGTGTGGTCGGTTGCCGCGCAACATCGTTGCTGGGGTTCGCGTCAATGCCGCCTTGGCCTATGTGACGCCCAACCGAGACCGGGACAACCTGACCATCGAAAGTCAGGTCACCGTGCGGCGTGTTGTGATGAACGGCAGCCGAGCCGTCGGTGTCGAAATCGAACGGTTCGGTTCCCTCGAGACGTTCAACGGTGACGAGATCGTGCTCTGCGCCGGCGCGGTGATGTCACCGCATCTGTTGCTGCTGTCGGGCGTCGGACCGGCGCCTCAATTGCGCGGCCACGGGATCACGGTGATCGCAGACCTGCCAGGAGTCGGCGCTCGCTGTCGCGACCATCCACAGCTCTTCTTGGGGTTCGAATCGGCGCGCCCGCTGCCGCGAGCGGCGATGGCCGGAATCGTCGAGGTCGCGCTCGACACCGTCGTCGACGACGCGCCGGTGGCGCTGATGCCGTACCTGACGTCGATGGCTCAGCTGGTGCCAGGTTCTGGCGCTTCTCCGACGGAACTGGTGGTGGGGGTGCTGCTGGAGCGTGCCGACAGCGCCGTCGAGGTCACGTTGGAGTCTGCCGATCCTCGGGGGCGGCCGAGGATCAACTACCACTCGCTCGAGGCGGCGGCCGATCGGGTCCACCTGAGAGCGGCGGCCGAGATCGGCACGGCGATCATCGACTCGGCAGCGATGCGCGGGCTCGGCGTGCGGCGTACTTCGCCCCGTCGTGGCGCCGAAATCGATCCGTGGATCACCGACAACATCACGACCGCCGTGCACCTGTGCGCCAGTGCCCCGATGGGACCGGATACCGACCCGATGGCGGTGGTCGACCAATACTGTCGCGTGCGCGGCGTGGAGGGTCTGCGAGTTGTCGATACCTCGGTGTTGCCGACCGCTCCATCACGTGGTCCAGCGGCGACTGCCGTGCTGATCGGAGAACGCGCTTCTGCGTTCTTTGACGGTGGGTTGCCGTGATCGCCTTCACGGTGGCCGATCATCTGATTGCGGCGGTTGCTGCAGCGGGGGCCGGCGCGGTCAACGCCATCGCCGGTGGAGGAACCCTGATTTCGTTCCCGACGTTGATCGCGCTCGGTGCCAGTCGGGTCGGGGCCAACGTCACCAACACCGTGGCACTGTGCCCCGGGTACTTTGGCGGTGCAGTCGCGCAGCGATCGCAACTGCCCGGGCAGCGGTCGCGTCTCGTGCGACTGTCGATTGCTGCCGGTTTTGGCGGGCTCGCGGGATCAGTGCTGCTGTTGGCAACGGGTGAGGCGGCGTTCACCAAGCTGGTTCCGTGGCTGATCCTCTTGGCCTGTGCGCTGTTGGGCGGGCAGAACTACCTCCGCAAATGGCTCGGCATCGGAATCCGGCCACACGGTGCTCCCAGCGCGATCGCGGTGTTGTCGACATTCGTGGTGTCGATCTACGGCGGGTACTTCGGCGCCGGGCTTGGCATCGCATTGCTGGCAGTGCTCGGCCTGGTGATCGACGAATCACTGCCGCGGTTGAACGCGCTCAAGCAGGTGCTGGCACTCGTCATCAACGTCGTCGCGGCGTGCTTCTTCGCCGGATCGGGTCATGTGATCTGGAGCCTGGTCGCGGTGATGGCCCCCGCCAGCCTGCTGGGCGGAATTGCCGGGGGCAAGCTGGTGACCAGGATCAAGCCGGCGGTCCTGCGTTCGGTCGTCGTTACATATGGCACGGTGTTGGCCGTGTACTTCCTGGTGCGCTGACCGACGCGCTACGGCAGCAGCAGCTTGATCGCACCGGCCGCCGACAGCACCAGCACCCCGATCAGAAACGCTCGCTCGGGAAGCGTGTGCAACATCCTGTGGCCGCTGAACAGGCCGACCAGGACAGCCGGAAGCAGAACGGCGTCGAACGCCAAGGTGGTGCCGGTGAAGAATCGTCCGCCGCTGGACCACTCACCCAACGCCAGGTAGACGGGGATCTTGGCGATGTTGACGGCGAAGTAGAACAACGCCGAGGTGCCGACCAGCTCGGCCTTTCCCAGGCCGAGACGCACGAGATAGGTGTTCAGCACCGGGCCTGCAGCGTTGGCCACGAACGTGGTGAAACCTCCTGAGCTGCCGTACACGACCGCTGCTGTCCGCGTGGGTAGTACGGGTTCCTGGCGATGGACCATTCGCCACGTCTGCAGGCCTGCCATCAGCAGAATGCTGACACCGATGACGATGTTGATGGGTCGAGTCGACGAGCCGACCACGGCAAAGAACGTTGCCCCGGCGGCGAAACCGACACTGACCGAAATGATCATCGGTCGCAGCAGATCCCAGCGGGCGTGCCGGCTGTACCAGGTGACAGCGAACAGATCGGCAGCGATCAGGATCGGCAATGTCGTTCCCGCAATTGCCCGACCGGTGACGATGGTCGCGATGATCGGGGTAGCCACCAGCGCCGCGCCGGGAAAGGCAGTCTTCGACATACCGACGATCAGGGCAGCGACTGACCCGAGGATCAGGTTGCCCGCGGTGAACACCGGCGCAGCCTACGCGAGGCGGCTCGGAGCTTCGCATGTCGCTGGGTTTGGGAGAATGTGCGACCGAGCAGGTGCGCGCATGTGGCTTGCGCCGCTACACTCCGTGCGTTCTTTGACAACCCACAAATCCCCGAAAGACGGAGATAGTAATGAGCAAGGCGAAGTTCGAGCGGAATAAGCCGCATGTCAATATTGGCACGATGGGTCATATCGACCATGGTAAGACGACGTTGACTGCTGCGATTTCCAAGACGTTGGCGGGTAAGGGGTTGGCGCAGTACACGCCGTTC
>JANPBZ010000154.1:0-3041 GCA_031430695.1 Ilumatobacteraceae bacterium
TAGTTGCGCCGCTAACCTCATTTCCCTCAGATGGGTCGGTACCCGAGTGGCCAAAGGGGGTTGACTGTAAATCAACTGGCATAGTCCTACGGAGGTTCGAATCCTTCCCGGCCCACCCCATCTGATC
Organism: Ilumatobacteraceae bacterium; assembly: GCA_031430695.1. GTDB lineage: Bacteria > Actinomycetota > Acidimicrobiia > Acidimicrobiales > Ilumatobacteraceae > JAENVT01. The sequence goes on from JANPBZ010000154.1 coordinate 128, forward strand.
GCCAGGCTCCTCACTGGGGCCTGGCGATTGCACTTTTCACAACACCACGCACATGATCCTGATCGACGCCGAACGACTCGCCGCAAGCCGGCCGAACCGACCGCTCTTTGCCGGCGTCTCGGTGACCATCAGCGATGGGGATCGTCTCGGCGTCGTCGGGCTGAACGGTGCCGGCAAGAGCACGTTGCTCCGCATGCTGGCCGGCGAACTACGGCCCGAGGCGGGCGAGGTGCGGTGGGGGCGCGGCGCCCGTGTTGGCTTCCTGTTGCAGAACCCGGTGTTGCCCGCTGGGTCGGTGCGTGACGCCGTTGGTGGCGAGTGGCAAGGCGAAGCGATGCTCGATCGCTTGGGCATGACGCCGCTGCTCGACGTACCCACCGACGAGTTGTCGGGTGGCCAGGCCAAACGCGCTGCGCTGTCGCGGCTGTTAGTCGGCGAGTACGAGGTGCTGATCCTCGACGAGCCGACGAACCATCTCGATCTCGATGCGATCCAATTCCTCGAGGAATGGCTCGGCGCCTACCGCGGCGGCTTGGTACTGGTCACCCACGATCGTCATGTGCTCGACAAGGTCACCACCAAGGTGCTCGAGCTCGATCGAGGTACCGCGTACCTGCATGTCCCGACGGGTTGGCATGCCGGCTCCGGCTACGCGGCATACCTCGCCGGGCGAGCCGAGCGCGAGGAGCGGGCCGAGGTGGCCGAGCAGGTCCGCAAGAACCTGGCCACCCGCGAGTTGGCCTGGTTGCGTCGTGGCGCACCTGCGCGCACGTCGAAGCCCAAAGCGCGGATCGCCACCGCGACAGCGTTGGTCGAAGGCAGAGCCCAGGCGGCAGCACGCGACGGTGAGCTTGGCCTGGCCATGGGCTCGAAGCGGTTGGGAACAAAGGGAATCGAACTCACCGACGTCGCCTTCAGTTGGCCCGACGGTACACGGGTGATCGATCCGTGCGCGCTGGTGTTCGAGCCGGGTGATCGAGTCGGCGTCGTCGGGGCCAACGGAGCTGGCAAATCGACATTGCTGGATCTCGTCGCAGGCCGGCTGGCGCCGATCTCGGGCCGGGTGGATCGTGGCGCCACTGTGCAGATCGGCTACTACGACCAGCTCGGACGCGATCTCGATCTCACCCAACGCGTACGCGAGGCGATCGCGGGAGACAAGGGCGAGCCGTCGCTTGCCGATGTCGCCCTGATGCGCCGGTTCTGGTTCGACGGTGATGCCCAGTTCGCCCCAATCGGAACGTTGAGCGGTGGTGAACGCCGTCGCCTGCAGCTGTTGCTCACACTGGTGCCGCAGCCGAATGTGCTGCTGCTCGACGAACCGACCAACGACCTCGATCTCGACACGCTGCGGGCGATGGAGGATTTCCTCGACGATTGGCCGGGCATCGTCGTGACCGTCAGCCACGACCGCGCCTTCCTCGACCGGGTCACCGACGAACTGTTGGCGCTCGACGGCACTGGCGGTGTGCGCTGGATCCGCGGTGGCGTCAGCGCCTGGCTCGCACAGCGTGCTGCCGCAGTTGCCGAGCCCGTTCCGCCGATGACCGCGCGGGCTTCGATCCAGCCCCGGCTGAAACCGTCGGCGGGTCGTAGTCCATCAACTGTGCGCCGTGACCTGGGCCAGGCCGAGCGCAAGCTCGCGACCGCAACAGCGGCACGCGACACGCTGCTGGCGGAGATGGGCTCGACCAACGCTCACTGGGAGCTGTCGGCCCTCGGTGAACAGTTGGCCGCCGCCCAGGCCGCTGTCACCGCAGCCGAGGAGTCGTGGCTGGCCCTCGCCGCCGAAGCCGAGGACCTCGGCCTCACCCCGTGACCCTCTGAACGAGTGTCTGGCGCCCACCCGGGTGGGCTTGAGACACTCGTTCAGAGCGCCACGGGCTGGAAACACTCGGAAGGGTTAGAGCAGGGCTTGCATGATGGCCACATCGAGCCACTTGTTGAACTTGCGGCCGACCTCTCGCTCGATCCCGACCAGGTCGAAACCGCAGGACCGGTGCAGGGCGATGGACGCCTCACTCGATGCCGAGATGCGGGCGAATACGGCATGAAAGCCCGAAACGGCGGCAACTCGCACGAGTTCGGTGACGATCAGCTTGCCGATGCCCTGGCCATTGCGATCGCGGCGAACGTAGACCGAGTCCTCGACGCTGGTGCGGTAGGCCGCCCGCTCCTTGTATGGCGACAAGGACCCGAAACCGACGACATCACCGAGTTCGTCGGCCGGATCGACGGCAACGATCGCTGCGAAGGCCCCGTTTCGGTCGGCGATCCACTGCTGCTGATCGGTGAGCGACCGGGGGACCAGGTCGAAGGTGGCCGTCGTGTTGGACACCTCGTAGTTGTAGATGTGGCGGATCTGCTCTGCATCGCCCAACGACGCCAGCCGCAGCGCGATCGACTCGGTCCGGCCCTGGTTCACGCCGGCCGAGCGTAGTGCCGAATGCACGGAATCCCGTGGTAGATGCCCCCGGGTCGGCGCTATGCTTCTCGGCTGGCTTGCGGGTAGAACCGCGCGCCAGCGATCGCCCTTTTAGCTCAGTCGGTAGAGCAACGCCATGGTAAGGCGTAGGTCGTGGGTTCGATTCCCACAGAGGGCTCGACCACACGGTCCGGCTACCTTCGGGGAGACGTACCGGTCGGCAAGGCCCTGGCGGCGTAGCTCAGTTGGTCAGAGCATCCGGCTCATAATCGGAAGGTCACCGGTTCGAGACCGGTCGCCGCTACAAGTCAATCATCAGAATCACACGAGGACAGGAGAAGGTCTCCCATGAGCAAGGCGAAGTTCGAGCGGAATAAGCCGCATGTCAATATTGGCACGATGGGTCATATCGACCATGGTAAGACGACGTTGACTGCTGCGATTTCCAAGACGTTGGCGGGTAAGGGGTTGGCGCAGTACACGCCGTTC
>JANPBZ010000155.1:0-17648 GCA_031430695.1 Ilumatobacteraceae bacterium
TGTGCGTAACGCTCCGTTACTACAACCCGATACCCGGAGGTATCAACTCAACATGACCAAAGCAGAGCTGATCGATGCGGTCGCGAAGAGTGCCGATGTGAGCAAGGCCGATGCCGAGAAAACTGTCGGCGCCTTTTTCGAGATCGTCACAAGTGCCGCCAAGGAGGGCGACAAGGTCGCCTGGCCGGGCTTCGGCTCGTTCAGCACCTCGAAGTCCCAGGCACGCACTGGCCGTAATCCCCAGACTGGCGCCGCAGTGAACATCGCTGCATCAACGCGGATGAAGTTCACCGCGAGCAGCACGCTCAAAGCGACCCTCAACAACAGATAGTCAACCCAAACAAGATCAACCGAACAAGTAGACCGAACAAGAAAGAAGGAACACAAAGTGGCAGCAAAGAAGGCTCCGGCCAAGAAGGCTCCTGCCAAGAAGGCAGCAGCGAAGAAGGCAGCTCCGGCCAAGAAGGCCGCAGCGAAGAAGGCTCCGGCCAAGAAGGCAGCGGCCAAGAAGGCTCCGGCCAAGAAGGCAGCCGCCAAGAGGGCTCCGGCCAAGAAGGCAGCAGCTAAGAGGGCTCCGGCCAAGAAGGCAGCAGCCAAGAGGGCTCCGGCCAAGAAGGCAGCAGCCAAGAAGGCTCCGGCCAAGAAGGCAGCAGCCAAGAAGAAGTGATCCGTCGACACCCAGTCGATTTACGGAGCAGGGGAGCGGAGGGCCCTGCGCCCTCCGCGCTTCGTTTTTGCCCCGGCTCTCTTGCCAGAATCGGGTGTTGCGTTCGATCTGCGATGACCTTGCGGCCGAGCACGGCGATCTCGACGACATGGTCGCCGACCTCGCCGATGCCCAGTGGCTCGTCGAGACGCCGTCAGCCGGTTGGGCGATTCGAGACCAGATCAGTCATCTGTGGTTCTTCGATCAGCGCGCCGTGATGGCACTCACCGACCCCGACGCGTTCGCGGATGACATGCAGTGGCTCGTCGCCAACGGTGGGACCGATGCTTCGATTGCTCCTGGCCGAGCAATCGAACCTGCCGAACTCCTGCGGCACTGGCGCGACGATCGGCGGAACTTGATCGACGTCGCGTCGTTGGTGGATCCGGCCACGAGGGTGCCGTGGTATGGCCCGCCCATGGCGGCACGTTCGTTCATCACGGCGCGGCTGATGGAAACCTGGGCACATGGTCATGACGTCGCCGACGCGCTGGGCATCGTTCGTCGTCCCACTGCGCGATTACGTCATGTCGCCCACCTCGGCGTGCGGGCCCGGCCGTTCAGCTACACGATCCACGGCATCACGTTGCCGGCCGTCGACGTCGCAGTGCGCCTCACCGGGCCCGACGGAGACCAGTGGCAGTGGGGAGAGTCATCTGATGACACCATTTCCGGCCCGGCTCTCGACTTCTGCCTCGTGGTCACCCAACGCCGCCACCTCGCGGATACGCGGCTCAGTGTCGTCGGCGACGCGGCGACGGAGTGGATTGCGATCGCCCAGACGTTCGCCGGAGGCGCAGGCACCGGTCGCCAGCCGGGTCAGTTCGCTGTTCTCGACTCGTAATCACAGATCAGTGATCAGCTTGAAGACCTCGGCGGCCGTGTAGTCGAAGGGCAGACCGAGCTCGGCCAGCCGGGCCGTGACGCGCTTGCGAAACGCGACCAGCTGATCGTTGTCGACCGCCTTCATCGTGCTCTCGAACTGGCTGGCATGAGCCTCGAGGGCGTCGAGCTTGCGGGCGAGATGCTCGCCGTCGTGACAGCCGACATCCTCCACGTGGTCGGGCTCGTCGGCTTCGAAGAGCATCAGCGCCGTTGGTCGGTGCGGATCCAAACCCTGCTTGCGATAGAAGTGCGGGTCTCGGGCGGCGACGATGCCTTCGCAGGCCAGCAACCCGGCATGGCGATGATCAGGATGCAGGCGATAGCGCTTCCATGGATCATGCCCCAGCACGACATCGGGGCGCAGTTCGCGGATCACTCCTGCCACCTCGCCGCGCACCTCCAGATTGCTGTCGAGTTCGCCGTCGACGTGGTCGAGGAAGAGAACCAAACCGGCGTTGGCTCCACTCAACCGCCGTGCAGCCTCACCCTGTTCGCGTTGACGCACGGCGGTGAGCGCTATGAGATCGGCGTCGGCATTCCATGTGCCCTTGGATCCATCCGTGCAGATCAGGTGGTGCACCACACAGCCGGCCTCGGCCCACTTGGCGAGTGTCGCCCCGCAACCGAACTCGACGTCGTCAGGATGCGCGCCGATCGCCAGCGCCGTGGCGGGCACGGCGAGGTTGTGGGAAAACGTTCCGCTCGCTAACGCAGGTTGGCCGGGTTCGTTTGCAGCCATGTTGGGAGCACTTCCTGAACGAGTGGATGGGTGAGGTCGGATGGTGTGTCGATGTCGAGGGCCAGCAACGGGTCGCGACGAACGCGTACCGAGAGTCCAGCGGCGATAGCCGACTCGAGATGGCGTCGAAATGAGCCGGCACCATAGGCGAACAGGAATGGCATGTCGGCGGGAACGGCGACGACGTTGGTGCCGTCGTCGCGGCGGTCGGGAACGAGGGTCAGTGTGCCTGGTTCGATGAGCGTGGCCAGTGAGTGTGCACGAGGCAGATCGCCGTGGGCAACGATCACGTCGGTCACCCCGGCGTCACGCAGTTCGGCGACGCTGTTGTTGACTGCGGCGTTCAGGCCGACTCCCGGATGCCACAGCACCGACGCGCCGTGTTCGGTTGCCCACGCGGCAACCCGCTCGTCATCGCACGCCACAAAGGTCGGCAGTTCGCCTGCAGCGGCGAGCACGCGCGCCGACGTCCATCGGGCGAGCCGTTCGCGTTCGGCATCGCCGAGCACGGTGGCCAATCGGGCCTTGGCATCGGTGAAGGCCTTGACCGGGACGAGGACGACGGCATTCACCGAACACAGCGTAGGCACCTACGCTGTGTTCATGCCGATCAACGTTGCCGTCATCGGCGCTGGCTCGTGGGGAACGACGGTCGCTGCGCTGGCCGCTGGCAACACCCCGACCATCCTGTGGGCTCGACGCCCCGAGCTGGCGGCACAGATCAACGATGCCCATGTCAACGGCGACTACCTGGCCAGTTTCATGCTGCCCGAGCAGTTGCGGGCAACGAGTTCGCTGGAGGAAGCGGTCAGCCACGCCGACGTGCTGGTGATGGCCGTGCCGTCGCACGGCTATCGCGATGTGGCCGCTGCCGCCGCGCCGTTCCTGCGGCCGTGGGTGCCGATCGTGACGCTGACCAAGGGCATCGAGCGCAGCTCGCGCAAGCGCATGAGCGAGGTCACCGCTGATGAGATGCCCGGCCATCCGGTGGCCGTGCTCACCGGACCCAACCTGGCCAAAGAGATCCTCGGCGGCCAGCCGGCGGCCAGCGTGGTTGCTATCGACGACGAGGTGATCGCCGCTGAGCTGCAGCGCATCTTCAGCAGGCCGAGCCTGCGGATCTACACCAACCCCGATGTCGTCGGCTGCGAGGTCAGTGGCGTGGTGAAGAACGTGATCGCCATCGCCAGTGGCATGGCCGAGGGCATGGGTTTCGGCGACAACACGCGGGCGACCATCATCACCCGTGGATTGGCGGAGATGACCCGCCTCGGGATGGCGATGGGTGGCCAGGCCACGACGTTCTCGGGGCTGGCCGGCATCGGCGATCTCATTGCGACGTGCTCGTCGAAGCAGAGCCGCAACAACACCGTCGGAATCCAACTGGGCCAAGGCCAGCGGATCGACGATGTACTGGCCTTGATGAGCATGGTGGCCGAGGGTGTGAAGAGCTCGCCGAGCGTGCTCGATCTGGCCCGCCGGTACGGCGTCGAGATGCCGATCACCGAGCAGGTGGTGGGTGTGTGTCACCATGGCCGCACCGCGCCCGAGGCGCTCGGTGCGTTGATGCAACGCAGCCGCAAGAGCGAGCTCGACTGAGTCGTGACGTGCACAGGTGTCGTCGGAGCGCGTTGGCGGGCGACGGTGAGCACATGGGGTGCCGTCGAGCCATGGGACGGCTCTAGCGCCATCGACTGGTTCGTGGCCGCTGACGACCGATGGCACCGGCCGCAGCACGAGACATCGACGCGACAGACACTGGTCGCCGGTACGCCGGTCGTCGAGACGAGGGTACGCATCCCCGGCGGCGATGCAGTGCAACGCGTGTACTCCGTCGCCGATGCTGGTGGCCTGACGATCATCGAGGTGACGAACGACTCGACGCTGCCGATCGCAGTTGCATTCACGGGCGGGGGCCTGGTGTCGCGTCGTGCTCCGACGTCGGTGCGGCCCCAGGGAATCGACCTCCCGGCCGACACGCTGATGTATCCGATCGGCCATCAGGCCACGGTGACGGTCGCTCGCGCCCACAGCGGTGCGCAGGGTGCCGTGGTGCCTGACGTGCTGCCAGAAGTGCTCGCCCCCGCGGATCAAGTGGCCCGTGGTTGGCTTGCCCAGACCGAGCGTGCCGGCCGGCTGCACCTGCCCGATGTGGCGATGGTCGAGGCGGTCACGGCGGCGCGCTGCGAATTGCTGCTCAATGGACCGGCGGCCGAGGAAGGGGAGGCGGTCGATTCAGCGGGCTTCATCCTGGGCGTCGCCGAACTGGTGCGACTTGGCGATCCCCCCGGGATCTGGGTGCCAGATATCGCCGAACACCTGCAGCGGTTGGCGCGCTCTGGCGCCCAGATCCCGGACTTCCGAGTCAACGACGGTGTCGTCGAGGCCGCGGCGCGAATTCTTCACGCAGCAGGTGAGCATCGAGGGGTCGACGACCTTCGACGGATGAACCTGCACTCTCACCACGACGATGCTGCGGACGGCCGTCCGTCGCAGCCTGCGCTGGTGCCGTCGTGGGTCGAGCGTCACCTGGTGATCTCCGACGAGCACGCCGCCCAGCTGATGCCGCAGTCGTTCCCACCCGGCTGGCTCGGAGTCGACTTCGAGGCACACGGTCTAGCCATCGGTTTGGCATCGACCCTGTCGTTCGCCATCCGCTGGCACGGTGACCGACCCGCAGTGTTGTGGGAGGTCACCGGCCCACCGATGCCGCTGAGTCACGCCACCTGGACCACGGGACAGCTATCGGGCGAGGCGCTCTGGCCGCCGGTCACAGGCACGCCGAGCGCGGACGCCGCGTCCACCGACACATCGTTCAGCTAGGGCTCACGGTTCGAGGATTGCGGCGTCGCCCGTGCGGATCCCACCGGGCTCGAGCACGGTCGCATACACACGGCTGACCGGGCCGCGTTCGTGGTGCATCACCATGAAGTCGCCGTCGATGAACCACGGCTTGTTGGTGTTGCATGGCAGCGCGTAGCAGCTGACCTCGCACAGCACTTCGCCGATTCGCAGGCGCACTCCGGCGCGCACCTCGGCCCACGGAAGGCCACGAATGGTGATGTTCTCACCGGCCCTGCCCGGCGCCAGGGGGTGGCCGTCACGGACGAAGTCGTCGATCACCTCGCAGCTCCAGATGCACAACGCCTGCCATGGGCGGCCGTGGTGCACGCGCGTTGCCTGACGATCGCCGACCATTCCCTTCCAGGTCACGTCTGCCGGGTCGATGGGTAGCTTCGGCAGCCCGCCGACGGAAACGCTGAGCTGTGCAACAGTGCCGACCGCGCGTGCCGGCATCTGACCAGAGGAGCGGAGTGCCGGCCCGGCAGACGTCCACGACGACCACACCGCATCGAGGTCGGCGGCCACATCACCTGTGGGCGTTGGTGGCCGCAGGTGCTCGATCACGGCTGGGTCACGGTGCTCTGCGTAGAGGTCGAAGATCTCGTCGGCAAATCGCACGGTGCGCTTTGCATCGGTCTCGGTGAACCGATGCGGACCGATGAAGTACATACCGCGACGCTAGTCAGCAACGTTTGATCAAGCCTGCCGATATGACGGATGCAAGGTTCACCGTAGGCTGGCGCGGTGACCGCCGATCCGTTCGCCGACCCGTTCGCCGATTTGCGATTGACGGAGTGGACATCGTGCGGCGGATGTGCGGCGAAGTGGGGTGCGGCGCTGCTGACCGACATGGTGCGCGACATGCCGGCGGGCATCGATCCGTCGCTGCTGGTCGGCCTGGCCCCGTTCGACGACGCCGCGATCTACGAGATGGCGCCCGGCGTGGCATTGGTCAGCACCACCGACTTCTTCCCGCCGCTCGTCGATCATCCCAGCGACTTCGGCGCGATCGCCGCGGCCAATGCCTGCAGCGATGTGTTTGCGATGGGCGGTCGGGTGGCGATCGCCGTCAACATCGCCGCGTTCCCAGAACACTTCCCGCGTGAGGCGATCGTGGCGATCTTCGACGCAGCTGCGGCCGTCGTTGCCGAGGCTGGTGGCACCATCGCCGGAGGCCACACCATCCGCAATCCCGAGCCGATCTTCGGCCTCGCCGTGCAGGGGGTTGTCGACCCGGCGCGTGTTTTCCGCAAGGGTGGCGGGCGGCCCGGCGATGTACTGGTGCTCAGCAAGCCGCTCGGCACGGGATTGGCGCTGGCCGGTGGGTCGCCCGCCGACAAGTCAGCAGCGATCGCCGGCATGCGGCGGTTGAACCGGTCGGCGTCCGAGGAGTTGCAGTCGCTCGGCAGCGCAGTCCACGCCGCGACCGACGTGACCGGTTACGGCCTGGCGGGCCATGGCTGGGAGATGGCCGAACGCGGCGGCGTGCACGTCGTGATCGAAACCGGCGGGCTGCTCACCTACCCGGGCGCGCTCGACGCTGCGGAGCGCGGCATGCGCACAGGTGGCGATCAGCGCAACCGCGACTACGTCGCCGGCCACATGCACTCGACGGCGACTGCCGCAGGCGAGGCGTTGTGCATGGATCCCCAGACCTCAGGCGGTTTGCTGGCGGCCGTTGAGCCGGCGGCGGTGTCGTCGCTGTCCGATATGTGGTGGCGGGTCGGCGAGGTCGCCGCCGGCACCCCGGCCATTGTGTTGCGCTGATGGCCGGTCGTGCTCCGACGCGCTCGATCGAGAAGGAGTTGTGGGCTGCCGGTCACGATGTGATCGTCGGCATCGACGAGGTCGGCCGCGGCGCGTGGGCCGGGCCACTGATGGTCGGGGCGGCGGTGTTGCCGCGTGAGCGGCGGGTCAACGGCGTCCGTGATTCGAAGGTGCTCACCGAGGCCGGTCGCGAGTTGCTGTTCGATCGAATTGCGGGGTGGTGCGACGCCTGGGCTGTGGGTGGCGCGTCGCAGGAGGAGTGCGACGACTTGGGGATGGCCGAGGCGCAACGCCTGGCGACTCGACGGGCGCTGGCGGATCTGGGCGTCACGCCCGATGCTGCGGTCGTCGACGGGAAGTGGAACTTCGTCGGCGCCAACGTCGCCCATGTCGAGATGCGGGTCAAGGCCGACTTGTACTGCCTGTCGGTGGCCGCGGCGTCGATCCTTGCCAAAGTCACCCGCGACCGCATCATGCGTGCCCAGGCCGAGCACTATCCGCAATGGAGTTTCGACTCCAACAAGGGCTATCCGTGCCCGGTTCACAAGGCCGCACTGCAGGCCTATGGGCCGTCGGCGATCCATCGACGTACGTGGGTGTTCATGGATCACTACGTGCCGTGGCCGGGCGTGCCGCGCCGCATCATTCCCGAACAGCCCACGCTGTTTTGACATGAGTTCCTGACATGGGTTCCTGACATGTTCGATGTGGCAATAGTCGGCGCCGGGCTGGCTGGTTTGCGTTGTGCAGAGGTACTGGTGGCCAGTGGCGCGAGTGTGGTGGTGCTCGAGGCTCGCGATCGCGTCGGCGGGCGGGTGTTCAGCCACCACTTCGGTGACGGGCAGACGTGCGAACGTGGTGCCGAGTTCATCGACTCCAACCACGCCGAGGTCTTGGCGCTGGCGGACAGGCTGGGGCTGAAGTTGACCGAACGCTCAGCCGAACTTGACCCGGCAGCCACACTGCTCGACGCCGGCGGACGTGCCGTGCCGATGTCGATGCACGCCTCGATTGCACCTGACGTGGATCGGTGGGAGCGTGCCGTGTCGGCTCTCGGTGATGGCGACGAGTACGAGCGGGGCACCTTGGCAGACCTCATGCATTCGCTCGACCTCTCGGTGTATTCGAGGCTGGTGATCGGCCGCCACATCCGCACCGAGTACATGTTGCCGCCCGAGGAGATCAGCCAACGCTTCGCCGGTGACCTCGCCCGCTTGCAGGGTGCCGGGCGGCCCGAGTGTCATCGCGTCGTTGGCGGCAACGACCAACTCGCCACTGGCTTGGCCGCGCTGTTGGGTGACCGGGTGCGGCTCGGCGTCACCGTGCAGTCGACCGACGCCGGGACTGGCACGATCACGGTGACGACTGGCGAGATGATCGAGGCGTCGACGATCGTGGCGGCCGTTCCATTGCCGGTGCTTTCCCGCATCTGGTCGGCGATGCCGTTGGAGTTGGGAGCGATCGGCCACGGCGTCGGTGGCAAGATCAGCGTGCAGTTCGACCGGCGGATCTGGCGCGACTACGGCAGCAACGGCGAGGTGCTGACCGAGCGGGCCTGGGGTCACCTGTGGGAGACCACCGACGACCAGAGCGGTGACCGCGGTGTGCTGACCAACCTGTTGTCGTCGCACGACGGTGCCGCGTTCGCTGCGCTGCCGGAGGCCCCAGATCGGATCGTCGCCGAGATCGACCGGCTGTTTCCCGGCGCCAAGGGCCTGGCGGGCGAGCGGGTGCAGACCGATTGGACCAACGATCCGTTCAGCCTCGGCACCTACAGCTGCTTCGGGCCCGGCCAGATGGCGGCTGCTACGCCGTTTCTGCACGCTGCCCACGGTCGCCTGCGGCTGGCCGGCGAGCACGCCGACGAGTTCGGCGGCTTCATGGAGGGTGCTCTGCGCAGCGGCGCCCGAGTGGCTGCGGTGATCACCGCCTGATCACGGCGACGGCGGGGACGCTGACCACACGTCGCCAGAGCGGTCGGGGAGGGCGAGGTAGCGGCCGTGCTCGTCGGCGATCAGACCCAACAATGCAGGGTCACTCGTGTCGAGAGGTGCGTCGCGATCCAATGCCAACGCGGCTGCGCAACAGTCGGCGATGCTGACCGGTCGGCGGATGCGGTCGTAGTGCGCCGCTCGCAGTCGAGCGGCTTCGAACGCTGTTGGCTCGTCGACTGCAGTGATGTGCTCGCCCTCTACGGCGTGCTGCTCAGCAGGGCCGGCACCGTGCGCGGCATGATAGGCATCTTCCTCACCCCGATCGTCGGCACCACCTCGGGTGTCACCGTTCGAGGCGAATCACTGCATGCCTTGGCGGTGGTCGGGATGTCGATCGTGATCGTTGGCGCGGTGATGGTCAGTCGGCCGGAACCCGCCCGACTGCGGCCCGTCGCGTTATCCGAGGGCCTGCTCGAGGTCGGCGACCAGGTCGGCAGCGGACTCGATCCCGACTGACAGACGCAACAGGTTGTCTGGAACTTCCAGTGGCGACCCGGCAGCCGAGGCGTGGGTCATGTGACCGGGATGTTCGATCAGGCTCTCGACAGCACCGAGCGACTCGGCGAGCACGAACAACTTCGTCGAGGCGGCGACACGCAATGCGGCTTCGAGCCCGCCGCGCATCGTGAAGCTGACCATGCCGCCGAAATCGCGCATCTGCTTGGCGGCCGCGGCGTGGCCGGGGTGATCGGGGAGTTGTGGATACAGCACGCGGTCGACGGCAGGGTGGCCAACCAGCAGATCGACGATCGAGCGGGCGTTGGCGCAATGGCGTTCCATACGCACGGCCAGCGTCTTCACGCCGCGTAGCACGAGGTAGCAGTCGAATGGCGCCGGCACCGCGCCGGCTGCGTTCTGGGTGAAGGTCAGCCGTGCCGCCAGCTCGTCGTCGTCGAGCGCCAGGAAGCCGCCGACAACGTCGCTGTGCCCACCGAGATACTTGGTGGCCGAGTGCACGACGATGTCCGCGCCGAGCGACAGCGGCTGCTGCAGGAACGGTGTGGCGAACGTGTTGTCGACGCACACCAACGCACCGCGGGTGTGCGCGATCTCGCAGATCGTCTCGATGTCGAAGCAGCGCAGCAGTGGATTGGTCGGGGTTTCCAGCCACACCAACCTGGTGTCGTCCGGCCACTCGATGTCCAGCCGATCGGTGTCGATCAGGTCGACCGCTGTCCACTCCAGCTCGGTGTGCACCTTGTCGATCAGGCGGAACGTGCCGCCGTAGGCGTCGTTGCCCAGCAGCACCCGGTCGCCCGTGCTCAGCAGGCGGAGCACGTTGTCTTCGGCGGCCAATCCGCTGGCAAACGCCAGGCCGTGGTTGCCACCTTCCAACGAAGCGACACATGCTTCGAGCGCGGCACGTGTGGGGTTGCCGCTGCGCGAGTACTCGAAACCCTTGTGACCGCCGACGCCCTCTTGGGCGAAGGTCGTGCTGAGTGTGATCGGGGTGACGACGGCACCGGTGACCGGGTCGGGCTCTTGGCCGGTGTGAACGGCTCGGGTCTCGAAGCCCCACGATGATTGTTCTTCGCACTCACCCACGTGGATCACCCATTGGCCACGACCTCGAAGTAGGTCAACAGATCGGTGCGAGTCAGCACGCTGAGCGGACGCCCGCCCGACAGCACCAGCAACGCCGGCGACTTGTCGAGCATTGCCACCGCCAACGCCACCTTCTGGCCGACGCCGATGGTCGGAAGTTTCGGGCTCATCACTTTCTCGACGGGCGTGTCCATGATCGACGGATCTTGGTAGACCGACTCCATCAGGTCGAGTTCGTCGACCGAGCCCGACACCTCGGCGTTGGCGAACGGAGGAGTGTTCTTGCACACCGGCAGTTGGCTGACTCCGTTGGCGCGAATGACCTCGATCGTCTGGCGCACCGTGTCGCTCGGGTTGACGTACAGCAGCGATGGTGTGTTGCCGCGCGTGTCGAGCACTGCGGCGATGCACTGGTCGCACTCCTGCACGAACCCGAAGTTGGCCATCCAGTCGTCGTCGAAGATGCGCGAAAGATATCCACGACCGCTGTCGGGGTTGAGTACCACGACGATGTCGTCGGGGGTGGCTCGTTTGGCGACTTTCAGCGCCGCGGCCACAGCCAGCCCGCCGCTGCCGCCGATCAGCACGCCTTCGTCGCGGCTGACCTGACGGGCGGTCAGGAAGCTGGCCTCGTCGCTGATCGGGATGATCTCGTCGTACAGCGACGCGTCCCACGCCGCCGGGAAGAAATCCTCGCCGACGCCCTCTACCAGGTATGGCCGACCCGACCCCCCGGAGAACACCGACATCTCCGGGTCGGCGGCGATCACCTTGATGTTCGGATTCTGCTGCTTCAGGAATCGGGCGGTGCCGGTGATGGTGCCGCATGTGCCGGCGCCGGCGACGAAGTGGGTGATGCGCCCGCCGGTCTGCGACCACAATTCAGGCCCGGTGGTCTTTTCGTGGGCGAGCGGGTTGTTGGGGTTGGCGTACTGGTTGGGGCGGAACGCCTTGCGTTCGCTGGTGATCCGCTCGGCCACCTTGTAGTAGCTCTGCGGGTCGTCCGGCGGCACGGCCACCGGGCAGACGATCACCTCGGCGCCGTAGGCGCGCAGCAGCGTGATCTTCTCGGGCCCGTTCTTGTCGGTCATCACGAACACGCACTTGTAGCCGCGCTGCGCGGCGACGATGGCCAGCCCGACACCGGTGTTGCCACTGGTGGGTTCGACGATGGTGTCACCGGGCTTCAACAGCCCGTCGCGCTCGGCAGCGAGGATCATCTCCATCGCCGGTCGATCCTTCGACGACCCGCCGGGGTTCGTCGTCTCCATCTTCATCGCCAGCACGCAGTCGATGCCGTGGATCTCGCTCGTGCGCTTCAGGCGAACCAGTGGCGTGTTACCCACCAGATCGAGCACGCTGTCGGCGATGGATGTGCCGTGCAACCTGGCGTCGGCGGAATCGTCACCCCAAGGCATGCGCGCAAGCGTACCCGTCGACGTCGAGACTTCGATCCAGCCGGCGCCCAGACGCCGCCCAGTCCGCGTCCGATTCGCGCCCGGTCCGCGCCGGTCCCAGCACAGTCGGTGCCCAGTCGACACTCGGCCGCCGTTCATGCGGCATCTCGTTTGGGTGGGCCGGTGGTCATGATTTGTCCGTCGGGGAGGGTGATGGTTAGTTCCCGGTTCGGTCCCAACGTGATGAGCCAGCCGTTGTGGTGGATGTTCTGGTGGTGCTGTTCGCATACCGGTAACAAATTCTCGAGGTCGGTGCGGCCGCCGTGGCGCCACCAGATGACGTGATGCAACTTGGTGCGGCTGTAGCGCACACAACAGCCGGGGATCGCGCACGTCGCATACAGTCCGCGCAGCGCCCGTCGTTGGGCCCGGTTCGCCAACCGTGTGGTGCGACCGAGGTTCAACTCGCCTGGGGCGTCGATGACGACCCCGTTGCGGACCGTGATCGAATACACACTGGCCGTCGGTCGTAGTGCTTCCAAGAACTCGTGTGGCAGGTCGACGTCGAGTCCCCAGTCCAGTGTCGGACGCCCGTCGGGTTCGGGGTTGGTGTGGTCTTCGACGACGATGATCTCCGGGCGACCCAACCGCACGCCGTCACCGTCCAACAAGGCGAGCAGGGCGTGGGCGCGTAGGTAGGACTGTTTCTCGATCGGATCGGTCGGGCAGCCGTCGGGTTGGGTGTCATGAAACATCGCTTCGACTTGAGCGTCCAGCCGGTTCTCCAACGTCACCATCGTTGCCGGATCCCATGTTGCTGACCAGCGCCCCATCCCGGTCACTTTGTCGACCCAACAGTTCAGCCTGACCGCGCGACGTTGTCGTTCCAGACGTTCGAGCCCGTCGCTGTCGCGTTCCAACCGGCGCGCCTCGGCACGCACCGTGCGAGCGAACTCGTCGACGTCGACGAGTTCGGCGATCAACACCAGGTTCTCGGCAGTGTCGATCAGCTTGGCACGCGCTGCGGGTTCCAACTGTCGCAACGTGCGCGTCAACACATCGACATGCTCGCCCGATACCCGCCCAGCATCCAACGACACCCCGAACTCGGGCACGGCGGCGGTGGTCTCGCCACGATGCAACACCTGCTCGGCTTGGCGCAACGATGTTCGTCCGGCTTCGGCCAACGATTTCTCCGGGAACGACGACACCGCCACCATGCGTCGAGCCAAGGCCACCTCGCGACCCTCGACCCACGACTTCAACCGTCGCAGATCCTCCACAGCCGCCCTCAGCACACCCCGATCAGCACAGTCGGCATCAGCCGCCGCCACCCGCCCAACCAGGCACTGCACCTCGTCCAACTTCATCGCCCCAGTCTTGCCAAGGGGTGTTACGTAGTTTCCCGGCCGCAACCACCAGGACGATCTTTCCGACGTGTTGCTTGGTCAGAAATAGCTGCTGAGCAGCGACAATGTCCTTCAAAGAAAATGTTGCAGCGACGACTGGACGAATCTCGCCCCGCTCGATGTGGCCGACGAGATCGGTGAAGACGTGGGGATCCAGCACGGTGCACCCGAGCAGCGTCAGGTCGTTCAGGTAGAGCACCCGCAGATCGAACTCGACCCACGGGCCGCCGATGGCGCCGCTCGTGGCGTAGCGCCCACCGGTTCGAAGCACAGCGAGAAGTTGCGACCACGCCGGCCCGCCGACCACGTCGATCACAGCGTCGACCGACTTGCGGCCGAGTGTCTTCGACAGGTCGCTGTCGCGTGACAGCACGGTGTCCGCGCCGAGCTCTTTCACCTCGTGGTGCTTTGCCGAAGCGGCGATGGCGATCACGCGAGCCCCGCGCCGCTTGGCGAGTTGCACGGCGGCCGAACCCACTCCGCCCGACGCCCCTGTGACCACCACCGTTTCCCCTGCCACGACCCGAGCACGCGACAACATGTTCTCGGCCGCCGAGTACGAGCACGGGATCGACGCCAGCTCCACATCGGTCCACGAGCAGTCGACTCGCAGGGCGTGTCGTGAGGGCACGATGGTGTACTCGGCAAACGCGCCGTCCACCTCGGATCCGAAGTACACAGGGTGAGCCTGCGGATCGTCTGGGTCGCGGAACACCGGCTCGACGATGATCCGCTCGCCAATGCGTCCGGCGTCGACACCGGGACCGACCGACACGATGCGACCGCACGCATCGGCACCTTGGATCCGTGGGAAGGTGGGAACGTCACCACTCCAGCTGATGTCGGTGCGCCTACTCGGAGGCCCCGGCTCGGCGCCGTCCGGCATGTCGGTGACAAGGTCAGGCGAATACCACCCGATGCGCGTGTTGATGTCGGTGTTGTTCACTGCCGCCGCGGCGACCTTCACGAGCACCTGTCCCGCCGCGGGTTGTGGAACAACGACGTCGTCGCGCAGTTCGAGCCGGTCGAAGCCTCCGTGCCCGTTGAGCAGAACTGCCCGCATCGTGCGCGGCGTGATGGTCGTCACCCACCACAGCTATCACGTTGCGAACCATGTAGCGGTGGTCGGAGGTGGCGTGCTGACCGAGATGACCGAGATGACGGAGATGATCGACAACTGGACCATGACGCCGATCACCGGCGTGTTCGGCGCCGAGCTCACCGGAGCCCGAGTTCGAGATGGTGTCGATCCGGCATGGCTCTCGTCGCTACTCGAGGATCATCGACTGCTGGTGATGCGCGACCAGTACCTCAGCCATGCCGAACAGGTCGCGCTGGCCCGCGCACTTGGCGAGCCAACTCCCGCGCACCCCGTGATACCGGGCCATCCCGACTTCCCCGAGATCCTCGAACAGGATGGTGCAAAGGGTGGCCGCAACGCCCGCTGGCACACCGACGTCACCTTCGTGCCCGCGCCGCCGGCGGCATCGGTTCTGGTCGGTGACTCGACGCCTGTATCCGGCGGCGACACGATGTTCGCGGACACGCGTACTGCGTACGAGCGGTTGGCGGCGCCGCTGCGGACGATGGTCGACGAGCTGGAAGCAGTGCATCGCATCTCGCCCCTTGCGTATTGGGGAGAGCCGTTCGACTCCGCGCTCAATCGTGACGACGCCCAACAACTGCTCGACGATTCGGCGAAGGTGCCGCCCGTCATCCATCCCGTCGTGCGGGTTCACCCGGTCACCGGCCGCCCGAACCTGTTCATCAACCCGGGCTTCACGACACACATCGTCGGCTGGTCGCGCATCGAGAGCGACGGCTTGCTCGGCATGCTGTACGAGCACATGACCCAGCCCGAGTTCGTGCTGCGGCATCGGTGGCGGGACGGTGATGTGGTGATCTGGGACAACCGGGCAACCATGCACTACGCGGTCGACGACTACGGCACGACCGAACGACGGGTACGACGCGTGACGATCCGTGGCGCACTCCCCGTTGGCCCCACCGGTGTGGAGAGTCGCATCGCCGACGATCCGTTGACCGCCATTCGCTGAGCGACCGGCGCGCGCCCTATTCGAACGCGCAGAACTCGTTGCCTTCGGGGTCGGCCATGACCCACCAGCGGATCTCGTCGTCCTTCGGTCGCAGCAACGTCGCACCCGCGGCGACGAGGCCGTCGATGGTGGTGTCGACCAGTCTCACGTCCCAATGCGCGCGGTTCTTCACCGTCTTCGGTTCGGGTACATGGTGAAACACCCAGAACATGTAGGGGAAGCCGGCGGCGCCTTCGATCCACACGTACGGGACACCTTCGCGGCTGCCTACGGTGCCGCCCGTACGCTCGGCCCACCAGCCGGCGATCGTAGGAGGGTCGACCGCGTCGACCACCAGTTCGAACGGGCCGAGCGCGTTGGGGGCGGCTGGGTGAGGTGCGAACACGCACACGGGCACGCCGTCGGGGTCGTTGAGGATGTGCCAGTCGAGGTCGTCGCCCTTGGCGCGTTCGACGGTGCCGCCTGCGGCCAACAGCGGGCCAGGGTCGCCGTCGGCGACGCGGATATCGACATGCACGCGACTCTTGGCCGTGATCGGTTCGGGCACGTCGAGGATCCAGACGACGCGATTCTTGTCACCACCCTCCGGTGGGTCGAGACTGAAACCGGCGCCGTCGTGGGCATTGATCGGCTGGTCGAGCGCAGCACTCCAGAACGCAGCCACCGCTGCCGGACGGCCATCGCCAGCGGTCACATCGATGCACAGATCCTTGAAGGAAACATCGGGCATGAGAGCGACGGTAGCCGTTGACCAGAGCCTCGTTCCCGGGCCTACGGTTGTGTCGTGCCGTGGACATGCCCGCAGTGCCAACGTCAATTCGCCCGCAACGGCCAGAGCCATGAATGTGCGCCGGCAATGACGCTGGACGATTACTTCAGAACCGGACCCAGTTTCGAGCGGCCGGTGTTCGATGCGGTGATGGCGCACCTGAACACGTTGGGCGAGCCGTTCTTGGAGCCAGTGTCGGTGGGCGTGTTCGTGAAACGCAACGGCGTAGGCGTGCTGCAGCTACGACCGATGACGAAGTGGGTCGCGCTATGCCTGTTCATGCCGCGCACCGTGCACGACCGACGCATTTGCCGCAAGCCCATTGTGACTGGCCGCGTCGTGTATCACGTCGTCAACGTGCACGGTCCCGACGACGTTGACGACATCGTCACGGGATGGATCACCGAGGCCTGGGAGGCGTCGTCGGGAAGTGGTGGCTCGAGGTAGTCGAACTCGTAGTACGAACCGCAGTTCCGGTAGAAGGGGGTCGATGGATTACCGGTGTTCGGATTGATCAGCGTCGGACTTCCGACAGCTGCGCTTTCAAACGTTGAACCATCCACGACCATCCAACAACCACATGGCAGGTCGTACGCCGCGCTGTAGATCGGACCAGCCGTGGCTGTGGTGACCACCTCGGCAGCCGTTGAAGAGATGGTGGATTCGGTGCTCCCGCAGCCAGCTGTCACGAGCGTGGCAACGACGAGCAGAACTCGGTGCAGGCCACGGCGGCTGCCGCTGCCTAGGGTCGCCCGAACTGCGATGTGTTGATTGGGACTGCCGGCTCGTTGAGGTAAGTGTTTCATCACTCCCAGAGATGAGCAGCGGCTACCAAAAGGCGGAACAGTGCCCCGGAATTGCTATCCGCCGATGGTCTGGATCTCCTGCACACCCATCTCGACCGGGGTCGTGGTACGCAGTTCGCCGAGCGCCCCGCTGGCGCCGTTCGTCGCCACCCACGACACCTGCCAGATGATCGTGACCGTGCCGTGGTAACGCTGGTCGGCCGTGCCGGTGACCTTGCTGACCGATGGATACGTCGGAGTCCAAACGCAACCGTCTTCAGCCGACTCGGTCGAGCCCCACGGTTGGCAGCTGACCAGCTTGGTGTCGCCGTCGACCTGAGATCCGGTGACCCATTCGATGTCGCTTGCCTGCGCGGTGACTGTCGCCGACAGGCCCGGGATGGTCGCCTTCGCTGAGATCGGTGGCGACGGGGTGATGCCGAGCCATGTCTCGAAGTTGACGATCATCTTGTCGATCGGAGGCGAGAACGTCACCTCGGGACGGGGGACGAGTGATGCAACCTTCTGGTATGCGACGCGGGCGACATCGGTAGGCGAGTGCGGTCCGACGTACACGAACTGGAGGATCGATCCGCATGTGCGGAAGTACACGGTGGCCGGTTGCCCCGTAACCGGGTTGATCACTGTCGATTCCCCTGCAACTTCAGTGGTCGACCCATCGAAGATCGCCCAAGGAGTGCAGGAGGAAGTGCCCGACGGATGACCAACCCCGCCATTGATCGCCCCAATC